>DATASI010000122.1:0-1787 GCA_036269255.1 Candidatus Dormiibacterota bacterium
GGTGATCTTCGTCTGTGAGAACAACGGCTATGCCATCTCGGTGCCGCAGAACCACCAGGTCGCGGTCAAAAACCTCGCGGACCGGGCCGCCGCGTACGGCTTCCCGGGAGTCGTGGTCGACGGCAACGACGTGCTCGCCTGTTATGAGGTTGCCAAGCAGGCCGTTGAGCGCGCCCGGCGTGGCGAAGGGCCGACCTTGATCGAGGCGAAGACCTACCGGCTGACGGCGCACTCGAGCGACGATGACGATCGGCGATACCGTCAGGCGGAGGAGGTGGCGCTGTGGCGTCAGAAGGACCCGATCCAGCGCTATGCGAAATATCTGCGTGAGAGCGGGAGCCTGACGGACGCGATCGAACAGGAGCTGACGGAGCGTATCACCCAGCAGGTCGACGAAGCCACTGAATACGCCGAGCAGGCACCCGACCCAACGCCGGATGAGCTGACCAGGTTCGTCTACAAGCAGGGCGGCTGATGGCCAGGAAAACGGTGATCGAGGCGATCCGCGAGGGGATGGACGAAGAGATGGCCAGGGATCCATCCGTCTTCCTCATCGGTGAGGACGTCGGGCAACGAGGGGGCGTCTTCCTCGCGAGCGACGGGCTGTACAAGAAATACGGCGAAGATCGCGTCATCGATTCGCCGCTCGCCGAGTCGTCGATCGTCGGCATCGCGATCGGCGCCGCCGTCAACGGCATGCGGCCAATCGCCGAAATCCAGTTTGCCGACTTCATCGCCCCTGCCTTCAACCAGATCGTCGAGGAGGCGGCCCGCTTCTGCTACCGGAGCGCGGGCGATTTCAATCTGCCGATGGTGATTCGCACGCCCTATGGCGGCGGCGTTCATGGAGCGCTGTATCACTCGCAGAGCATCGAGGCGACCTACGGGCACATTCCCGGGCTCAAGGTGGTCGCCCCCAGCAACCCAGCGGATGCCAAGGGTCTGCTCAAGGCCGCGGTGCGCGATCCCGACCCGGTCCTCTACCTCGAGCACAAGCGAACCTACCGGCTGGTCCGCGGCGAGGTGCCTGATGGCGACGATGGTATCGTCCCGATCGGCAAGGCGGAGGTCAAGCGCGAAGGCAAGGACCTGAGCCTGATCGCCTACGGGCTGATGCTGAACTTTTGCCTCGAGGTTGCCGAGAAGCTAGCGGCGGATGGCGTCTCCGCCGAGGTGCTCGATCTGCGGACGATCAAGCCGATGGACGAGGCCGCGGTGATTGCAACGGCGCGCAAAACGGGCAAAGTCCTGGTGGTGCACGAAGACAACCGCTTTGCCGGCATTGCCGCGGAGGTGATGGCCATCATCATGGAAAACGCCTTCGATGCGCTCGACGCGCCCGTGATGCGGCTGACCGGCCCCGATGTGCCGGCGATGCCCTTCAACCACGTGCTCGAGGACGCCTTCATGCTGAATCCCGAGCGAATCCTGGCAAAGGCAAAGGAGCTCGCCGCCTACTAGGCGGTAGACGGATGGCTTCGGTCAAAATGCCGCAGCTCGGTGAGTCGATCACCGAGGGGACGATATCCAAGTGGCTGAAGAAGCCGGGGGACCAGGTCAAGAAGTACGAGGGCCTGGTCGAAGTGATCACGGACAAGGTCAATGCCGAGGTTCCGGCACCGCTCGCCGGCGTTCTCAAAGAGATCAAGGTCAATGAAGGCGCAACGGTCACCGTCGGGACCGAGATCGCCGTGATCGAGGAGTCGGTTGGAGCCACCGCCCCCACCCCGTCCCTCCCCCAGAGGGGGAGGGAGACTGAAGGTTCGCTGCCCTCGGCTCCGGGCGGG
>DATASI010000123.1:0-4307 GCA_036269255.1 Candidatus Dormiibacterota bacterium
CGATACCGTCGGTCATGGCGGCGATCGCCGAGTTCTCCGACCGGGCGATAGCGGTAAAGCCCGCCGGCGCTTGCAGCACGGTATCGCCGTGGCTCATCCACACCGGGAGCTCGACGGGTAAATCCTTGAAGAGCGGCGAGCCGTCCTCGACCCGGATCTGCGCCGGCCCGTACTCGCGCTTGCCCGCCCCCTCGACCCGCCCGCCCAGCTGATGGGCGAGCAGCTGCATCCCGTAACAGATGCCGAGCACCGGGATGCCGGCGCCGAGCACGCCGGGATCCACCTGTGGCGCGCCCGCCGCATAGACACTCGACGGTCCCCCGGAAAGGATGATGGCCTTTGGCGAGCGCGCCTCGATCGCCGGCCATGCGGTGGCGCCGTCCAGCAGCTCGCAGTAGACGCCGGCTTCGCGCACCCGCCGGGCGATCAGCTGGCTGTATTGCGACCCGAAGTCGAGCACCAGCACCAATTCTGCTGCCCCCACCCGGCCCTCCCCCGCACGGGGACGGTTCTCCACCAGCGTCGACGGTTCGCGGGCGGCTATGAGCCCATTCCGACTTGCTGAGCCTGCTGGAACAACTTGCCTTCGCTCTGGATCGCGGGGGCGATCACCAGCTCGGTCCGTTGGAACTCGCTGATGGTGCGGGCGCCGCAGACGCCCATCGCCGAACGGATGGCGCCGGCAAGATTCTGGGTGCCGTCGTCCACCCGCGCGGGTCCAAGCAGCACCTCGCGCAGGGTCCCGCGCTGGCCGACTTTGATGCGGGTGCCCCGCGGCAGGTTCGGGTCGGGGGTGGCCATGCCCCAGTGATAGCCGCCACCGGCCGCGTCGGTGGTCCCGGCGAAGATCGAGCCGATCATCACGGCGTCGGCTCCGGAGGCGAACGCCTTGGCGATGTCGCCACCGACGCGCATGCCTCCGTCAGTGATCACTTGCACGCGCCGGCCGCTTTCCTGGAGGTAGGTCTCACGGGCGGCGGCCACGTCGCTGGTTGCGGTGACCTGCGGAACGCCGACGCCGAGCACGCCACGGGTGGTGCAGGCCGCGCCCGGACCGACGCCGACCAGGATGCCGGCGATGCCGGTGCCCATCAACTCCAGGGCGGTGTCGTAGTCGACGCAGTTGCCGGCGATGACGGGAATGCTGAGCTGGGCACAGAGCTTCTCGAAGGACAGCTGCTCGTAGGAGCGCGAGATGTGCCGGGCGGTGAGCACGGTCCCCTGGACCACCAGGCAGTCGGCGCCCGCCTCCTGCACCAGCTGCGCTCGGCGGCTCGCATGCGCCGGAACGGTGGAGACGCCAACCGGCACGCGGGCGCGCTTGACCGCGGTGATGCGCTCGCCGATCAACTGCTCGCGAACCGGCGCCTGGTAGAGCTTCTGCAGCAGCGCGTTGATGCGCTCGCGTGGTGCCTCGGCGATCTCCTGCAGCACGTTGGCCGGATCGGCATATCTGGTCTGCAATCCGTCCAGATTGAGGATGGCGAGGCCGCCAAGCCGGCCCATCTCGATCGCGAACCGGACGTCGACGACGCCGTCCATCGCCGCCGCCAGGATCGGGATGGAAAGACGCAGCGAGCCGAGCACAAATGAACTGTCGACCTCGTCAGGATTGACGGTGACCCGACCTGGAACGAGCGCCACCTCGTCGAAGCCGTAGGCGCGCCGCGCGCGCTTGAAGCGTCCCAGCTCGAGGGTTTCGGCCGGCAGCGCGGCCGATGTCCTGGCGGGCGCACGCACACTCATGGCCGCCGCCTTCGCGATCGTCTCGAGGTCAAAGGGTGTGCGTGTACCTCAGAAGGAGTTGGTTTTGGCGGATTATAACGGATGGTTTTCGCTTATGGAACAGGCAGGCTCGGCACCACAACGAGTTCTTGCGGCGCTGCAGCGAGCCGGGATCTCGGCAGAGGTCCGCCGGTTCGAGGCGTCGACCCGCACGGCGCAGGACGCCGCCAACGCGATCGGCACCAACGTTGGCCAGATCGTCAAGTCCCTGCTGTTCCTTGCCGGCGATCGACCGGTCCTGGCCCTGATGTCGGGCTCGAATCAGCTGGATCCTGCCAAGCTCGCGGCGTTGACCGGGCTCGAGATTCGCAAGGCGGACGCCGCGACCGTTCGGCAGGCCACCGGATTCGCTATCGGCGGTGTCCCCCCGATCGGTTTCCCGGCCCCGATCCAGACCTACCTCGACCAGGATCTCATGCAGTACGACGAAGTCTGGGCCGCCGCCGGGACGCCCAACCATGTCTTTGGCATCAGGCCGGCCGATCTGTTTCGCGTCACCGGCGCGCTGAGCGCCGACCTGAAGCGGGCCTAGCCGCCCCCTCAGCGAACGAAGGTGAAGAAGCGATGGTGCGGTTGAAACGGTAAGGGCGGGGCCTGCAGCCGGGCCACGCCAATCACCACCTTGCGCTCGTTCTCGAGCGCGTCGAAGCCAAGATCCTCGAAGCCACTTTCGACAAACCACTGCCGGACGCCGGCGATCAGAGCCGGCTCTTTCCAGTGGCGCGTCCAGATGATCGATGCCCGCGGCGCGCACAGCATGGAGAGATGCCGGACGGTGCCTTCGAGATCGCGATCGGTGATGTTGCCGAAGATGCCGCAGGCCAGGATGATGTCGGCGGGCACGTATGCGCCGTAGGGATCGCTGATGGCCGCATCGGTCTCGACGACCTCGAGCCGGGTCAGCCCAGCCCCGTTGGCCGCATCGCGAGCCACCGCGACGTTTGCCGGATCGAGCTCGAGCAGCACGGCATCGACCTCCCGACCACGCGGATGATCGCGCAGGACGGGGATGACATCGCGGCCCTGTCCGGCGCACATGCTGATCAGCCGGAGCCGGCCGGGCGGCGCCGCCGCCAGGCGCTCGCGCAGTCGCCGCTGGACAACCGCCAGCCGCTGCGACAGCGAGCTGGTCGGGTCGTCGTAGTCGCTATGCCAGGCGCGGTAGTCGCGGATGGGTCAGGGGTAGATGCCGCGGATCGTGGTGGCCTGGGCGACCTTGTCGATGGCAAGCACGTAGGCCGCGGTGCGCATCATGACCTTCTTTTCCAGGCTGACCTTCAAGACATTGTCGAAGGCACGCAGCATGATGCGCTCGAGCCGGTCGTTGATGTCGTGCTCGTCCCAGAAAAACTCCTGCAGATCTTGCACCCACTCGAAGTACGACACCGTCACCCCGCCCGCATTGGCCAGGATGTCGGGAATAACAAAGACACCCTTGCGGTGGAGAATCTCGTCAGCTTCGGGCGTCGTCGGGCCGTTGGCCCCTTCGCAGATGACCTTGGCCTTGATGCGATTGGCGTTGCCGCCATGGATCTGGTTCTCGAGGGCGGCCGGGACCAGCACCGTGACCGGCAGCTCGAGCAGGTCCTCATTGCTGATGAACTCGCAAACCTTCTGCCGTAACCTCCCGTTCAACTCTTTCTCGCGCACCACCTCGTCGAGCTCGATGCCGCCCTCGTTGTAGCAGGCGCCATTGGAATCGCTGACGGCGATCACCTTGCACCCCTGCTCGGCGAGCAGCTTGGCGGTTGTGTAGCCGACATTGCCCACCCCCTGCACCGCGACGGTGGCGTCCTGGGGCCGGATCCCCAGGTGTTTGAGGGCGGCCATCGTGGTCAGCATGCACCCTCGTCCGGTCGCCTCGGGGCGGCCTTCCGATCCGCCGATGCCCAATGGCTTGCCGGTGACGACTGCCGGGACCGAATGCCCGGCATGCATGCTGATGGTGTCCATCATCCAGGCCATGATCTGGGCGTTGGTGTTGACATCGGGCGCGGGAATGTCGCGATCGGGCCCGATCAGGATGCTGATCTCGCTGGTATATCGTCGCGTCAGGTTCTCCAGCTCGGTTCGGCTCAGCTTTTTCGGATCGACAATCACCCCACCCTTGGCGCCGCCGTAGGGAATGCCGACCACGGCACACTTCCAGGTCATCCACATGGCAAGCGCCTTGACCTCATCGATCGAGACCCCCTGGTGGTAGCGAATGCCGCCCTTGGCCGGCCCGCGGTCGACATTGTGATGGACCCGATACCCGGTGAACATCTGGACCGTCCGGTCGTCCATCAGCACCGGGAAGGTCACCGTCAGCTCGCGCTTGCACTCCCGCAAGACGCGCCGCATGTTGGGGTCGAGGCCAAGCACCTCCGCCGCGATGTCGAACTGTTGCTGGGCGTTCTTCCATGGATTGGCCTGGTCGGGATCCAGCTCCGCAAAACCCCGAATCGGCGGCGTCTCAACCTTCTGCGCCATCTTTCCTCCCGCAATTGATGCCGTGTTTGACTCGCCCTTGACCGGCAAAC
>DATASI010000124.1:0-14751 GCA_036269255.1 Candidatus Dormiibacterota bacterium
AGTCAAGGCGTCGATGGATGCCGCTGATGCGCAAAAGTGGCTCGAGCTGATCAATCAGATCGGCGACATCTGGGAAAAGGCCGGCGGCCCGCAGGAAACACGCGTCGCCCGTCCGACGGCGGCTCCCACCCGCGCCTAGGCTCTTAAGCCCCACCCTGACCCTCCCCCGCAAGCGGGGGAGGGAATCAGCAGGCGGACCCAGGGAGGTTAAGGCGCCCAGGCCAGACGCGAGTCCGCGTCGAGGAAGCTGCCATGGGTAATTTCCTGGGCCGGTCCACTTGCATGGACGCCAGAGGAGACGCTGACCGGCAGGATGAAGAGATCGAAGCTTCCGTTCACCAGCATTAAGAACGCAATTGCCTTCCCATCGGCTGACCACACTGGCTGGGCGACCCTCCCCGACGCAAGCAAGGCCGCCGAATCGCTTGGATACGGCTGCGGCTCACGCAGGTAGCTGGCCGCGAGTGGCATCACATAGAGATCATCAGTGGTCGGGGTCGCGTGGATGAAGGCGACGAACTGGCCGTCGGGCGATACGGTGGGCTCGAAGTTCCGGGCGCCGTCCGGCGAGAGATAAACCCTGGCTCCCGTTCGCGTCGACATCCAGGTCAGGCGCGAGACCGGCAAGGGCGGCTGGCCACCATATAGATAGGTGGTGAACAGCAGCTGGTCAGCGCTGCCTGGCCGGTAGACGGGATCGCTGTCGCCTCCCGTGTAAGGAACCGGAAACATCAGGCGCCGCGATTGCGAGGTCTTGGCGTCGTAAATCCAGACACCGAGATCGTTCGGCTGCAGATTCTGGGGGCTCGAGGGCTGCTTGCCTCGGTCGGTGACGTAGACAACGTGCTGCCCATCGCTGGAGACCGAGGGCTTGAACGCCCACAGCGCGCCTTCCGGGGCCGATGACGGGGTGATCGCCCGCTGGTTGCTGCCGTTGCTGTCGGCCAGGACGATCGTCGAGCTCTGCCCCCCAAGCGCCGCGAAGGCGAGCCCGGTGCCGTCCGGCGTGACCGCCGGATCCTCGACCTGAACACCATTCGCGAGTCGAGTCAGCTTCGTGCCCGAGAACACGTAAAGGCCCCTGCTCTTGGCGGCATAGAGATGACCGGGGACCGAGATCTTTTGGAGTGGGAGCACCACTTTGCCGGGATCCCGGGAGGGCGCCGTTGACGGGCTGCAGGCGGCTAGGGTTAACACGGCCAGCACCGCGGCGGCGGCCCGCCTCACGACAGGAGATCCCCGCCGAACAGCGTCTTGAGATAGGTGTTGATGGCGGGCCAATTGGCCACCAGGATTTGTTGCCCGTCGGGAGAGACGCCGTCGCGGACAAAAGGCGTGAGAAACGCCTGGTGGACGTCGCCGTTGTGGAGACCGCGCATGAAGATCGCCAGCTGCGTCAGGCGAAGCAGGTCCAGGTCAGTCTTGACGTGCCCGCTGAGGTCGCGGGCAAAATTGGGCAGCGCCGTCACCATGTTCATGCCGGCCATGCGCTCCTGCATCGCGAGCAGCAGCTGCTGCTGCCGGATGGAACGGCCGAAATCGCTCAACAGGTCACCGTGCCGGGAGCGCACGTACTGCAGGGCATGACGGCCATCGAGATGCTGGGGCCCCGCGGCCAGGTAGACCCGCTCGGTGCCGTAGCCGTTCGAGCTGAAATCGTTCGGATAGTTGTCATCGAGCACCGGATGCAGCACGTCGACATCGATGCCGCCGAGGCGATCGACAACCTTTACCAGGCCGTTGAGCCCGATCCAGGCGTAGTAATGGATGGGAATCTTGAAGCTCTTCTCAACGGTCGCCCGGGCTAGCGCCTCGCCCCCCTCCGAATAGGCGAGGTCGATCTTGGCGCTTGCATGTCCGGGAATCGCCACCCAGAGGTCGCGCGGCAGGGAGAGGAGCGTGACCTGATGATGAGCGGGATCGATCGACACGACGATCATCGTTTGCGACAGCACGGCATTCGCTTGAAATTTCTGGTCGTTGTCGCTGCCCAGGAGCAGGACATTGATGCGTTTCGAGGAGTCGAGTGGTGGCGGTGCGGTGGCGGGCGCGGGAATGCCGCGCGCCGGCGTGGCCGGATGGTTGTCCAGCAGGGCCAGGACGGGTGACAGGTAGACCAGGGTCGCGCCGAGCACGAGGACGAGGAGCAGGACGACGGCGCCGGCAATCCAATGGCCACGGCGCAGCGTGAGGCCGCGCGCCACCGGGGTCGCCCCCGTGTGATTCATGCTTCCTATTCGGGCGTGCGACACGCCCGACCTCCCACCCTATTAGGCCGGTGCCGCCCCGGCCGCGTCAAGTCGGCCGATCGAAACGCCGCTTGTAAGCATGAAAGGCGGATGAGAAAGCGTTACGGGATCGTCGCCATCAAGAGCGAACAAGCGGGTGAATACTGCACGTTACGAGAAGTAGAGAGATGCACGAGACAGGCAATATCCTCTCCCTGCGGTTCACCACTCCTGCGGTTGCGCATGCCACCCGCACCCCCGCGCAACTGTCCTTTTGTTACCAGTGCCATTGCGCCGTCGACCTCAACGCGAACACCACGGCGCTTCGCTCCGGCCACTGGGCGCGGATCGGCACCTGCCCGCACTGTGGGACGACCATCACCCGGATCTTGAAGGCCAGCTAACATCGACCGGTGAGGTCGAGGCCTTCGCGGCCGGCGGCGCGACGCGCCCGCCGGGCCGCCCCCAATATCGATGCCCTCGAGCACGCCGCCAGGGACCAGCAGCGCCCGGACAAGGATGCCTACGCGATGATTCTTGCCTTTGCCGCGGCTCTGCGCTCGACCTGCCTCAGTCGAAAGGTGGGGTGCGTGATCGTCCGGGACGGGCAGGTGATCGCGACCGGCTACAACGGCACGCCCAAAGGCACCTGGCATCCTGAGGAATTTCCGCGAGCCTGCCCCTGTGTGGGGGGCGTCAGCGGTGCCGACCTCTCATTGAAGTACTGCGCCCATGGCGAGGCCAACGCGCTGGCGCAGAGTGCCTATCGCGGCGCCTCAACGGCGGGCGCCGACATCTTCTGTACGAACTTCCCCTGCATCGAATGCGTCAAGCTCTTGATCAGCGCCGGCATCCACGCCATCTATTACGTGCACGGCTATCCCGACCTGAGCGGATTGCGCGATCGCTATCTAAGCCAGGCCGGCATTCCGACCCACGCTATCGCGTGGGCGAAGATTCAGCCACACCTGTCGGCGCTGTCGAAGGGATAGGCGAGACTTCAAGCGCCGCCGGTTCCACTAGAAACGAGACACTCACCGCCGCGCGCACACGAGCCGGAACAGCCGCGGCCGAGGACAGCAGCACACCGCAAAAAACTGCCGCGACCACCCAGGCTCGCCACGATCCCACGCTGGAGCAACGCGCTGCTCATGGCGCCCCGACCGCCCGTCGCGGCCCTGCTCCAGCGGCGGGACATCGGCGTTACAGCCCGCAGGCTAGCGCCGCGCTGCGGAGAGCCGGCGGCGCGAGCCCAGATACCGGAGCGAGGCCGCCGCCGCCTTTTCGACCGTCTGCCCGTGGGCCAGCGCAACCCAGAATGCCGCGGGCCCGGCGGCCGGATCCGCCGCGGCAGCGCCCTTCCCGGCAGCTGGGATAGCGTGCAGCCGGCCGCCCTCCCGAACCAGCAGGCTGCCGTCCTCCTGCTCCAGATAGACGATGCGAGGACCGAGCTGGGCGACGGCGCGGACCGCCTGGCGCCCGGAAAGCGGCCCGAAAAGGATGCGGGCGTCGGCTGACGTCAGGGCCACGCTATCGCTGGCGGCGAGCGCGGGCTCGAGCACCCGGCGCGTCATGCGCGCGTTCGTCCACCAGAGAAGTTCCGCGTCCAGCAGGAGCGCCGCGCGCCCGCCGCGTGCCGCGGCTGTCGATAGCGCGCCCATCACCGCCGACCGCGCTGGCTCCATCGAGAGGCTGTACCCGCCGACGACCGTCAACCTCGCCCTGACAGTCATCGGGGGCAGTTCATCGAGACGCAACCCCAGATCCGCGCCTCGCTCCACCCGGCGGTCTTGCGCCGAGCCGTCCCGGTTGACCCAGCTGGTGGTGGCTATGCCAGGCGCGCTCCGCAACCATTGCAGATCCACATCCAGGTGCGAGAGCGAATCCCGCAGGCGGCGGCCGGCGTCGTCTCCGCCGAGCTTGGCGACGACCGCAATCGATGCCTTCAAACCGGACGCATGAGCCACGAGCCGTCCAACTCCGCCCCCGATCGACGCATGGTCGCCCGCGCTCCGTTCTTCGGCGATGTCCCCGACGGCGAGCCAGTCCACGGCTCCGCTCATCGGCGTCATGATAGTCAGTCGTCGCGGGGCACCCCGTACAGTGAGAACGATGGCGAACCGGCTGGCGAACGAGACGAGCCCGTACCTGCTCGAGCACGCGAACAATCCCGTCGACTGGTATCCCTGGGGTGACGAGGCGCTGGAGCGCGCCCGTCTCGAGCAGAAGCCGATCCTCCTGAGCATTGGGTACAGCGCCTGCCACTGGTGCCACGTCATGGCGCGCGAGTCGTTCGAAGACGAGCAGGTTGCGGCACAGATCAATCGAGCGTTTGTACCGATCAAGGTCGATCGGGAGGAGCGACCCGACCTCGATCAGGTCTACATGCGCGCGGTTCAAGCCATGACCGGCTCCGGTGGCTGGCCCATGACCGTCTTTCTCCTGCCCGACGCCAGCCCGTTTTTCGCCGGGACGTATTTTCCGCCCAGCGATGCGCACGGCATGCCATCGTTCCGCCGGGTGCTCGCCGCCGTCGAAGAGGCGTTCGGCTCGCGTCCGCAAGACGTCGCCGAAACGGCCAGCCAGGTACGCGCCTTTCTGCAGCGGCCGGCCATCCCGCTGGCCGCGGGACCCATCACCCCCGCCCTGCTGGATGAAGCGTATGGGCGGCTGGCGACCGACTATGACGAGCGCTTTGCCGGCTTCGGCGGCGCCCCGAAATTTCCGCAGCCGATGCTGATCGACGTCCTCTTTCGCACCTTTGCGCGCACCCGCGAGGAGACACCCCGCCGGATGGCGGTCGAGACGCTGCGCGCAATGGCCGCGGGCGGCATGTACGACCAAGTGGGCGGCGGATTTCATCGCTACAGCGTCGACGCACACTGGCTGGTGCCGCACTTCGAAAAGATGCTCTACGACAATGCCCTGCTGACCCGCGCCTACCTCGATGCCTGGCAGGTCACCGGCAGCAGGGACTTCCGGCGCGTCGCCGAAGAGACGATCGGCTTTGTCCGTCGGGAACTGCTCTCGGCGGAGGGCGGCTTCTTTTCCAGCCTGGACGCGGACAGCGAAGGCGAGGAAGGTCGATTCTATCTCTGGACCACTGCGCAGCTGCAGGCGGTGCTCGGCGATCAGCTAGCAATGCGGGTTGGCGCGGCCTTCGATGTCAGCCAGGCCGGCAATTTCGAAGGTCGCAACATCCTGCATCCGATCAGCCCCGATGCGATCAGCCTCCTCGATCAGGTCCGCGACCGGCTGCTGGCGGAACGCGGACGGCGGGTCCGGCCGCACCGCGACGAGAAAGTGATCGCGGGCTGGAACGGCTTGATGTTGCGTGCCATGGCTGAGTCCGCTCGCGTCTTGAACCGGCGTGACCTGCTCGAAATCGCCGAGCAGAATGCCACCTTCCTCTTGACGCACCTGCGCCGCGATGGGCGCATGC
This sequence comes from Candidatus Dormiibacterota bacterium, assembly GCA_036269255.1. Classification (GTDB taxonomy): domain Bacteria; phylum Chloroflexota; class Dormibacteria; order CF-121; family CF-121; genus CF-13. Next base: position 5,671 of record DATASI010000124.1, read on the forward strand.
TCCGAAGCTACAAGGATGGACGGGCATCATCGGACGGCTACCTCGAGGACCAGGCGGCGGTCGCGGATGGCCTCCTGAGTCTCTATGAGGCAGGCTTTGACCGACGCTGGCTCGATCACGTGCGCGTGCTCGTGCAGGAGATGTTGCGGTCGTACTGGGATGACGAGGCCGGCATGTTTTTCGACACCGCACGCGACGCGCAGCCGCTGCTGGTCCGTCCCCAGGACGCAACCGATAACGCGGTGCCCTCTGGAACATCGATGGCAACCGACGTCCTGCTGCGAGCCGGCCAGCTGCTTGGCGAGGACGCCTGGGTCAGGGTGGCGCGTCGCACGCTGGAACGGCTGGCGCCGACCGCTGCCAAGGCGCCTCAGGCTTTCGGACGGCTGCTCGCCGCGCTCGATTTTGAACAGGGACGGCCGCTGGAGCTGGCGATCATCGGCGCGGCCGACCGGCCGGAGACCGACCAGCTGCTCGAGGTTGCGCGTTCCCGCTACCTGCCGAATCGTGTCATGGCGCAGTCCCCTGGCACGGACGGCGAGACCATTCCCTTGCTGGCCGAGCGCCACGCCCTCGACGGCCGCCCGACCGCCTACCTCTGTGAGGGATTCACCTGCCGGGCACCGACAACCGATCCGAGCGAGCTGGCGGCGCAGCTCGAGCGGTTCACGGCCGCCTGACCCAGGCCTCGTACTCGGCGGGCGTGTTGAGATTCCGAAAGGAACGCAGCGTCGGATCGACGGCGCGGAGTTCCTCGTCTGCAACGAACCGGCAGTCGACTTCGTCGAGCAGGCTCTTGACGCTTCGCCGGCCGCTTCGGAGGAGAGCCTCGACCTTCGGCGCCAGACCCCGTCGGTAGACGGCGCAGACACCCTCCGGATCACGATCGACCACCGGCACGACCGCATCGACGGCGTCCGCCATTCCGCAGAGGAAGGGCCCCAGTGCCGGCTCGACGTCAGGCAGGTCGCAGGCCACCACCCAGACCAGTGGGTGGTGAGCCGCGAGGAGGCCGGCATGCATGCCTGCGAGCGGACCCATCCCCGGAAAGCGGTCCACCACGACCGGCAATCGGGCTGCGTCAGGGTTTGGCTCAGCGAGGCTCATCAGCACCTCATCGACCACAGGCCCCAGGCGCCGGGCAATGTGCTCGATGAGCGTCAGGCTGCCGGCGGCCAGCGAGCCTTTGTCGCGCCCCATGCGACGGCTGTTCCCGCCGGCAAGAATCAGCAGGGAACAGCCGTCCGGCATAGGACGAGCGTAGCGCCGTCTATTGACCGATTGCGCCGCTGATGTTGCAGAAGACGTTCTGCACCTGGTTGCCCAGAACGATCAGGATCGCGATCACGACGACGGCGATCAGGACCAGGATCAGCGCGTACTCGACCATGCCCTGACCACGCTCGCCACGCCGAAGCCAACCGAAGACTCGTCGAATAAAGACATCGGGATACATGGCCCGATTGTGGAACGCCCACCTTGCTTGCCCCGTTACAGAACCGTCGCCCGCTGTTACAAAAAAAGACCGGCCACCGGGGCCGGTCCTTGAATCTCCTCGGTTGACGTTAGGGGGAGGCCGAGGCCGACGCCGCGGTCGAGGCCGAGGCCGCGATTGAGGGTGCGGTGCTACCCGACTGCTGGACAATGACGTTGGTGCCGAAACCGAACCAGTGCGCGACCGCGAAACCGTAGAAGAGGATCGCCAGGATCACGATCAGGGCGATGAGGAAGATCGCTACGACCGCCGCGCTGGAGCCGCCATCGTTGTCATGCTCATGAACGACTGCCATACATAACCTCCTCGGTACCTGTTATGAGTAAGTTGATACCGTCGATATCATAACAGTTGCCTCCCCGGACGTCAATATATCGCGCCCTTGGCCACTCAGAGAAGCAATTAGCGGTGTGCATATGTGGAAACTTCTGTGCAAAAGCTTGCCGGCCCTCAGCCCTGCCGGGCAACGTCCCGGGTGGTCGCCTGGGCAATCGGGCGCACCACCAGCTCGTCGATGTTGACATGCGGTGGGCGGGTCAGGCACCAGAGGATGCAGTCGGCCACGTCGGCTCCGGTCAGCGGCTGCATTCCCTTGTAGACCGCAGCCGCCCGCTCCTGGTCGCCCTTGAAGCGGACCAGACTGAATTCCGTTTCCACCATGCCGGGCATGACCTCCGTGATCCGAATGGGCTCTCCCATGAGCTCGAGGCGCAGGGTGCGGGTGATCGCCCGCACGGCGTGCTTGGAGGCCGTATAGCCGGCGCCGCCCGGATACACCTCGAAGCCGGCGACGGATCCGAGGTTCACGATGTGCGCCCGAGGCGCAGCCCGCAGCAGCGGCAGCAGCGCCTTCGTCACCCGCATCAAGCCCAGCACGTTGGTCTCCATCATCTGCACCCAGTCGTCATCCGACCCTTCGGCCAGAGGCTGCAGGCCGGCCGCCAGCCCGGCGTTGTTGATCAGCACCTCGATCTGGGGGTATTCGGCCTGGATGGCCTGCGTAAAGCGCTGGATACTGCCGAGGTCACGAACGTCGAGCGCATAGCCTCGGGCGCCCAGCTCGGCGGCAACCGCCTTGACGCGGTCCTCCCGGCGCGCCCCGAGGACCAGCGCAAATCCGGCGCCAGCGAGGGCCCGTGCGGTCGCCTCTCCAATTCCGGAGCTGGCGCCCGTGACGACGGCGACCCTCGGCGTGGCGGCCATTCAGCTAATGGTAGGAGGGCGTCGCCAATTCACCCTCTGTTCTTTGCCCGTCACCCTCGGTATCCTGTCTCTCCAGGAGGCGCCGAGGGGCCGGGAAGGCATGAAGCTGCGTCAGCGTGGGATCGTGCTCGGAGCAGCGTTGGCATTGACGACCGCGTGCGTGTCGCTTGCCGCGCTGTCGCCGTCGGTTGCCGTCGCGTCGAGTACGGGCTCGGGAAAACACCATCCGTCGCCAAGCCCGTCGGCGACGCCCCTGCCCACCCCGACGGCACCGCCAACGCCGAGGCCAACCCCGCCGCCAACGCCGGCTCCTACTCCACCGCCAACAGCCGCGCCCACACCGGCTCCGACACCCGCGCCGACCGCGGCGCCGAGCGCGTCCGCAGCGCCGAGCGCGTCCACGGCGCCCGAACCATCAGCCGGCCCATCGGGCGCCGCACCACCCTCGAGCGACGCGCCGGTCGCCGGCCTGCCGAACACCGGACCGGCTTCAGCCGATGGCTCAGCGGAGGCGCTGCTCACCAGTCCGACGGCCCAAGTCGCCGGGGCACTCGCAAGCGATTCCGGCCCGAACGATACGCAGAACCTCGCTTTGCTGCTGCTGCTCGGCCTGATGGCCGTCCCGGGCCTGATCGTGATCACGCTGATCGCGACGGTGTTGATCCGGCGCTAACCCTTGACGGCGCCCGCGGTCATGCCGCGCACGAAATAGCGCTGGAGCGCGAGGAAGACGACCAGCGGCAGCGCCATCGAGAGAAAGGCGGCGGCAGTCAGCAGCTCGTAGCCCTGGCCAAGCGAGTTGACCAGGTTGGCGATCGTGACCGTCATCGGCGCGTACTGGGGGTTGCTGCCGATGTAGACCAGTGCCACCAACAGGTCGTTCCAGGTCCAGAGGAACTGGAAAATCGCGAGTGAGGCCAGCGCCGGCACCGAGAGCGGGAGCACCAGGCGAAAGAACATGGTGACCGGCCCGGCGCCGTCGATCTGTGCCGACTCGAACAGGTCGGTGGGCAGCGCCCCGAAGAAGTTGCGCAGCAAGTAGATGGCAAAGGGCAGCCCATACGCCGTGTGGGCGATCCAGATGCCGAAGAAGTTGCCGCTCAGCCCCAGCACGTTGAAGATCTTCAAGACCGGAATCAAAGTCATCTGAAGCGGGACGGCCAGCAGCCCCACCAGGAGGAGGAAGAGCCAGTTGCGGGCCGGGAATTTCATCCAGGCAAAGGCATAGGCGGCGAAGGCGGCGATCGCAATCGGCAGCACGGTAGCCGGGATGGCAATCGTCAGGCTGTTGACGAAGCTGGCGGCCAGGTTGTTGGTTTGAAGAACATCGGTGTAGTTCTGGAGCGTGAACTGATACGGCGGGAAGAGGGCGGTCCACCAGCCGGTGCGGGAGATCAAGAAGCCCGGCCGGAACGAACTGACCAGCAGCCCGAGGGTGGGAATGATCCAGATGATGGTGAGGAGGATCAGCGCCAGGTTCAGCGGCAGGGACCCGAGCGTGAAGCGCCGCGGCTCCTTGCCGGCGTCGACGACGATCGGCGTCTCGGCAACCCGTGGGGCTGCGACCGGGGCAACGCTCATCGGATGGCCTCCTGGAATTGGAATCGCCGAAGGTTGAAAACCAGAACGGGAATGACGGCGATCAACAGAAGCATGGCGATTGCCGCCGAGGTGCCGAAGTTGCTGTTGTTGAACATCTCGCCGTACATGCGCCGTGCCATGACGTCGGTCTCGTACAGGCCGCCCGTCATCACGTAGACGATGTCGAAGGCCTTCAGCGCGAAGATCACGAGGGTCGTCCCGATCACAGTGAGGGTCGGTGCCAGCAGCGGAATCGTGATCCGGAAGAAGACCTGGAGCTCCGTCGCGCCGTCGACACGCGCTGCTTCCATCAACTCCGGCGGAATGCCCTTGAGGGCGGCCGAGGTGATCACCATGGCAAACCCGGTCCAGATCCAAACCGCCGCGAAGATGAGGGCAAAGTTATTGATGCGATGATCGATCAGCCAGGCGATCGGCTGCTGCTGAAAGAGCGACGTCCAGACCGCGTTGAGCGTGCCGGTTTGGGCGACCCCGGGGAGCTTCGGTTGATAGGAGTACATGAACTTCCAGATGATCCCAGCGGCCACGAAAGAGATGGCCATGGGCATGAAGATCAGTGACTTCACCCCACTCTCGTAGGGAACACGGTCGGCCATCACCGCCAGGATCAAGCCGAAGATGAGCACCAGGCCGGTGTAAAAGACGAGCCACAAAATGTTGTTGCGGATCGCGATCAGGACCGAGTTGTCGCTCAGCACATTGGCGAAGTTCGCAAGGCCGACGAACCTGGTGCCGTCTTTCGACAGCAGGCTGATCCACGCCGTCGCGATCATCGGGTAGATCAGCAGCGCGGCCACGAGGATTAGCGCAGGAGCCACCCAGACCCAGGGTCGGATCCGTGGGTGTGTGGCCGGAGGAAGCCGCCGGATGAGCCAGTCCGTGCCCACGATGTACAGCACCAGTACCGCCGGGACGCCGACGACGGCGCCGACGAGATACGGGAGCCAATCTGCGTTCACGGGCTGGCCTCCGGTTTTTCCTTTACTTCGTGACTACGCTCCGCTGGTCCGTAACTGTTCGAGGTGCGCGAGGATCGAATCGAGCTGGCCTGGATTCTGAATGTACTGCGTCACGCCCTGGAAGAAGGCGGTCTGCAGCGCATTGTCCTGCATGTCACCGGCATCAAATTCGGGCGGGTTCGCCGCCAGCAGCAGCTTGGCCGCTGCCTTCGTCTGCGCGTCGCTGTAGTTGTCGAGGGTGACCTGCTTGTTCGCGGAGATGGCGCCGCCTCGCTTGACCCAGATCTTCTGCGCCGCGGGCGTCGTCAGGTATTTGATCAGGCTCTGAGCCGCGTCGCTCTTCTTGAACATACCGAAGAGGTCACCGGCCACCACCTGAGGGCCCGTGTATTGCGAGTTGATATCGGGGAAGCCGAAGAAGTTGAAGTCGGTGTTCGGCTGGAGGTTCGGGAAGTCGTGGGTGAAGAAGCTGGTGATGAACGACGCCTGGTGATGCAGGTAGCAGCCAGGCGGGCTCTGGAACATCGGATCAAACGCCGTGCCAAAGTTGGTCGAGAGCACGTAGTTCTTGCCGCCATAGGTCATGCTCGAGCTGTTCACGACGTCACCGAACGACTGCCAGGCGGTCTTCATCTCGGGCGAGTTCCACGGCTCCTGCGCTTGTGTCCAGGCCTCGTACTTGGCGGGGCCGGCCTGCCGCAGGAAGAAGTCCTTAATCCAGTCGGTGCCCGGCCATCCCGTGGCCGCTCCGCTTTCAACCCCGATGCACCAGGGCGTCTTCCCCGTCTTCGACCGGATGGTGTTGGCATCGCTGACCAGCTCGTCCCAGGTCTTTGGCGGCGTGGTGAAGTCCACGCCCGTCGACGAGATGTTCTTGGGGTCGTAATAGATCAGGCCCTTGATCGCGACCTTGATGAAGATGCCGACCAGGTGGCCGTTGGACGTTCCCAGCTTGACCCAGTTCGACCCGTACTGGCTGTTCAGGGCGTTCATGTCGACGGCGCCGTCGAGCGAGAGGAGCTTGCCTTGCTTGGCAAACTGAATCATCTGTCCGGGACCTGGCAGGCCCGCCAGGTCAGGCGGATTGCCGGCCTGGATACGCGTCGTCAGCAGCGCATTAACATCACGGCTGCTCTCATAGGCGATCTTGTTCCCGGTCTGATCCTCCCAGGGCTTGACCATCGCCATGAACGATTTCTGCTCGTCGCCGCTCCACGTGGCGATGACGTCAAGGGTCTTGCCGCCTCCCGAGCTGCTGTTGCTTGTCGGCCCACAGGCGGCGACAAGTAATGACAAGAGAACCACGACTGGAAATACACGCCCCAACCTGGAGCCCTTCATTGCACTCCTCCCTTTTCCGTTGCTCCCACCCCGAAGCTAGGTTGATAGTAGCTTTCCCCTAAACCCGAGTCAAACCACTAACGTTTTCTAACAAGCGCGGACGGATCGTCGAACTGGGCCGAAGAGGAGGACTGGCATCTCCCAGCAAGCTGGATTAGCGACGTAACCGAAAACCGGACGGTGTCGCTCTGGCGGCACGGGCCATTCATGCGCGTCTGGGCGGGGTCGACCGTTTCGGGGATTGGCGACCAGGTGACGCTGCTGGCGCTGCCCTGGCTGGTCTTCCAGATAACGCACTCGCCGCTCCAGCTCGGCATCGTCACAGCGCTGCAGAGCCTGCCGTTCCTGCTGTTCACGTTGATCGCCGGGGTCTATGCGGACCGCTGGGACCGCCGAATCGTGATGCTGACGGCCGATCTGGTGCGCTTTGCCGTGCTATTGACCGTGCCCGTGGCCTGGGCGCTCCACCTGCTCACAATCTGGCAGCTCTACGCGGTGGCCTTCATTCACGGCACGGGCCGGGTCTGGTTCGACGTCGCGCAGTACGCGCTGCTGCCAAACATCGTTCGCAGCGACCAGCTCGTCGATGCCAACAGCAGGTTCTTCACGACCGAGGGCGCCAGCGGACTGCTGGGGCCGTCGGCCGGCGGCTTTCTGGTCAAGGCGTTCGGCGCGGCCAACGCGATCCTGGCCGATGCGTTCAGCTTCGTCGTCTCGGCCGCCGCCCTGTTCACGCTGCCCTCCTTACGCTCGGTCGAGCGACCGGCTGAGAAGGGATGGCGCGCACAGCTCGCTGCCGGGTTCCGGTACATGCTCAGGCACCGCCCGATTCGGGAGAACGCCTGGTCGCTGGCCGCCTACATTTTCTTCGACAACCTGCTGACCGGCGTGTTCGTGTTCTATGCCCAGCGCGAGTTACACCTGGACGCCGCTCTCACCGGCATCCTTTACGCCATCAGTGGTTCAGGACCGCTGCTCTTCGCGCCGCTGACGCCGCTGCTCCGTCGCCGATTCAGCGGCGGGCAGTTGCTCCTCTTCGCCGCGTTTACCGCAGGCCCATTGATGGCGGTCTACGACCTCGCCCCGCACTTACCGAAGATTGCCGGGCTGATCGTTGCCGGGGTTGCCGGTGGCGTCAACTGGGGCTTTGGGACGATCTGGAACACCATCACGCTGAGCTACCGGCAGTCGACGATTCCCGGTCATTTGATGACGCGGGTCAACTCGTCGTTGCGTTTCATCGGTTGGGGTGTCGGGCCAATCGGCGCCATCGCCGGCGGCCTCTTGACGACAGCCATCGGGGTGCAGTGGGTGATCGCGATTGGGGCCGCGGGACTCTTCGCGATGTTTTTGGGGTTGTTGTTCTTTTCGGAGTTGAAGCGAATCTGACCCTGGCTGCTCGTCAGTCGGCGCCGCGTCCAATCCGGAGACGGTTTCCGCTCGGATCGGTCAGCGTGAACTCACGCATCCCCCATGGCTCTTCTTGAACCGGCGTGACCGGCAGACCTGCAGCCGACATCCGCGCGTGCCATTCGTTGACATCTTTGGGGATGATGTAGCAGCCGGCGCCATTCGTCGCTGGATCCATATGGGGCACAAGTTCCAAGTCAAACATACCGTGGCCCTCGAAGCTCACGAAGGCGAAGTCAGGCTCTGCTGACTGCTCACCGTTGTAGATCCGGACGCCGAAGCCGGCCACCTTGTAGAACTCGATGGCCTTCTGCATGTCAATCACCGGCAGAGTGGGCGTCGACGATGGAGCGACCTGCAGTAACAGTGCTCCGAGGCACTCCCGGCAGATGGCCATGCCCTCGCTGCGGCCGAGCCGCGCCATCATTCGGTCCTCTCGGTCATGGCCGCAGCACGAACAGATCAGGAGTTAAGAATACAAGCGCTGGATGGTCGAGATCGCTGCGATCGGCACGTGACATCCAGCCTCGAGCTCCTTCGGCGACGAGCTCCTCGCACAACGTGGCAGGTCTGGCTCAAATCTAGAACCGGTATCGGGTCTGGGCGAACTTGCCTTTGGCGAACGCCAGGATCTTGGTTGGTGCTACCTCGAACACGAGCGCTTCGCCGGCGTCGCCCTGGAAGGCGCCGTTGGCCACCTCGAAGTGCCAGTCGCCGTGGTACTTCGACTCCCACGCGTTGGCCAGTCGGTGGAGGTGGGCCTCGTCGGTGACTCGGCGCGCTGCGCCCTCGATCACGATGTCGAGTCCTGACTTCCAGGCATTGTTCCCGGTGGTGAGAGCACAGTTGGCGTTCCCGGCGATGTTGACCGCCTTCTGCTCGGCGGCGCCGGTGCAGAAGTAGATAGCGCTGTCCTGCCACACCGCTGTCAGCGGAGTCACGTGCGGGCGCCCGTCGGCCCTGACGGTCGAGATCCAGAAGAGCTCTGCGTCCCCGATCGCCCGGCGGGCGTTGTCCCAAGGCGTCGCCTGGGCACCCGGCCCGCTGAAACGCCTATCGAGCTCGGTCACG
>DATASI010000125.1:0-3859 GCA_036269255.1 Candidatus Dormiibacterota bacterium
GCACCCATTACACTACATCCACGTTGACGCCACGGATGACGGTCCTCGCGAGCGTCTCGCTCGCGACCTTCCTCGTCACCAGCCTGGCGGCGACCCAGTTTCGGAGCCAGCCGCTGCCCCCCTCCAATCGGGTCGCCCGCGACGAGGCGCTGCGCCGCAGCGTGACCCAGCTCGAGGATCAGAACCGCGCGCTCAAGGCTCGGGTGCAGGGCCTGCAGAGCGCGGTGAAGGCGGGCGAGGATGAGAGTGCCCGCCGATCCAGCGCCGCCCAGGCGCTGAAGGCGCAGCTCGACGACCAGCGCACGATCGCCGGATTGGCGGCGCTGCACGGCCCCGGCCTGACCGTCCTCCTCCACGATGGCACCGATCCCAACGACCCCAATGACCGCTCGCTCGGCTGGCTGGTCCACTACCAGGACCTGCAAGACATCGTCAACCTGCTCTGGGCCAGCGGAGCCGAGGCGATCGCGGTCAACGGCCAGCGCATGGTCCCCAACAGCTCCTTCCACTACGCCGGCGTCAACATCCTGGTCAACAACGGGACGCGCGTCAGTGCGCCCTACACCGTGACCGCCCTCGGCGATCCCTCGTCGCTCACCGGCGGCATCGGCGATCCCAACCAGCTCGCCGAGCTCAAGAGCCGCAACCGCATCTATGGCCTGGGCCTCAGCTGGCTCAAAACTACGCGCGCCTCGGTTCCATCCTTCGATGCCACCTTCCTGGTGAAATATGCTCAGCCGATCGGCTGAACAGACCGCCCGCATCCAGCGGTTGATCGTTGTCTGTTTGATCGGCGTCGTGCTCGGCTTCCTGGTCGTGATGCAGCTCCGCTCGCAGGCGACCGTCGCCGCCACCCTGGCCGCGCAGGACGATACCAGCATCGCCCTGCTGATCAACGACCTCAACAAGGCGAACAACCAGCTGCTCCAGCAGAGCACCGACCTCTCGCAGCAGGAAGCCCAACTGCACCAGTCGCTCAGCTCGGGCGGCGCCGATGCCCAGGGCATCCAGAAAACCCTCACCACGCTCAACCTCGTGGACGGCGTGGTCCCCGTCCATGGACCGGGACTCACGATCCGGATCCAGGGCTCGGTCATGGACTTCGAGCTGCAGGACCTGCTCAACAGCCTTCGCCAGGCGGGCGGCGAGGCGTTCTCGGTCAACGGCTACCGGGTCATCAGCAGCACGCCCATCATCAGCAAGGGGAACGACCTCATGGTGGATGGGCGCAGCATCGGCTCGACGCTCGTGCTCAACGTCATCGGCGATCCGGACCAGCTCGGCCCGGCCGCCGACCTGGCGGTGACCAGTCTGCAGACCCGCATCCAGATCGACATCCAGCGGAAGGCCGACCTGGCCATCACCGAGGTGGTGACGGCCAGGCCGTTGATCTACGCCCAGCTCGGCCGCTAGCTTCTAGACTTCAGCCTGATGGCTGCCCCAATCGAGCTGCGCAGCGACACCTTCACGCTCCCGACCGAGGCGATGCGCCGGGCGATGGCCTCCGCCGAGGTCGGTGACGACGTCTGGGATGAGGACCCGACGGTTCACCGCCTGCAGCAACGCGCCGCGGACATGGTCGGGAAGGAGGCGGCACTCTTCGTCCCCAGCGGCACCATGGGCAACCTCTGCGCCCTGATCAGCCATACCGGCCCCGGCGACGAGGTCATTGTCGAGATCGACAGCCACATCTTCCAGAACGAAGTCGCCGGCGCCGCGGTGGTCGGCGGCCTTCAGCTGCGACCGCTCGACACTTCCGATGGGCGAATCCAGCCGGACCAGGTTCGGCGGGCGATTCGCGAGCCGGACATCCACGAGCCACGGACCGGCCTGCTCTGCCTCGAGAACACGCACAACCGCAAAGGGGGGATCTGCCTGACGCCAGGGCAGACCGCGGCGGTTGCGGCGGTGGCCCACGATGCCGGCTTCCCGGTGCACCTCGACGGGGCGCGCGTCTTCAATGCCGCCGTCGCCCTCGGCATCGACGTCCGGGAGCTGACCCGCCCGGTCGACTCGGTCATGTTTTGTCTCTCCAAGGGATTGAGCGCACCCGTCGGGTCCATGCTCGCCGGCAGCGCCCCCTTCATCGAGCGCGCTCGTCGCGCCCGAAAGATGCTGGGCGGCGGCATGCGCCAGGCCGGCGTTCTGGCCGCGGCCGGTCTGGTCGCGCTCGATCAAATGGTCGAACGACTGGCCGACGACCATCGCAACGCCCGACGCCTCGCTGAGGGATTGCAGGACTTACCCGGGATCGATATCGATCTGGGCCGGGTCGAGACCAACATGGTGTTCGGGGATTGCCGACCACCGCTGACGGCTCGGAAATTCATCGAGCGCTGTAAAGAGGTCGGCGTGCTCCTCGACCAAGCATCGACATATCGCTGGCGCATGGTCACCCATCGCGGCGTCAGCGCCGCCGATATCGACGCGGCGATCAGCGCCGTTCGCCGGGCGATGGATGCGCCCAAAGGCGCAGGCATTCTGAAGGCCGGCTGACCTAGCGGATCGGCAGCCCGGTCGCCGGATCGAATACCGGCCGGCCAAAAGCTGAATCAGGCAGCATGACCAGGCTGCCAAACGTTTGCCAGTCCCCGCTGGCATCGCTCAGAATGCCGGCGGGCGCCTGCGGCGTCCCACCAAGCAGCAGACCAGCGGGCTGCGCCGGCAGCGTCCAGGCGCTCGGCGCGGCCGCCAGGGCGGCATCGGCGCCGCCAAAGGCATGAAGCGCTCCGGCACTGTCCAGCATGAGTCCGGCGCTCGACCCGGCAAACAGCGCCGCATCGGTCGCGCTGATGCCGGAAGCCAGGGCGACCGGCTGGCTGAACGGCGCGCCACCGGCGAGGCCAAGGCCACCATCCGCCTGAACCCCGATCAACGTCCCGTTGCCCGCGGCGAGCAGACGCACCGGATTCTTGAGCGCGAATCGCGGGCCGGGCGTCCCGTCCGTGTTCCAGGCGGTTCCATCAGAAAGCAACACGATCGAGCCCGTGCTGATGGTCGCCAGGTCCACCGCCGCCGCGGTCGATGCCGGCACGGAGATCGGAACGGTCCGCGTGCCGCCGAGCCCCTGGACTGCGGCGTCGCCGCCGAGCACCAGGGCGCCATTGCTCAGCGGATGTTCCTGCTGACTGCCGCCCCGCGCTGCGCTACCCGGCGGGAGCTCGGGCAGCACACCAAGGACGGCCTGGTCGTTGGCCGTCGCCGGCGGTGGTGCCGATGCCGGCACCGTGCCACTGACCACCACCGGGCTCGCCACGTTGCGCGCGGCGTCGCGAACGGCGAGCCTCAGCTGGTAGCTCTGCCCCGGCTGACCAAGGTAGCGGGCGGCGCCGAGCTTCGGTCCCGGCGAGGGCTGGTCTGCCGATGAGGAGAGCCAGGGCCGGAAGCCCGAGCCATTCTGGCTGACCTCGACCGAGACGTCTTTCACCCCCGAAAGGGCGTCGGCCGCCGACCAGTGCAGCGTGATCGCGCTCGAGCGCGCCGGATCGAGCCGGGCCGCCGCCGTCGGCGGATCCACGTCATATAGATATAGGTAGGTGATGTCGGCGCTGGCGCCGGCGCGATCCCAGACCCGCAGGTGCAGCGTGTGCGAGCCGGTGCCGGGAATGGCGGCGCTCCCGCTGAGCGCCTGGCTCCGCGCGGCGCCCGGGCCCGGGTCGGCGTCCCACTGGACAGCCGAGCCGGAAAGCCCGTGCCCACCATCGCGCAGCTGCCAGCTCACGGGCGGGGGCGGACCATCGGCGCCATACCAGGAGTTCCAGCGGGCGCCGCCGAAGAAGGCGAGCGGCAGCAGGAACGGGATGGGTGGATTGCTGGTCCAGAGGTAGCCGGCGTCGAAGCTCCAGGGATCGGCACCCTT
>DATASI010000126.1:0-2694 GCA_036269255.1 Candidatus Dormiibacterota bacterium
CCTGCAGCACATGGCCGAGCAGGTCGTCCGTGACCAGATCGCACAGAAAGGCAACTTTTACAACTTCCACGACGCGGCGTTGGTCAGCGAAGACCCCCGCACGGGCGAGATCCTCGCCATGGTCGGTGGCGACGACTACAACCGTCCGGGCGGCTGGATCAACATGGCGGACACCACGCGCCAGCCGGGGTCCACGTTCAAGATCTTTACCTACACGGCGGCGATCGCGAGCCGCAAGTTCAACATGATCACGCCGATCCTGGATGCGCCACTTGTCTTCCCGACCTGGGGCGGCGTCAGCGGCTTCGCGCCCTACATTCCCCTCAACTACGACATCAAGTACCACGGCGTGCTGCCGCTCAAGGTGGCGATGGGCAACTCGCTCAACATCCCGGCGATCAAGACCGAACTCCGCGTCGGGATTCCAAATGTCCTGGACATGGCTCGCCGCATGGGCGTGACTCATCTGAACCAACCGGATGACAACTACTCGCTGAGCCTGACGCTCGGCGGCTATGAGGTGACTCCGCTCGATATGCTGACCGGCGCCTCGACGCTGGCCGACATGGGCGTCCGGCACATGCCGGCACCGATTGTCTCCATCAAGGATGCGGCCGGCCACGACATCTTCAGCTACGACGCGACCAAGAACGCCTATCAGGCGATCACCCCGCAAGTCGCCTACATCATGGCCGCCATCATGTCGGACGACCGCAACCGGTGCATGGAGTTCGGTTGCCACGGGGACCTCACGCTGCCCGGCCGGCACGTCGCGGCCAAGACGGGAACCACCCAGGACTTCCACGACAACTGGACGCTGGGGTTCACGCCGACCCTGGCCACCGCGGTCTGGGTGGGTAATCCGAACAACCAGCCCCTGAGCCACAACTCCACCGGCATCGTCGGCGCCGCGCCGATCTGGCACAAGTACATGCAGCAGGCGCTGGCCGGGACCCCCGACCAGTGGTACGCGCAGCCGTCCGGGCTGGACAAGATCGGCGACAATGTCTTCCTCCCGGGTACGGAGAACGTCAAGTCGCCCGTCTTGGGCTGGCCGACCTGCCGGTTCGGCAGCTACAACCCCTACAACCTGACCTACGCCGACACGCTGGTCGACGGTGTGCCATGCGTCCTGGGCAGCGCCGCCCAGCAGGCCAAGACCAAGAACCAGTAGCCGAGCCGGCTCCAGGGAAAAGAGGAGCGCGGGCTCAAAGGGGACATAAAGGCCCGCGCTCCGAAGGTCGTCGGCGTCGTTCTCTAATTCGTCTGTGGGTTACAGGAAGCCGGCGGGGGCGATGTCGGCGTGTGACTCGTAGTAAGATGCCGCCTGCCCGTGCGGCGTCTCATCTACGTCTTCCTCGCGACGGTGCTGGTCAGCTGTGGGGCGACGCCGATTGCCAATCGGTCGGCTTCGCCAGCCGCGTGGATGTCATCGGCAACCGCGACCGCCACGCCCGCTCTCCAGCTGGATAGCCGGCAGGACTCGATCACCGGCCCAGGTGGGATGACGCTCGGCCAGGAGGTCGGCGCCGTCATGATGGTCGGCTTCAAGGGATCGCCGTCCGCCGACATGCTCGATGACTGGCGCCAGCACCAGTTCGGCGGGCTGTTTGTTGGCGATGCCACTGGCACAGCCTCCGACGTGGCGGGCCTGCACGCGCTGATCGACTCGTTCCGTGGCGTGATGACCCATCCACTGCTGGCTGCCACCGATCGCCCCGGCACGCCCGTCGAGCTGAAGACTGCCGGATTTGACATCGAGCTGGGACCGGTGGCCGACGTCGGGCCCGGGCAGGATCCGGCCGCCGTGGCCCGCCAGGTCACGGCCGCCATCACCCAGATCCATGCCGCCGGGATGTATGCCGTCGCCGAACATTTCCTCGGAAACGGATTGCCTGCCTTCCGTGCCGCCGTCGCGGCGCGGGTCGACATGGTGATGGTGGGTGATGCCAGCGCGCCGGCGCCGAGCGACGCATCGCGAACGGTGCAGGGGCTGCGCAGCGATCTAGGCTATTCGGGGATCGCGATCTCCGACGACCTTCAGGCGTTGGAGCCTTCGAGGACGAGCGACGCTGCGGTGCGCTTCCTGGCCGCCGGCGGCGACATGGTGATGCTGGCACGCGGTCTGGCCAGCGCGGATGGCGTTTACGATGCGATCTATACTGCGGTGCTCTCGGGAACGTACCGGCGGTCGCAACTCGACGCCTCAGTTCAGAAACTGCTGAACCTGGGCCTGCGCTTTATGCCTTAATCGGGCGGCTCAGCAGCGACTTCGGCGCCCATCGCGTGATAGCCGCCATCGACGTGAACGATCTCGCCGGTCGTCATCGAGCTCCAGTCCGATAGGAGGACGCAGGCCATCTTGGCTACCGGCGTCCGATCCTGACTGTCCCAGCCAAGGGGAGCGCGCCGACCCCAGGTGTTCTCGAAATTCTCGAAGCCGGGGATGCCTTTGGCGGCCATGGTTTTGAGCGGGCCGGCCGCGAGCGAATTGACCCGGATATGATGCCGCCCCAGGTCGCGCGCGAGGTATCGCGTCACCGATTCCAGGGCTGCCTTGCAGACGCCCATCCAGTCGTAGAAGGGCCAGGCCTGGGTGGAGTTGTCGAAGTCCAGCGTGACGATGCTGCCGCCACCGTTCTCCGCCATCAGCGGGCTCAGCGATTGCGCCATCGCCTTGAGCGAGTAGGCGCT
>DATASI010000127.1:0-23629 GCA_036269255.1 Candidatus Dormiibacterota bacterium
ACAACCAGAGGCAGGAAGCGATCGATGAGCGCGGCATCCCACTGCTGGCCGGCCCCCTGCCGCAGGATGCGCATCGCCTCGTCTTTGCTGCGCCGCGGACGGTAGGGCCGATCGCTCGTGATCGCGACGAAGGCATCGGCGATCGCGATGATGCGTGCGAACAGGGGGATCGATTCGCCGGCGACGCCATCCGGGTAGCCGGCGCCGTCGACCCGCTCGTGGTGATGTCGGATGGCGGGCAGCAGCACCGCAGACCCGGGCAGTGCCCGCAGGATCTCCTCGCCCACGATCGGATGGCGCTTGACAGTGTTGTACTCGCTCGGTTCGAGCCCTGCGTGTTTGGTCAAGACCTCGACCGGGACGGCGACGCTGCCAATGTCGTGCAGCAGCGCCGCCTTGTACAGCTGGGTCAGCTGGTCCTGCGGCAGGCCGACGGCGGTCCCCAGCTGGATCGCCCAGTGCGCGACCTTTTCCGCGTTGCCGCCGCTGCTGTGATCACGGTCTTCGACGGCGCGGGCCAGCGTCAGCACCGCGCCTTCGAGCTGATAGATCTGCGCGTTGAGGTCGGTGATGCGCAGCTGGCCGCGAACGATTGCCAGCAGCGTCGGCCCGTCGAGCGGTCGCAGCGCGACATCGTCTGCCCCCGCCTGCACCGCCTTCTCGCGCTGCAGCTCATCCTCGCCATCGATGACGAGCACCACCGCGATGTCGCGCGTCGCCGGCGCCTGCTTGATCGCGCGGCAGACGTCGAGCCCATCCATGTCGGGCAGCAGCGCCTCGCAAAGCACGAGCTCGCAGTCGTGGGCGGCGACCAGGCGAAGCGCCGCGGCGCCGTCGGTCGCCTGGATCACTCGATAGCCGCCGCGTTGCAGCTCAGCGGTGTGGCCCGCGAGCCGCTCGCGATCGTCATCGACCAGCAGCACGGTGCTCCGGGCGTCGGCCCTGTCGCCCGTGCCACGGCCGATCATTTTCGAGTCCGGATGATCGCCGGGAGTTTGCTGAAATCGCGCTCGGCGGCGAGCCGCATCAGCGCGAAGGCGCGATCGTGCTGACCGCGGGCGCGCAGCGCGTCGGCGTACATCGCGCAAACCTGCGCCAGCTTGCCGGTGGCGTTTCGGTCGAGCAGCAGCTCGCAGGCGGTGCGGAATTTGCGGTCGGCGATCAGCGGATGGCCGAGGCGCTGCGCCGCCGCCGCCTCGATGCCGAGCGCGTAGGCGAGATGCAGATGATCGGTCGCAGCGCGGGCGGCGGGCTGACTCTCGCGGGCAAGCACGATGGCCGCCTGGAAATTCCCGTCCTCCAGGGCGTAGCGGGCCAGCTCGGCGCCCGCCACCCCCACTTCGAAGACGTCGTTCAGCTCGCGCGCACGCTCGACGCATCGGGCCTGGTTCTTGCGCGCCTCCGACTTACGGCCCATCGTCCATAAGACGTCGCCAAGGTTGTTGAGCACGCGGTTGGCAAACCGCTCCTGATTGATCCGGCTCCAGATCTCGAGCGCGCGGTTGCAATGCTCGATCGCGTCGTCGAGCTTGCCGGCGGCGCGGGCGGTGACGCCAAGCGACATGTGCGCGTTGGCGATTCGATAGAGGCTCTCGGCATCCATCGCCGCGGCCAGTGCTTGCGTGTAAAAGCTGTGCGATTGATCGAGCTGGCCCAGGCCGTAACACGAGCGGCCAAGATTGCTCAGGATGCGAGACCGTAGCGCCGGATCGGCGGCTCGGGCTCGATCCATCCACTGCACCGCTCGGAGCCCTGCCTCGACCGCGGCGTTGAACTTTTCCTGCTGATTGAGGACGGTGGCGATTTCCGCATAGATCGCGGCGTTCAGCTCGGGGTCGTCGAGGGGGGCATTGGCCGCCGCCTGCTGATGGGCGTCGAGCGCCTCGTCCAGGCGGCCAAGCGCGTCGAGCGCGGTGCCACGGATGCGCGATAAGTCGGCGCGCTCGTTGGCCGTCATCGGTTGGGCGGACGCCTCGTCGAGCAGCGCGACGGCTCGCGCCGGCTCGGCGGCGCGCACGGCGAGTTCGGCGCTCTTGCGCAAGTAGGACACCTCGAGCGGCGTGGCGTCGCCGGTCAGCGTGGCCAGCGGTAAGGACAGTCGTTCGGCGAGCAGGCGCAGCTTTGCCAGCGAGGGTGTGGCGTGGTTGCGCTCGACCTGGCTGATGAAGCCCTTGGTAGCGAGGCCCTGCGCCAGCTGCTCCTGGGTCATGCCGCGAGCCAGCCGGGCCTCCCGCAGGCGATGTCCGATCGGGTTCACTTTCTGGCACGCAGTATAGCGAGGCTAAACAGGGAAGGGAAAAGTATATTGACACCAAGTTGACCGGGTGTTAAATTTCCGCCCGCAGGACGGAGCGCCCGGTGAAGGAGGGTGCCAGGTGTACCGTTTTCTCGCCGCCATCGCCGCCGTCGTCGTCACGATCCTCAGCGTTGCCGATACGGTCGGCGGCGGGCATAGCTAATTGGGGTTCCGGGGGGCTTGGGAGGGGCGCTTGCCGCGCAGGGCAAGCGCTCCTTCGCGTTTGCGGTGGGGCCTGCCTCGAACCCTAGGGCGAGTGGCTGGGGGAGGCGGTCGGCGAGGCGGTCGGAGAGGCACTCGCCGCAGGGCTGGCTGGGGACGAAGCCGCCAGTTGGTTGAGGTCGTTGCCGACGATCTTCATCTCGGCCGCGTAGGTCGCCAGGTCGCCATTGTGCAGCGCCGCCTGGGCGAGGTCGTAGTGCTTCTTCGCGTCGGCGATCAGCTGGGCCACCGTTCCCGTCGGTTGGGTGGTCGGCCCGGATGGCGTGCTGGATGGCGCGGTGCCGCCAAGCAGGTCCGCCAGGGCTTTATCCAGGGTGTCGTCCATCACCACGTTCTGGCCGGTCGCCGCGATCACCTTCTTCAGCTGCGGCTTGGTGACGTTGGTCGCCTCTAGATAGATCGGCTCGATGTAGAGCAGCGCATCCTCGATCGGCAGCACGAGCAGATTGCCGCGGATCACACTCGAGCCGCCGCTATTGAGCAGGGTGAACTGCGATTTGATCACAGGATCCTGGTCGATGTTCGCCTCGATCTGCTGCGTCCCGGTAACCAGCACATCTTTGGGAAAGCGGAAATCAAAGAGCGTGCCATAACCGGGCTGGTCGGAGCGAGCAGCCAGGTAGGCGATCATGTTGGTCTTCTGGTTCGGCGTGTAGGGCAGGATGGTGACGAACTCTTCCTTCGGCTCGCCCGGCAGCCGCGCGATCACATAGAAGGGCCGCATTTGCGAGGGACCGCCGGCCTGCGCCAGGTTCTCCTTGGAGATATTCCAGAAGTCCTCACGGGTGTAGAAGACCGTCGGATCGGTGATGTGGTAGAGCTGGAACTGCTCTGCCTGCAGATTGAACAGGTCGCGCGGATACCGGATGTGCGCCTGCAGCCCGGCCGGCATCTGGCTAAAGGGCTTGAAAAGGCCTGGGAACATCGCGCCGTAGGTGTTCGCCAGCGGGTCCTGGCTGTCGATCTGATAGAAGGTCGTCGCGCCGGTGTAGGCGTCGATGACGACCTTGACCGAGTTGCGCGCGTAATTGACGCCGGCAAACGGTCCACTCGCGTCGGGCGATGGGGCGCTGTAGGGGTAGTGATCGGTGACGGTATAGCCGTCGAGGATCCAGTAGATCTTGCCGCCGACGACGACGACGTATGGATCCTGATCGAAGTGGAGGAAGGGGGCGAGGGCGGACGCGCGGTCCATCACGGCGCGGTTGAAGAGCACTTGGGTTTGTGGGGTGAGCTGGGGACTGATCAGCAGGTTGATGTCCCCGAGGCGGATGGCGAAGGCGACACTGCGCAGGGCGGAGGAGAGCGGCACGCCGGTCTTTCCGCTCCAGTGGGTGTAGGCGTCGCCACCGGTCAGCGGATAATCGAGCTCCGGCTGCTTGGAATCAACCAGAACATAGTCGCTGGTGTGGCGCCCGAAATAGATGGCGCCTTGCGTGACCGTCGGAAGTCCCTGGGGTGGGATGTTCTGCAAGGTCAGTTTTGGATCGCCGTCGGGGGTCGCCTGGTTGGCACGCGCCGCCACGACACCGTAGCCGTGGGTGTACTGGAGTTTTAGGTTGACCCAGCTCTGCGCGGTAGAGGGCAGATTCGCCGGGTTGAGCTCGCGCGCCGCCAGCAGCAGCTGCAGATACTGATCGCCAAGCTGGTAACGGTCGACCGCGATATCGGAGATGTTGTAGTAGGTGCGCAGGCTCTGGATGTTCTCGAGCGTCTGCGGCAGCGCGAGCTGCGGATCCCACAGCCTCGCGTTCTGCACCGTCTGGGGATTGCGGGCGATGACCTCAGGGGTCAACGTTTCCTGCGGGGTGAAGGCGCGATCAGTGACGTTGGTCAGGCCGTAGGCGGCCCGGGTGAAGGCGATTTCGTTCTTGATGTAGGGCGTCTCCCGCGACAGCTCGCTGGGCGCGACCGCGAATCGCTGCACGATGCCCGGGAAGATGACGATCAAAACGAAGGCCGCGCCCAACCAGGCTACGAGCGCGATCGGCAGCGGCGCCAGCAGGCCGCGAAATCCATTGAACAAGAGCCCGGCCGCAATCAGCAGCATGAGGACGCTCATGATCCAGTAAGCGGGAATGCGGGCGGCGACATCGGCATAGCCGATGCCATTGACGAACCCGCGTTGACTCAGCAGCAGCTCAAACAAGTCGAGTCGGTAATGGACCGCGAGCAAGAGGGCGAAGGCGCCGGCTAGCACCGAAAGATGGCGCACCGCACGAGCCGGAAGCACCAGGTTCTGAAGGCCGGCGCGGCTCACGTAGAGGCCGCCCGCGACCAGAATCATCAGGATGACGACGCCCAGCAGCCAGCCCCAGATAAAGCGATAGAAGGGAAGGCTGAAGACGTAAAAGGAAAGGTCCGTGTGGAAGATCGGATCGTTGATATGGAACGGCTTCTGATTGAAGAAGGCCAGCGTCGTCTGCCATTGGCCAGAGGCGATGCTGCCGAAGAGCAAACCGAGCAGGAAGACTGCCAGCATCGCCAGGATGGTCGAGGGGGCGGTCAGCATCCGCTGCCGTATCCCGATCGACGAAAGGCGGCGACCGCCGTTGAGCGCGAGCAGCAGGTTGGCGGCCCCGATCACCCAGAAGATGGCGGCGAAGATCAGAAACGACCAGAGCTGCGCGGCAAAGCGGACGCCGAAGACGCCGCCGTAGCCGAGTGCCTTGAACCAGAGGTAGTCGGTGTAGAGCGTGGCGAACGGCTTGAGCAGGAAGAGCAGCAGCAACAGGGCCGCGATGCCGACGATCCAACCGACGGCGCGGCGCGTGATGTGAACGGTGGGGAAGCTCGGTTCGGTCGGCAGCCGCCCGAAGGGTGACTCGCCGTCGAAGAAGCCGCGGGGCGGCACTCGCCTAGACACGGGCGAAAGCGGACCGGCCAGGGTATCGGGCGGCGGTTCCCACCTCTTCCTCGATTTGTAGGAGTCGATTGTACTTGGCGACTCGCTCCGACCGGGACGGTGCACCGGTTTTGATCTGGCCCGCGCCGGTCGCCACCGCGAGGTCGGCGATGAAGGTGTCCTCTGTCTCGCCGGAGCGATGTGAGATGACCGTGCTGTAGCCGGCGCGCCGCGCGGTCGCCATCGTTTCCAGCGTTTCGGTCAGCGTGCCGATCTGATTGACCTTGATCAGGATGCTGTTCGCGACGCCCTGCTCGATCCCCTGGCGCAGGCGGACCACGTTGGTGACGAAGATGTCGTCACCGACGAGTTGCAGCGTCTTGCCCAGCGCCTGCGTCAGCGCCTGCCATCCCTCCCAGTCATCCTCAGCCAACCCGTCTTCGATCGAGACCACCGGATATTTGCCGGCCCACGATTTCCAGCGCTCGATCAACTGCCCGGCATCGAGCGTCTGCCCTTCGCCCTTGAGGTGATAGCGGCCGTCCCGGTAGAGCTCGGAGGCGGCCGGGTCGAGCGCGATGAAGATCTCTTCGCCGGGTCGATGCCCACTGCGCTCGATCGCCTCGACCAGCAGCGTCATCGCCGCTTCATTGGTCTCGAGCTCAGGCGCGAAGCCGCCCTCATCGCCCTGACCCGTGCTCAGGCCGCGTTCATGCAGCGTCGCCTTGAGCCCGTGAAACACCTCGGCTCCCCAGCGCAGGCCCTCGCGAAAGCTCGGCGCGCCCGCCGGGACCACCATGAATTCCTGGAAATCGACCCGGGTCTGCGCGTGCCGGCCGCCGTTGAGGATGTTCATCATGGGGACCGGCAACACGGCGTGATCTTCGGCTCCGAGGTTGCGATAAAGCGGCTGGCCGCTGGCGGCGGCGGCGGCGCGCGCGCTCGCCAGCGAGGCCCCGAGCAGCGCGTTCGCTCCTAGCCGTGCTTTGTTCGCCGTGCCGTCGAGGTGGATCAGGCGCTCGTCGATGCCGCGCTGGTCGGCGGCGTCGCAGCCGCGCAGGGCGTTCGCGATTTCCTGGTTGACATGGCCTACCGCCGTGAGCACGCCCTTCCCGGCATACCGTTGGGGATCGCCGTCGCGCAGCTCGACCGCCTCGTGCGCGCCGGTCGACGCCCCGGAGGGGACGGTGGCGCGACCGTGCTCACCGGACTCGAGGATGACGTCGACCTGCACCGTCGGGTTGCCGCGTGAATCGAGCACTTCGCGGCCGTGGACCTTGGCGATGGTGGCCGGCATCAGAACTCATCGTCGCCGACGCCGCCGGGATTGGCGCCATCGGGCCCGGCGTCACCCATCTCGTCGACGACCTGATCGAAGTCTTCGCCGAGCTCGTCGCCGCCCATCTGCTGTCCCATCTTTTTGGCCCAGCGCGCCATGCTCTTCGGGTCGTTCTCATCGACGTCCGAGAGCTCGGCGTCGTCACTCAGGCGTTCCAGGCGGCTGTCTTCGGAGAGGACCTGCGCGGTGCGAGAGATCAGGCGAGTCAGATGCCGGCCGCCGCAATTCGGACACGCCGGCGACGCTTCCACCGCGGACATGCTGCGGAAGAAAATCGATTGGCGTTTGCGGCAGTCCGCGCAGCGATATTCGTAGATGGGCATCGGTGCCCCTAAACTTAGCGCATGGCAGAGCAACATTCACCGAGCGGCGAACCGATGCCGGATCCAAGGCATCACCAGGACAGCCCCGGAACCGAACGGGTGCGCGAGGTCGTCCGCGACGCCTTCTACACCATGCTCGGCGCGGCGAGCTGGGCCTTCGAGAAGACCGATGCCATGGCGCACAACTGGCTGCATGAGGGCCAGAGCGGGAGCCAGGAGGGGCGCCGGCAGTTCGACCGGTTCGCCGAGCGGACTCGGCGCGCCGGCGAAGACCTGGGCCGGCGCGTCCAGGACAGCGTCCGTACAGCCCGCTCGTCGATGCCACTGGCGACGCGCGAGCAGGTCGCGAGTCTCGAGCGCCAGGTCGCCGACCTGACCCGGCAGATCGAGTCCCTGAAGGGCGGCGGAGCCGGCACCACGACCGCGCCGAAAGACCGTCCGCCGGTCGGCTGAGCAAAACTGGCGCACGACGTGGCGGTCGTGGCCGTCGACGCGCGTCCCACCGCCGTCGTCGCGCGGAGCACGAGCTGGGCTGAATTTCCAGCGGTCTGAAGGAGCCTCCTCGCTCACTGGGACCCGCTGGGAGATCTATGGCGACTGGCAGGAGGATCCCGCCCGATTGGAAACGCAGGTGTCCTGGCAGCTGGCCTGATCCCGCCGCGGGCGACGCTATCGTTAACGACTAATGGCCAGCCTGGAAGCCGTCCGCAAGCGGCTCGAAGTGTTGAGTGCTGACATCTCCATGCTCGAGCGGATGCTGCCGGCCGAGGAGCAGGAGGAGATCGGCGGACACGTCGCCGACGCGAAGGCGGCGGTGGCGGCCGCCCTGGCGGTCTTCAAGAATCGCGACCGAGACATCCGAGAGACCTACGGTCGTAACCCCTGATCCGCATTAGCCGCCCCCGCCGTGGTGGTGGTGGCCGCCTCCGCCGCCGCAACCCTCCTCGCACGTCGCCGGCGGGAGCGGTGCCTGCTGCGCCTGCGCGACCTGCTCGGTCCCGGCTAACAGATACGCGGTGTAGCCCGCGACATTGACGGTGTGAAGACCGTCCGGGACGGCGTACCAGTTGTTCGCTTTGCCGTTGAGGGCCTGGGTCATGAAGTCGTGGAAGATGGGCGCCGCGCCGACGATGCCGCTGACGTGCTGCATGGGGGAGTGGTCGGCGTTACCAACCCAGACCGCCACCGCCAGATCGGGGGTGAAGCCCACCGTGAGGTTGTCACGGAAATCGTTTGTCGTCCCCGTCTTGGCGGCGACCTGGTGGCCGGGAATGACGAGGTCGCTGTTGCGGCCGAACTCCAGCGCGCGATTGCTGTCATCTGACAGCATCTGCGACATGATGAAGCTCACCTGCGGAGTCAACGCCGGGCTGCCCTTGCCGGGGTCGTAGCGGAACAGCGTCTTGCCGTCGTGACCGGCGATGCGGAGGATGCCCTGCGGGTGACGGTAGACGCCCTGGGCGGCGAGCGTGCTGGCGCCGGCAGCCATGTCGATCAGGGGCACCTCATAGCCGCCGAGCGTGAGGCTCGGCTGGTAGCTGGCCGCGGGTTGCGTCAGCGTCGTGACGCCCATCCGCCGGGCGACGTCGACCACCTTGTCGATCCCGGTCCCGAGCTCGACCTTGACCGCCGGGATATTCAGCGAGTTGCCGAGCGCATGGGGCAGCGGCTGCCAGCCGTGGTACGAGCCGTCGTAGTTGTGCGGCGTGTAGACGCTGCCGTCGGCGAGTCGCACGCTCAACGGCGCGTCGTCGACGAACGACGCCATCGTGAATTTTCCTGACTCGATCGCCGCCGTGTAGGTGAACAGCTTGAACGACGACCCCGGCTGGCGGGGAATCACGGCCATGTTGTACTGGCCGCCGGGAACGTCCGGACCGGCGGAGCCAACCATCGCCAGCACGCCACCGGTTTTTGGATCGACCGCGACCAGCGATCCGTCAGTGACGTGCTGCCCCTGCAGCGCCAGGACCTTCTGGCGCACCTGTTGCTCGGCGATCGACTGCAGGTTCCAATCGAGCGAGGTGACGACGGTCAGCCCGCCGTTCTTGAGCAGCTCGTTGCCGTAGGTTTTCTCCAGCTGCGCCGCAACCCAGTGGACAAAGCCCGGGGCCTTGACGTTGTCGGCATTCGACGCTGGGCGCAGGCTCAGCTTCTGTGCGTAGGCCGCCGTTGCCTGCGCCTTGCTGATCTCGTGGGCGCGGACCATGGCGTCGAGCACGATGTGCTGACGCGCCTTGGCGCCGGCCATGTTGGCGTAGGGGTCGAGCTCGGTCGGCGCTTGCGGCAGCCCGGCCAGGAGGGAGGCTTCGGGCAAGGCCAGCTGGGTCGCCGGCTTTCCGAAATAGGTCTGCGCCGCCGCTTCGACGCCGTAGCTCTGGTTGCCGTAATAGATGCGATTCAGGTAGGCCTCGAGGATCTGGTTCTTCGAGTACTGGTGCTCGATCTCGATCGCCAGGATGACCTCATCGAGCTTGCGCAGCACCGACCGGTCTTCCGAGAGGTAGATGTTTTTGACCAGCTGTTGGGTGATGGTGCTGCCGCCTTGATCGAAGCGAAGATGGAGCAGATCCTGCAGACCGGCTTGTCCGGTGCGGAGCAGGTTGAGCGCGCCGTGCTGGTAGAAGGTGCGGTCTTCAACCGCGATCGTGGCCCGCTGCATGGTGGGCGAGACCTGGGCGAGGGGCACGATGTGGCGCCGTTCGGATCCCTGGTGGATCTCCGCCAGCAGCACCGTGCCGGTTCGGTCATAGATCCGGGTCGAGAGCGGCAGCCGCGCCGTGCTCAGGTTCGAGGTCGAGGGCAGTCCGGCCCAGACGTAGAGCATGGTAGGCAGCAGCACCAGCACCACCGCCAGCAAGGCCGCCGGTGCGATCATCCACGGCCTGAAGCCGACACGGCTGCCACGCAGCGTCAGCCGCCGACCACACTCGGGGCAGAATCGGCTGTCGGGCTTGAGCGCGTGGCCGCACCCGGGACAGAAGGTGCCGATCAGGTGCGCCATATCAATTCAAACGCAAAAAAGGCCGGCATTGTCCGGCTATAACCGCCTTCCATTGGCGGCTTATATTATAGTCCCAGACTCACAACAGACTGAGCCCGAGGGTCGCCTCCGGGCTCGGCGTCAGATCACCTTCGCGCCGAGGACGCCGGTGAGGTGGGCGAGCGACCAGCGCTGGACCTCGTCGCCGGGATGCCCGGGCGCGTCGAAGGTCGCCACCGCGCGGGAGGGGACGATCACGCGGTAGTCGCGGTTGCGCAGGTCGGCGGCGGTATGCAACACGCAAATGTCGGTGCAGACGCCGATCAGCGTCACCTGGCCGGGATTGACCGCCTTGAGCCGGGCCTCGAGGTCGGTTTCGAAGAAGGCCGAATAGCGGCGTTTGCGGATCAGCGTGGCGTTTTTCAGAAGCGGCTGTAGCTCGGGCACGATCTCGGCCTCGGCCGTGCCCCGGACGCAATGCACCGGGAAGACCTCGAATTCGCGGTCGTCGGGGTCGTGCGTGTCCGCCGTGAAGAAGATCACATCGCCGGCCCTCGAGCGCGCTTCGATGACGCGCGCGATTTCGGGAATCGCGGCGTCGCAGCGCGGCGAGGCGAGGTTGCCCTGCTTGCAGAAGCCGTTCTCGACGTCGATCACGATCGTGACGTCCGGCATCAGGTCACGAGCTCGAGCCGCGGGTTCGGTCGGTAACGCCGGCCCGCCTTGGCGCAGGGGCGCCCTTCGACCATCACGACATCGGCGGTGAAGTCATAGGTGCCCTGAAAGAACGCGCTGCCGACGCCGTAGGCGTCGACCGGGACCTTCTCACGCTCGAAGCGCTGGATCTTCTCGACATTGAAACCGCCGCTGGCGACGATCCTGACGTGCTCGAAGCCCTCGCGATCGAGCGCGCGACGCACGAGGTGGCAGAGCTGCGGGTTCACGCCGCGCGGATCGAAATCGCCCATGTGCTTTTGCACGCTGACGTCCACCATCGTCTCCGAGGTGTCGAGCCGGACGCCCCAGAGCCGGTCACCGAGCGCCCGGGCAACCTCCAGCGACGTCCGCACGCAATCGTTCTCCCAGTCGACCAGGACGACGACGTTCACCGAGGCGTCAACGTTGTCCGCATACTTGCGCGCGGCCATGGCCGTGTCGCCGTTGTAGGCGGCAATCAGCGAATGGGGAACGGTGCCGGTGCCTTTGCCGCCCCACCAGGACGCCTGGGCATCGGTTGAAACGCCGATCGCGCCCGAGACGTGCGCCGCGTAGCCATCACCGGTCTGCACCACGTAATGATCGTGTCGCGCCGGAAAGAAAATGATCTGCTTGCCCTGGGCCGCCTCCACGACGCGCCGCACGTTGGTCGCGACCTTGGTGCGGCGGGAGAGCACGCCGAGATAGACGGTTTCCAGCCGGGCAAACAGCGAGTAATCGCCCTCGATGGTCATCGCCGTCTCCCAGGGCGACGCCTCGTCGCCGTCGTAGAGCGCGTGCACCCGCAGTTGCGAGAAGTCGTCGGAGCACAACTTGACGATGGCAATCGCCTCATCCATACCGCCGATCACCGCGTCGCGCTTCTGGAAGACCTGCATCAGCACCTGCGGGTGCCGGTTGTCGGCGCGCAGCACGTCGACCGTGCGATTGAAGTAGACGTCGCTGTAGTAGCCCTCGCGAATGCGATCAATCGGAAGCCGGAAGACCGCGGGATCGAGGCGTTCGCGACGCCGGATCGGCGCGTGCGGCGCGGGCTGGGCCACGGAGTGGAAGCCTACACGCCGACGTTGCGATAGCGGGCGTAGCGCTCGTCGAGCAGGCGCTCGATCGGGATCGTCTCCACCACCGCGAGGTGGCGGCGCAAGGCCGCGGCCGCGGCGTCGGCGGCGAGGCCATAGTCGGTCTGCGCACCGCCGGGGGGCTCGGGGATGATCTCATCGGCGAGGCCGAGCTGCTTGAGATCGGCTGCCGTCAGCTTGAGGGCCTCGGCAGCCTCGACCTTCTTGGCGATGTCGCGCCAGAGGATCGAGGCGCACGACTCGGGCATCGTGACGCTGTAGATCGAATGCTCCATCATCAGTAGGCGATCGCCGACGCCGATGCCGAGCGCGCCGCCGCTGCCGCCTTCGCCGATGACGAGCGTCACGATCGGCACCCGAGCCGCAGCCAGCGCCGCGAGGTTTTCGGCGATCGACCAGGCGATGCCGCGCTCTTCCGATGCGGCGCCAGGAAAGGCGCCCGAGGTATCGACGAAGGCAACGATCGGAAAGCCAAAGCGCTCGGCCTGGCGGATCAATCGCAGCGCCTTGCGATAACCCTCCGGATTCGCCATGCCGAAGTTGCGCATGGCGCGCTCCGCCGTCGACCGTCCCTTCTGCTGCGCGATCACCATCACGGTGCGCTGGTCGAGCGACGCCGGCCCGCCGATGATCGCGTGATCGTCGCCAAATAGCCGGTCACCGTGAAGCTCGAAGAAGTTGGCGAAGATCGCGTGGATGTAATCGAGCGCGTAGGGCCGCTCGGGATGACGGGCCAGCTCGACCTGGTGCCAGGTAGCGCTGGCCAGCGTGCCGTTGGGCTCGCTCATCGGGAAACCGGCTGCGCCGGCCGGGCCTGTGCCGGTTTCGTTCCCAGCTGCAGCTCGCCGGCAACGGGGTGGGCGGCGTAAAGATCGAGCAGCTGCCGCAGGGTCGCGGGCAGCTCAGAGCGGGGCACGACCAGATCGATCATGCCGTGCTGCCAGAGAAACTCCGCGGTCTGGAAGCCTTCCGGCAGGGTCTCGTAGGTCGCTTGCTGGATCACGCGCGCGCCTGCGAAGCCGATCATCGCGCCTGGCTCGGCGAGGATGACGTCCGCCAGCGTGGCGAAGCTTGCGGTCACGCCGCCCATCGTCGGATCGGTCAGCAAGGAGATGTATGGCAGGCCGGCCGAGCCCAGCCGGCCGATCGCTGCCGAGGTCTTGGCCATCTGCATCAGCGAGAGCATGCCTTCCTGCATGCGCGCGCCGCCCGATGCCGAAATGATCAGCAGCGGCAGGCGATGCTCCAGCCCGTGCTCGATGCCGTTGGTGATCTTTTCGCCGGTGGCGGCCCCCATGCTGCCGCCCATGAACGCGAAGTCGAAACACACGATCACCAGCCGGTGGCCGGCGAGCGCCGCCTCACCCCAGGTCACTGCCTCGTTGACCCCGGTGTTGCTCCGGCTCTGCTCGATGCGCTTGCTGTACGGTTGGGAGTCCTTGAATCCCAGCGCGTCGTGCGCGGTCAGGCCGTGGTCGTGCTCCTCGAAGGAGCCAGGCTCGACGAGCATGGCGATCCGCTCGGCCGCCCGCAACCGGAAGTGATAGCCGCAGCGATAGCAGACGCGCAGCGCCGCCGCGAGCCGCGCAGGCTCGAGCGAGGTATCGCATTTCGGACAGGTGAGGCGGTCGACCTCCTCGCCCACGCCGGCGCGTGGCGACGGGAGGGCGACGTATTTCGTTTTGGGCCGGAACATGGGCTAAGCCGCGACCCGGACGGGCGCGCCTTCCCACTCGATCACGCAGGCTCCCCAGGTGAGGCCGGCCCCGAAGCCGACCAGGACGACGTGGTCACCGCGCTTCAGCCGTCCGGCCGCGACGACTTCTTTGAGCGCGAGCGGAATCGATGCGGTGGAGGTGTTGCCGTAGTTCGCGATGTTGTTGACCATGACGTCGCCATTGACGCCGAGCCGCTTGCCGGCGGCCTCGATGATGCGGGCGTTGGCCTGGTGCGGCACGATCAAGCGCACGTCTTCGAGTCGAACGCCGGCTTTCTTCAAGACTTGCAGGGTCGCCTCGGCGAGGATCTCCGTGGCAAAACGGAACACCCGGCGGCCGTCCATCCGGATCTCGGGCCGGCCCGGCCCCTCGGGGGAGTCGGCGCCGGGCGCCACGTAGATCAAATCGCCGCCTGAGCCGTCCGAGCCCAGGACGCAGGCCTTGATGCCGGCGCCGTTGCTGGCCGGGCCCAGGACGACCGCACCGGCACCGTCTCCGAAGACGACGCAGGTGCCTCGGTCCTTGAAGTTGATGATCTTGGTCAGCGTTTCGGTGCCGATCACGATTGCCTGGCGCGCTTCTCCGCCACTGACGAAGCGGTCGGCGATGCTGGTCGCATAGAGAAAGCCGGTGCAGGCCGCCTGCACATCGAAGGCGGGGCCCCGGGCGCCGAGCCGCTCCTGCACACGCGACGCGACCGAGGGAAACATGGAATCCGGCGTCGAGGTGCTGCACACGATGAGGTCGGTGTCCTCCGGCTTGAAGCCGCCCGCGGCCAGCGCATCGAACGCCGCCTCGGCCGCGAGGTCAGTCGCGCTCTCGTCGACCGCGGCGATGCGTCGCTCGACGATCCCGGTGCGCTCGCGGATCCACGTGTCGGAGGTTTCGACCATTCGTTCGAGGTCGGCGTTGGTCAGGATGCCGGACGGAACATGGCTGCCGACCGACTTGATGCTGGTAAGCATGCGTCTCCCCGGCTAAAGAGTTTGACCAGTATATACCGGCTTCCCCGGGCTGGTTACGGTGCTTGACGCTCCGTGCACGAGGCGGAAAATGTGGCCGCCGGGTGGGTTTACCGCCGGACTCGAGGCGCCGATATGACCGACCGCGATCAGCGGAGGACGGTGACCAGCACCTGCCGCTCCCGCGGCCCGTCGAACTCAGCGAAATAAATGCCCTGCCAGGTGCCCAGCGCCAGCTTGCCCTCGCGAACCGGAACGGTCTGGGAGGTCCCGATCAGGGTCGCCTTGATATGGGCGGCCGCGTTGCCTTCGGCGTGACGGTAGTCGTGCTTCCAGGGCACCAGGCGGTCGAGTGTCGTGAGGAAATCGTCCATCACGTCGGGATCGGCGTTCTCGTTGATGAAAACGCCGGCCGTTGTGTGCTGGACATACACCTGGCAGAGGCCGCTGCTGACGCCGCTGGCCGAGACCACGTCCTGGACGCGCTGCGTGATGTCGACGACGTCGGCGTGCTTGCGCGAGCGCACCGGCAGCCGCTCGGATCGGACGTCGGTGGCCATCGACGCCAGCGTAACAATCCGTCGCCGGTGCGACGCCGGGACGCGCTCACCGGCATAATGGCGCACGGTGTCACGCGACCTCCCGATCGGAAACGGCACGCTGCTGGTGAACTTCGACCGCAACTACGAGCTGCGCGACATCTATTACCCGCGCGTCGGCCAGGAGAACCACACCAGCGGCGGTCCCTGCCGCTTCGGCATCTGGGTCGACGGCCGCTTCGCCTGGCTCGACGACGGCGCCTGGTCCCGCAGCCTCGTCTATCTCGACGACACGCTGATGACCGACGTCACGCTGCGCCATCCCGACCTGCAAGTGGAGCTGAACTTCAACGACGCGGTCGATCTCGGCCGTGATGCGCTCTTCCGCCGAGTTCGCGTCGTCAACCAGGGCGCCCCCCGTGAGATTCGGCTCTTCTTCCACTTCGACTGGGACATCTACGGCACCGAGGTGGGCGACACGGTCATGTATTACCCGGCGGTCAAAGGCCTCGTCGCCTACAAGGGCCAGCGCTGTTTCGCTGCCTGCGGTCAGGTCGGTGATCGGGTCGGGCTCGATGGTTACGCCTGCGGCAAGAAAGACGTCGGGGGCGCCCAGGGCACCTGGCGTGACGCGGAAGACGGCGTGCTCGGCAACAACCCGATCGAGCAAGGCTCGGTCGACATGACGCTGGCGCTCGCGCTGGGCCGGATGGAGGAGGGCCAGACGGTCACCGCCTATCAGTGGCTGATCGCGGCCCGCAACCTGGGCGAGCTCCAGACGGTCGCCGACGTCATCAGCCAGCGCGGCCCGCAAGCGTTCCTGGAGCGAACCCGCTCCTACTGGAGTGCCTGGGTCGACAAGGAGGATCGGGATTTCGCCGACCTTTCGCCGCGGACCGCGCAGCTCTACCGCCGGTCCCTCCTGGTGGTCCGGACCCAGGTGGACGCCGGCGGCGCCGTTCTGGCGGCCAACGACACCGACATCATCAAGTTCGCCCGGGATACCTATAGCTATATGTGGCCGCGCGACGGGGCGCTGACCGTGCATGCCATGGACCAGGCCGGCTACGTCGACCTACCGCGTCGCTTCTTCGAGCTCTGCGCGCGGATCGTCACCAGGGAGGGCTACTTCCGCCACAAGTACACCGCCGCCGGCGACCCGGGCAGCAGCTGGCATCCCTGGGTCGATCAGAACGGCGAGCCGCAGTACCCGATCCAGGAAGACGAGACCGGGCTGGTGCTCTTCGCCCTCTGGGAGCACTACGACCGGCACCGCGATTTCGAATTCTTCAAGGCCTACTACCGGCCGCTGATCATCCTCTGCGCCGAGTTCATGGCCAGCTACATCGATCCGCTGACCGGCTTGCCGGAGCCGAGCTACGACCTCTGGGAAGAGCGGCGGGGCGTGATGAGCTTCACGGTGGCGGCCGTCTGGGCCGGCCTGCGCGCGGCGGCGAATTTTGCCCAGCTCTACGGCGAGACCTCGCTCGCCGAAAAATATCGCGGCGTCGCGGCTGGGATCAAGGCGGGGACGCAACGGTTTCTCTTCGACCCGGAGCTGAACCGGTTTCTTCGCCGCCTCTACCTGCGGCCCGACGGCAGCACCGCCCGCGACCTCACCATCGACTCCAGCGTCTACGGGCTCTGGTACTTCGGCATGTTCGCCGCCGACGACCCGCAGATTGTCAGCACCATGCAGGCGGTCTACGACCGGCTCTGGTGCAAGACGGCGGTGGGGGGCATCGCGCGCTACGAGAACGACTGGTATTACCAGGTCAGCCAGGACATCCAAAACGTCCCCGGCAATCCCTGGTTCATCTGCACCATGTGGTACGCGCAGTGGGTCGTCGCCCGGGCGCGCTCGCTCGACCAGCTGCAGCCGGCACGCGACATCCTGGAGTGGGTGGCGGGGGCGGCGCTGCCGAGCGGCATTCTGGCCGAGCAGCTCGATCCCTACTCACGGGCGCCGATCTCGGTGTCGCCGCTGACCTGGAGCCATGCAACCGTGGTTTCGCTGGTGCACGAGTACGTGCGCAAACGCCAGAGCCTGCTGAGCGGCGCGAGCCTGCCGGCTCCGGCGACCGAGCTCCCGCGCGCCGGCTAACTCGGGCGCTGACCCGATGTGTGCTTCAGCGATCGCTTTGCTATCCTCGACCTCGTGCACGGCGTGCTGGAAGCAATCAAGGCGGATTTCGGCTGCCTGCTGGTCGCGGCACTCTTCATCATCATCATGGCGTCGACCATCGTCTTCGCCACCATTCTGACGCCGCCCGCGCACAACGCCTTCGTCTAGATGGCTGCTGATTTTCGCCGTCTTCTGCAGGACAGCCGCGAGATGTCGCGGCGCAGCTTCCTCGCGATCCTGGGGTGGGGCGGCTTTACGGTCGCCTCGCTGGTCGCGCTCTTTCAGAGCGTCAAGTTCATCCAGCCGAACGCCACCTACGAGGACCCACCAGCGTTCAAAGCCGATACGCCGACCGCGTACCCGGTCGGATCGACCACCGTCATCATCGACAAGCGCGTCGTCATCAACCGGGATCCGGATGGCTTCTACGCCATCAGCCTGATCTGTACGCACCTCGGCTGCACGCCACGCTACTTTCAGGACGTGACCAGCGACCTGGTCGCCGCCGGGA
Organism: Candidatus Dormiibacterota bacterium; assembly: GCA_036269255.1. Taxonomy (GTDB): domain Bacteria; phylum Chloroflexota; class Dormibacteria; order CF-121; family CF-121; genus CF-13. The sequence continues at coordinate 17,660 of DATASI010000127.1, forward strand.
CGGCGATCTCCAAAGACCCGGATACCGGCCAGCAGGCGACGGCGGCAAGCCCCGCGCTGCCCGGGTTTAAATGTCCCTGTCATGGCAGCCGCTATTTCCGCGATGCGGACAACTTCTTCGGGCCGGCGCCCCGGCCGATGGACCGGGTCCACGTCGAGCTCGCCAAAGATGGCAAGCTCTTTATCGACCGCTCGATCGTCGTCGATCACAAGTTTCGCCTGAAAGTTTGATGGCGGCCTAGCCCGCCGGGGAAGGAGGGTTCATGAGGGTCATTCGCGCCGCGGTCGACGAGATCTATTCGGTGCTCGCGCAAATGGTCTCGTCGGTCTTCCGCCATGGCCTGCCGCTCACGGACAAGATCGCGGCGCGCACGGCGCTGACCAATTTCGTGCTCCACATCCACCCGGTGCGGGTGCGGCGCTCCTGGATTCGGATGTCGTACACGCTCTGCCTGGGCGGGCTCTCGTTCTTTCTCTTCATCGTGCTGACCGTCACCGGCCTCTTCCTGATGTTCTATTACGTGCCCTCCACCTCGCACGCCTATCAGGACATGCGCGACCTGCAATTCGTCGTCACCTTCGGCGGGTTCATCCGCAACATGCATCGCTGGGCGGCGCACGCGATGGTGATCACGGTCTGGCTCCACATGGCGCGGGTCTTTTTGACCGGCGCCTACAAGAAGCCGCGCGAGTTCAACTGGGGCATCGGCACGGTGCTGCTGCTGATCACGCTGCTGCTCAGCTTCACCGGCTATCTGCTGCCCTGGGACCAGCTCTCGATCTGGGCGGTCACGGTTGGCACCAACATGGCGAAATACGCGCCGATCGCCGGTCCCTACACCCGGTATCTGCTGCTCGGCGGGCGTGCGGTCGGCGATGCGACGCTGCTGCGCTTCTACGTGATGCACGTGGTCGGCCTGCCTCTTGTCGGCTTCCTGCTGATGGTGATTCACTTCTGGCGAGTGCGAAAAGATGGGTTCTCGGGAGGGCTCTAGCCGGTAACCATGGCGACCGAGGCTAAAGACCGGATCGCCGCGCGTGACCGGATCGCCGCCCAGCGACGGGTGGTCGAGGCGCCCTCGACCGTCCGAGACGACAGCGACGACGAGATGATCGTCTCCTTCCCCGAGTTCGTCTTCAAGGAGTTCATCGCCATGGTGGCGATGACCGTCTTCCTGATCGCGGTCTCGCTGCTCGTCAACGCGCCGCTGCTCGGTCAGGCCAATCCGGGCGTGACCCCCAACCCCTCGAAAGCGCCCTGGTACTTCCTCGGCTTGCAGGAATTGCTCTCGCGCTTCCCGCCCCTGATGGCGGGCGTCGCCTTTCCCACCTTCGTGATCGTGCTGATGATCCTGGTGCCCTTCCTCGACCGCAACCCGAGCCGCCGACCGTCCGAGCGGAAGGTCGCGATCATCCTGTTCGCCCTCTACACCGTGATCGTCGTCGCGCTGGTCCTGATCGGCGTCTTCTTCCGCGGCCATGAGTTCATCTGGAACTGGGGCTGGGTGCTGGGAAATCCGCAGACCTGCGGTGGCGCCGCGTGTTAGGGCGCGCCTTCCTCGTCGTCAGCGTGCTCTTCCTTGCGCTGCTCGCCTTTGCCTTCTACCAGGACATCAGCCGGCCGTGGGTGCCGATCCAGCAGAGCTACGCCCAGAAATACGGACAGGACTTTCCGATCCAGGTCCAGCAGCTCTTTCCCAAGGTCAAGGTCAACAACCAGTTCGTGGTCGAGCGCTGCATCACCTGCCACGTTCCCGACATCGCCAAGATCGGGCCGCAGGAGGCCGCCTCGCGGCTGGGCCCCAACCACCCGGCGGTGATCGACGATGCGATCTTCGCCAAGTATGGACAGGACACCCTGATCTGCCGGCCGGCGAGCGCCGCGGCGGCCCCATCGCCGAGCGCCAGCGCTTCCGCCGCCGCGAGTGCGTCGGCGAGCGCCTCCGCGAAACCGACCGCGACGGCGAAGCCGTCGTCGTCCGCCGCGCCGGGCGCGGCCGCCTCCGCATCGGCGTCGCCCTCCGCGTCGGCATCACCGGCGGCCTCGGGCGCCCCCACCATGCTGACGGCCGCCAACTGCGCTTCACCCGGGCAGCAGCCGTACTACGTGCTGGACGCGAACGGGAAGGTCGTCACCGATCCCACCACCAATCAGCCGGTGGTTGCCCAGCTCACCGGGTTCATCCCCAGCCAGTACAAGGGCCTGGGGATCGACGAGACCGGCTGCATCATCTGCCACAACGGCAACCGGCAGGCGACCACCGAGTCGGGGGCGCATCAGAACCTGGTTCCCAATCCGTTTGGGGTCTATGACAAGGCGCCGCAGCTCTTCGAGGCCACCTGCGCGCAGTGCCACGGGGCGGTGGGCGAGGGTGGCAAAGGCCCGCCGCTGAACGATCAGAACCGCCTTGGCTTCTTCAACGACGACTACTACTACCGCTGCATCTACCTGGGCAACCAGGGCGAGGAGCACAAGGGCACGATCATGCCGGCCTGGGGCGTTCTAAAGGCGCTGCCCCAGCCGATCGACAACAGCGTCAACCTGCTGGTCCACTGGATTCGCATGTGGCAGCAATACACGACCTTGCCATGAGACGCCAACAGCTCAAGAACCTGATCGGGACGGTGTTCGCCTTTGCCGTGCTGATCGGCTTCACCGCGCTGGTGATCGTGTCGGAGAATCTGCTCGACGTGACCAAGGCGCACAAGGCGGGCGGCTGATGGCGGGCGCGATCGTCGAGCTGATCAACCTCACCCGAGATCCGGGGCCGGGCGATTTTCTCTTCGTGCTCATCTGGGCGGTCTGCACGCTGCTGCTGGTCGCCTACTACTGCTACCGGATGTTCCAGCGCTGACCGCCGCCATGCTTCAACCGAAGGTCGTTTCACTCGAAAGCCCTCACCACAACCCTCCCCCGCAAGCGGGGGAGGGAGTGACGCGCCGGCGCCGCAGCGTCCGGCTCGCGACCTGGCTCTCCGCGGTGCCCGGCCTGGGCCAGCTTTACAACCGGCAGCCCGGGCGAGCGCTGGTCTTTTTGGGCAGCGTCCTGGTGCTGTTCGCCGTCACGCTCAACATCCCGGGCGCGACCGCCGAGCTGCTCGCCCTCTGGAAGCCGCGTGGCAGTGCCATGGTGTTGCTCTCGCTGTTCGTGGAGATGCTCTCGCTGCTCGTCTTTATGAGCACCTTCCTGCTCGCGCTGATCGCCTGGTACGACGCCATGCACGACGCCCGGCGGACCGCGCAGGAATACAACGGCGAGCGGCAGCCAGGAGGACGCTGGTGGCTGTTTCATCGCTAGCCTGCGGGCAGGTGTGCCCGTGACCCCTCGCCGGTGGCTGCTCCGGCTCCTGCCGGGCCTTGCCGTGGCGGCGGCGCTGGCGCCGATCACGGTCGGCGCGGTGGACGTCAGCCCACTCGATTGCGCCGGCCCCAACGCCTGCGACATCGTCAGCATCTACATCGGCATCTTCATCATCGCGATGGCCGTGCTCGTCATCGTCGGCGGGCTCCTGATCTACGCCGCCCTGCGCTTCCGCCGCCGCGACGACCGCGAACCGTCCCAGGTGCACGGCAACGCGCGTCTCGAGGTGCTGTGGACCGCGATCCCGGTCCTGATCGTTTCGTTCCTGTTCTTGCGGACCACCTTTCGGATGGACTACGTCCGCAACGGCCCGCCGCCCGATGTGACCGTGCAGGTGACCGGGGTCCAGTGGGTTTGGCTGTTCAAATATCCAAACGGCAAGACCAACAATGCGGGCGTGCTGACGATTCCGGTCAACCAGGTGATCCGATTGCAGGTCACCAGTAAGGACGTGCTGCATTCCTTCTGGGTGCCTCGACTTGGCGGTCAAATTTATGCCATTCCGGGACAGGAGAACCATGGCTGGATCGAAGCCAGCCAGCCAGGACAGTACTTTGGCCAGTGCAACGAGTTGTGCGGCATCGGCCACTACAACATGTTGCTCGAGGTCGACGCCCTCTCCAACGCCGACTACCAGGCCTTCCTCGCCGGCAAGACGGTCGGCGGCGGCCCGACGGTGGCGGACAAGGTCAGCGGCGTGCCGCCGAGCACCTCGGTCGCGGAAACCGACAGCCTGAAATTCCAGCCGGCGAGCCTCAGCGTCAAGGTCGGCGACGTCGTGCAGTGGACCAACACCGGCAGCTCGGTGCACAACGTCACCTTCGACAACAAACAGGTTCCCAGCTCAGATACGCAGAACGCCGGCGACAAGTTCGAGCTGAAATTCGCGAAGCCCGGAACCTACCATTACGTCTGCACCTTCCACGTCTCGGTCGGCATGCAGGGCACCATCACGGTCACAGGAGGATAGGAAGGCACCACCATGGCGAGCATCGCGATTCCACGGCAGCAGCCGCGAACCTATAGCGGCGTGATGGGGTGGCTGACCACGGTCGACCACAAGAAGATCGGCGTGATGTATCTCTACACCACCTTCTTTTTCTTCCTGGTCGGCGGCATCTTCGCCCTGCTGATGCGTACCCAGCTGGCGGTCGGCAACAACACCTTTCTCAGCGCGCAAACCTACAACCAGCTGATGACGTTGCATGGGACCACGATGATCTTTCTCTGGATCATCCCGGTGTTCTCCGGCTTCGGCAATTACTTCGTCCCGCTCATGATCGGGGCCCGCGACATGGCGTTTCCGCGCATCAATGCCTTTTCCTTCTGGCTGATCCCACTGGGCGGCCTGACCATGTACAGCGGGCTGTTCACCAAGCTCGGCGCGGCGGCTGCCGGCTGGACCGGCTACGTTCCCCTCACCGAAAAGGCCTACGCCCAGGGCGTGGGCCAGGATCTCTGGATCCTGGGCCTGCACATCCTCGGCATCTCGTCGATCATGGGCGCGGTCAACTTCCTGGTCACGATCCACAACATGCGCGCACCCGGCATGAGCTGGTTTCGCCTGCCGCTCTTCGTCTGGTCGATGGAGATCACCGCCGGCCTGACCTTGCTGGCCAGCCCCTTCCTCGCCGGCGTCCTCGCCATGGTGCTGATGGACCGCCAGCTCGGGACCCACTTTTTCATCCACGGCTCGGATCCGCTGCTCTACCAGTTCATCTTCTGGTTTTACTCGCACCCGGCGGTGTACATCATGATCCTGCCGGCGTTCGGGATCGTCTCCGAGATTATTCCGGTCTTCTCCCGAAAACCCATCTTTGGCTACCGCGCGATGGCGTTTTCGATGGCCGCCATCGGCGTGCTGGGCTTCATGGTCTTCGCCCACCACATGTTCACCACCGGCTTGCCGCTCGGGCTGCAGGAATTCTTCATGGCCACCACCGCCATGATCGGCGTGCCGTCTGGCGTCAAGGTCCTAAACTGGCTGGCCACGCTCTGGGGCGGCTCGATCAAGTACACGACGGCCATGCTCTTCTCGGTTGCCTTCGTGCTGATGTTCCTGATGGGTGGGGTGGACGGCGTCTTCATGGCCTCGCTTGCGGTCGACTACCAGATCCACGCCACCTACTGGGTGGTCTCGCACATCCACTACGTGCTCTTCGGCGGCAGCGTCTTCGGCGTCTTCGCCGCTTTCTTCTACTGGTTCCCCAAAATGACCGGTCGCTACCTGAACGAGCGCCTGGGAAAGCTGCAATTCTGGATCCAGCTGCTCGCCTTCAACGTGACCTTCATGCCGATGCACTTCCTGGGCCTGGAGGGGATGCCGCGCCGGATCGCGATCTGGAATGCGAACCGGACCGACTGGGCGCCCTGGAACCTGCTGGCCACCATCGGCGCCTTCATGATCGCCACGGCGATCGCGATCTTCGTGATCAATTTCGCCATCAGCATCCGTGGCGGCCGGCGCGCCCCCGCCGATCCCTGGGAAGGAAACACGCTCGAATGGGCGACGACCTCGCCGCCGCCGGACCATAACTTCGAGACGGTGCCGCCGGTGCGCAGCGGCCGCCCCTGGCGCGACGAGGTCGTCGCCCATTCGAGCGTGTTTCC
>DATASI010000128.1:0-2823 GCA_036269255.1 Candidatus Dormiibacterota bacterium
CCCGGCGCGCCGCGTCGGGCGCCGATTCTCCCGGCTTGTCGAGCGTGCCGGCGGGAATCTCCCACAGTTCTTTCCCGGTGACATAACGGAACTGGCGGACGAGGACGACCCGCCCATCCGCCTGGCGCGGGATGATCGCGATCGAGCCAGGATGGCGCACGATTTCACGGGTCGTGATGTGGCCGTTGGACATACGCACCTGGTCGCGAAAGACCTGGAAGAGTTTCCCGGCGTAGACCTGCTCGCTGGCAACCCGTTCTTCCATCTCCGGACTATGATGACGCGTTAGATCATGATCGAGCGCACCGTGCTGGAGATCGCGCAGCATCGCTTTTGGGCCTGGCAACGAAAAACCGCGCGCACCCCGCAGAACCAGCTGCGCGAAACCGACCGGCTGCTGGATGCGGTTGAGGAGTGTCGGTTGCGCGACATCAAGTTGATCCCGACCAACATCTGGCGGCGCATCGTTCAGCTGCTCGCGCAGCTCGAGGGCGGCTACACCGAAAGGCTGGGGATCGACCGATCGGTCGACCGGACCGCCGACCTCCTTTTCGAGGCCCAGGAAGCGTTGATGCTGGCGGCGCGCGATCGGCGCCGTGGCCGGGGCGCGAACATCGTCCCCCTCTTCCGCCGCTCCTAAGACCGCCGTCTCTTAAAGCACTATCGGGATCCGCCCCTGCTGGTATTTCCCTCCCCCGTTCACGGGGGAGGGCAGGGTGGGGGACCGCTACGAACATATGTTTGCTTTTTGGCTGGGGTTGTGCTACCGTGACAGGCATGGGCGAGATGGCAACGATCATCCAAGGCACCCCAGGAAGCCGTCCGGTAACGGACGCCAGCACGGTTCCTCTTCTCCGGCGAGTGGTCGAGAGCCTGGCGACGATGCGGCCAGGCCGCTATACGGTCTATCTGGGACGGCCCGATCCAGCGGCTGTGCGAGCCGAATGGGAGGGCGACTCGGCGCTGGTCCGCAGCGCGCGGCGGGCGGTGGTGACGACGCCGGAGACGACGCTGCTGCCGCCGGAGGCCGATCGTCGCGACCCGGGCATGGGTTGGCTCGCGGGTACCTGGTTCAGTGCCGTCCTTGGCGACGACACGGCGATGGCGCTGGTGTGCCGGCCCGACGTGAGCCAGCCTGAGGAAGCCTGGCTGCTCACCGACTCGGGAGCGGTGCGCCGGTTCATCTCGGCCATCGAAGGGGAACTAGCTCGACCCGACCCGCAAATGCTGGCCGTGTAAATAGAATTGGGGCCGCGTGAGTGCCCGACGACCCTTCCCCATGCTCGTCGCCGGCAGCATCGCACGCGATGACGTCCGGACGCCTATGGGCGTCAACCAGAACGCCCTCGGTGGATCGGCGACCTATTTCACCCTGGCCGGCCGACTCTTCGCCCCGGTCTCGGTGGTTGCGACGGCGGGACTCGACTTCATGCCGGTCTTCCAAGGCGCGATGGCCGGCACCGGCGCGGACCTCCGCAGTGTCGCCACCTCCGATCTCCCGACCTATCACTGGCAGGCCGAGCACGACTACGAAACAGGGACCACTCGAAATGAACATTCCGAGCAGGGCGCCTACACCAGGTTTGACCCGCGCCTGACGCCCGATCAGCGGCAGATCCCGATCGTGTTCCTGGGCAGCATGGAGCCGCGACACCAGTTGCGCGTCCTCGAACAGCTCGAGAAGCCCTGGCTGGTCGGAGGAGACACGATGAAGGAGTACATCTGGAATGCGCCGGAGGCGCTCGAGCCGGTGCTGCAGCATGTCGATTACCTGTTTCTCAACGCGTCGGAGGCGATGGCCCTCGCCAGGACCGACCGCATCGAGAGCGCGACGGCCACGCTGCGCAAGCGGTACGTCTTACGAGGTTTGGTGATCAAGGAGGGTCCCCGAGGGGCGACGCTCTATCACGCCGGTGGCGAAATTCATCTTCCCGCGCTGCCGGTCGACCCGCCGACGGATCCAACCGGCGCCGGCGACGCGGTCGCGGCCGGATTTCTCGGCTCGCTTGCGGAGCAGCAAACCGAGAGCGAGGCCAGCCTGCGGCTGGCGCTCGCCTACGCGATGGTGATGGCCTCCTTCGCCATCCAGGCGTTCGGCGTGCAACGACTGCAGCGGCTCACCCGGGCGGACGTCGAGGAACGACTGGCGACGATGGCCTGGCAGACAGAGCCGGCAGGATGAGCTGGCGAGCAGGCAGCATCAGCGTCGAAGTGGTCGCCGGCGACCTGACGCAGCAGGACGTTGACGCGATCGTCAACGCCGCAAACAACGACCTGCAACTTGGCGGCGGTGTTGCGGGAGCCATCGCCCGCGCCGGCGGCCCGGAAATCCAACAGGACTGTGATCGCATCGGTGCCGTGGCGGTTGGCGATGCGGCGATCAGCACCGGAGGCCGCCTGAAGGCGAAGCACGTGATTCACGCGGCGAGCATGCAGCTTGGCGGACGGACAACGTCGGACGCGCTTCGCCGCTCAACGGCGCGCAGCCTGGAGCTGGCGCAAACGTACGGCCTGCAATCGGTCGCGTTCCCGGCGGTCGGGACCGGCATCGCCCGATTTCCCCTGGACGATTGCGCCCGCATCATGGTCGAGGAGGTCGTCAAGGCGGCGACGACCGACTCTTCGTTGAGGCTGGTCCGCTTCGTGCTTTTCGGAGCGGAGGCAGAGGCGGCGTTCCGCCGTGAAGCCGAGCGGCAGCTCAGCTGAAGAGCTTGGGGAAGAAGAACGAGGCGAGAAAGACGAGCGTCATCACCGAGAGGAACAGCAGCACGACGATCGCAAAAACGTTCAGGCGCCGGCCGTTCGCGTAGCGCCCCATGATCC
>DATASI010000129.1:0-4396 GCA_036269255.1 Candidatus Dormiibacterota bacterium
TTCGCCCTGGTGTTCTTCTGGACGCCGCCCCATTTCTGGTCGCTCGCTCTGCTGCTGCGGCGTCAGTATCAGGAGGTTGGCGTACCGATGCTGCCGGTGGTTTCGACCGGTGCCGGTACCCGCCGATCGATCGTCGCCTACACCGTGGTGCTCCTGGTCGTGAGTTTGGTTCCAGCCCTCTGGTTCGGTCCGGTCTACTTCGTCGGCGCCGCCATCCTTGGGGGAGTCATGCTCTGGATGGCGTGGCGTGGGCTAACCGCGGAAGGTCTTCGCTGGGCCTCGCGCCTCTTCCATTTCTCACTGGCGTACCTGGGAGCGATTTTCAGCCTGGCGGCGCTGGGCGCCGTGTTGTCCCGTTGAACGCCACCATCCAGAGGAGCCGCTACCCCGGGCTGCCGTGGTCGCTCCGGATGAAGATCCTCGGCCTGCTGATGCTGGCGGGGCTCATCATCGTGCTGGTCGCGGTCGAGCTGCTCAACCGCCCCACCACCGTCAACGTCACCGTCCAGGGGGGCAAGGCCATTGTCGGGGCTCGGGCCCCCGACTTTACGACGCAGACGCTCGACGGCGCCCCCGTTCGGCTGAGTCAGTACGAGGGACGTCCTGTCCTGCTCAATTTCTGGGCGACCTGGTGCGCACCCTGCAAGGACGAGATGCCGCTGATCCAGCGGGCCGGCGACATCGGCCAGGGACCGGGGCTGGTGGTGCTCGCAGTGAACTATGAGCAGACCAACCCGAATTCCCTGAAAGCCTACCTGCGAAATGTCCATGCCAGCTTTCCCGCCGTCTACGACCCCGCCGGGCAGATCGCGGCGGAGTATGGTGTGAATGTGGGGCTCCCGGTCAGCATCTTCATCGATCGGTCTGGCAAGGTGAGCTTCATTCAGCTGGGCCAGATGTCCTACGCCGTCCTTCAGCAGCACCTCAAGCCCATCCTCTAACGCATGATTGTCGCGGCCTGCGCCCTGCTGGCACTTTGCTATTGGGCCGGTGGCCGCCGGCCGGTCCGCCTCATTCCTCCGCGCCGGCGCTGGGGCTCCCGCCAGTGGCGGACGGCATCGTTCAGCGCGGGACTTCTCGTCACCGCCGTCATCCTCAGTGATCCGATCGATGGATGGGTCCGCGAGCGGTTCTGGCTGCGCATGGCCCAACTCGTGATGCTCGCCATGCTGGTTGCGCCGCTCATCGTCCTCGGAGCGCCGTCGCCGAGGTTCGCCAGGTTGCTGGGTCAGTCGCGCACGGGGCGCCCTTCCAGAGCCACCGCGCTGGTGGCGTTTGTGCTCTTCAACGGAGCCCTGATTCTTGCCTACCTTCCCTCGGTCTATGCGGCAACCGGTTCGCCGGGGGCCTTGCGCCAGCTGTCATTCCTGCTGTTCGCCGCGCTGGCCGTCTTCTTCTGGTCGCAGGTCATCGCCCAGCCGCCGCGCCGCTGCGGACTGAATCACGTCGAGCGAGTCGCCTATCTCGTGCTGTCCTCCGTACTGATTCGCGGCGTCGGACTGGTGCTCGGCTTTGCGCCCGCACCGTTTTACCGTGTTCCCCTCATCGATCAGCAGTTCGGCGCCGGGGTATTGCTGGTGCCCGGCGTTTTCACCGATCTCATCGTGCTGACGGTCTGCCTCTACCTGTGGCTCGGCCAGGATGCGCGCCGGCAGTCCGAACGCTTCGACACCGGCGGTCGGACGCTGCCGGCCGTCAGAGAGCGCCCCCTGACCACGGTCAGCTCGCGCTACTAGCGTTGCGCCGCTGAGCGCCGACCCCGGCGCCACCTACTGGGACGCCGCCAGTTATCACCGTATCGCCGACCCCCAGTTCGAGTGGGGCAAGCGTCTGCTTAACAGGCTGCAGCTCCGCGGCGACGAGACCATCATCGACGCCGGCTGCGGCAGCGGCCGCCTTACGCGCCTGCTGCTCGAGCGTGTGCCGCGCGGGCGGGTGATCGGCGTCGATGTCTCGCCGCAGATGGCGGAAACGGCTCGTGCCAACCTCGAGCGCGACTTCAACGGGCGGATCGAGGTACTCTGCCGGGACCTGCTTGCCCTCGACCTGGACCGGGTCGCCGATGTCGTGTTCAGCACGGCGACCTTTCACTGGATTCCCGACCAGCTCGGCCTGTTTCGCGGCATCGCCCGCGCGCTGAAGCCCGGGGGCCGCCTGCTCGGGCAGATGGGCGGCGAGGGAAACCTGCGCCGCTTGCTGGGCCGCGCAGAGGCCCTGGAGAAGGATCCCGCCTATTGGCAGTATTTCGACGGCTGGACGCGACCCAACGTGTACCCCAACAAGGATGAGACGCTAGTGCGGCTGCTAGCGGCCGGCTTCGACCAGATCGAGTTCGAGCACTTCCCCGAGCCGACCACCTTCCGCGATCGCCAAAGCTTCGCCGAGTTCATCAGCACGATCGTGTTCCGGCTCAACCTGCAGCGCATTACCGATGCTGGACGGCGGCAGGCCTTCATCGATCGTCTGGTCGAGCTGGCGGCAAAGGACGACCCAGCATACACGCTCGATTACTGGCGGCTCAACCTCAACGGCATCCGAGCCTGACGCTCCCAAGCCTTAACCGGACTTTCCTCATTCGTTGACCAAAATCAGCTAGAACGGTACTGACGGGAAAGCCTCATACATGAGGAGGGAATCAATGCATCCACGCGTTCGTTTTGTCGTCCCGGCGGCTACCCTGGCATTGCTGGCGCTGAGCGCCGTGCCAGTCGGCGGATCGGCGGCCTCGGCCGGAAGTTCATCGCTCAACAAGATCAATCACATCGTCGTCATCTATCAGGAGAACCACAGCTTCGACAACCTGTACGGCAGCTGGGAACGCGTCAACGGCCTAACCCATGCCGGTGTCACCAGCCTGCAGCAGGTCAAGCAGAACGGAACCATCTTCAACTGCCTGCTGCAAAACGATGTCAACCTGAGCACGCCGCCGCAGCCGGCAACCTGCGCCGATACGACCGGAACAGGGGCTAACGCCACCTTCAGTAGCAATTTCCCCAACGCCCCGTTCGCGATCGACTCCTACATTCCGCCGTCCGCAACCACGTGTCCGGCTCCGGGCGTTTTCGCCCCAAACGGCGTTCCGAATGGTCAGGGCCAGCCGGGCGGCTGCACCGAGGACCTGGTTCACCGCTTCTACCAGGAGCAGTACCAGCTCAACGGTGGGCTGCAGAACCGGTACGTCACCGGCAGTGACGCGGTGGGATTGTCGATGGGCCATTACACGACCACACAGCTTCCGATCTATCAGTACCTGCACCAGGCGGGCCATCCGTCCTACGCGATCGCCGATAAGTTCTTCCAGGGGGCATTCGGCGGCTCCTTCCTGAACCACCAGTGGTTGATCGCCGCCGCGACACCGGTGTTCGCGGGCGCCGCTCAGACGGGTCCGATGGATCGCCACTCCGTGATCGACTCCAACGGCATGCCCAGCAACTCCGCGCTCTATACCGCACAAGGCGCGGTGAAGGACCTCAACCTGACCGCGGAATGTGCGACGGTCCCTGCTGGCGTTGTCGCCGCGTGCGGTGACTATGCGGTCAACACGACGCAGCCGTGGTTTCAGCCTTACGCGCCCGGCACCGCCGATTGGAGAAGGCTGCCGGCACTCACCACGCCGAACATTGGGGATCGGCTGAATGCGAAGGGTGTGGACTGGGCCTGGTACGCAGGCGGGTGGTCAAACGCGGACGGTCGCGTCGGCGATCCCGGTTGGACGCAGGCCAGCGGTGCCACGACGTGCAACTCGGCATCCGCGAGCGGGTCGTCGTATCCCTACTGCCCTGACAAGCTCTTCCAGTTCCACCATCAGCCGTTCAACTATTTCGCCAACTACGGGTTCGTGGGCGGGCAATCGAGCGGCCAGGAGACGGCTCTGCGCCAGCAGCACCTGCGCGACGAGCAGGAGTTCCTGAACACGGCCAACGGGTCGACCGCGAACTGCAACCTCAAGTCCGTCAGCTTCGTCAAGCCGATCGGCGCGGAGAATGAGCATCCCGGTTACACCGGCGAGTCGCAGGGTAGCAATCACCTCGTCGACGTCATCAAGGCCATCGAGGGTAGCGCCTGCGCCAAGGACACCCTGGTCGTCGCGACCTACGACGAGTTTGGCGGCTTCTGGGATCACGTCACGTCTCCCGGCCAGGGCGGCAGCGCTGGCGTCGCCGATCAGTGGGGCCCGGGGACGCGCATCCCCGCGCTAATCGTGTCGCCGTTCCTGAATAGCAGCTTCGTCGTCGACCACGTGTCGCACGATACGACCTCGATCCTGGCGACCATCGAGCACCGGTTCGGAGTGCCATCGCTGGGCACGCGAGATGCGTCGGTCCGGGATCTATCCTCGGTGTATACCGCGCGTTAGCTCGCCGCCGACTCAAACGATCCGAGGGGCCGGGATTCC
>DATASI010000130.1:0-11706 GCA_036269255.1 Candidatus Dormiibacterota bacterium
GCCTTGCGGACTCGATCGATCGTCCCAGGTTGCGGTTCGGAGGGGTCGGGCTTGTAGCTACCGCCAAACTCGCTCGCGTAGGCGACCAGGTCCTTCAGCTCGAGGAGCGGAATCGCGTACTCCCTGGTCACGTGCTCGAGCAATGGTCCGGTGCGCTGAAGCACGCCGGGACTCTCTGGCCGGCACAGCGCCAATGGCCTGGCATATTGCGCCCGCAAGCCTTCCGGATGGATCACGATCCGGCCCCAGCAGAGCACAGCACCGCCGAACATGTATGGTTCCTCGCGCAATGCTCGGGTCATCGGCCCGATGTCGTGATAGGCGTAGATGCCGCAGCTGCATCCCGGTTCGGGTGAGATGCGCAGCTCATCCGCCCGATGGAGCCCAGCGCGGGCCAACCTCAAGCCCGGCCGGGTCTGGCACTCGGCATCAAGCGTTTCGAGCGGCGGCCAGAGCGTTTCGGCGACCGGTGACTGCAGCCGCCCACGCGTCCAAGCGTCGTCGGGATCAACCCGCCAGAACCGGTAGCCGACCGCAGGAGTCATGCCGGCGCGCGAACCGGCGCCTCTTCTTCTCTCTCAGTCCGCTGCGGCTCGCGCTCCGGCGCAAGCAGCGGTTCTGACGCCGGTTCCGGTATTTCGATTACCCTGACGGGCTTGCTCGTGAATCCCATCCTCGGTCCCGCCTTCACACTAGCAAAGCCGGCCGCCGGAAGAGCCCTGAGAGTTTGGACTACGTCGTGCTGGTTCCGGTCTCCGGCAGCGAGAGCGCTGACCGGCCGAAGCGCTCTTCGAGAAAACGACCGTTGGCCAGCAGGCGGTCGGTGTCATTCCGATGCACATCGTCCGCCACCTCGTTCATCTTGCTCTCGAGCAGGGTGAGCTGGTCCAGCAGCACCTGCTTGGGCGTCTTGCCGTCCTGCACCGGGTGGAGCGTCGCGTAGGCACGCGGCAGATTGAGGTAGCTCTCCAACGCGGTCGGCAGGTAATCCGTCGCGGTCCGCTGGACGACGAACAACTCAGGCGAGCCGGGCGGCAGCGTTCCCGTCCGCGGCAGGATGCCAAGGATGATCTGCTGAATGCTCTGCACTTTCGCCAGGACATCGGGTGGCACCCGACCGCTGACCTGTCGCACTTCCTGGTCGAGAGCATGACGGACGTCATTGGGATCGAACTCGCTCCGCAGGTCGATGGTGCTCGTTCCCGGCGCAACCAGCGCGCCAATCAGATAAAGGCCGACCACCACCGCCGGCCACAGCGAGCCGACAACCCCGGTGAAGAACAGCAGCAGCCCCACCAGCGCCAGCAAGCAGCCGACGATGTTCTTGGTGCTGTAGAGGTAAATCAACAATCGTTGGTTCATAACCGCCTACTGGTAGCCCCGGATCTCTTTGAAGACCTGGCTCAGCGGAGCGGTCCGAGAGTCGAAGACGGTCCCGCCGCTCGCACTGGCGATCCGCTGCAGTTCCGTCGGGCTGGCCTCACCAAAGAGAACGGTAAAAGTCTTGATGGCGCGGACATCCGGCGACAAATGCTGGTAATCGCGAAGAAACGCATTGCCGTCGCGCCCGGTGTTGTTCTCGCCATCCGTCATCAACACGATGGAATAAAACCCACTCGGGTCCTGTGCCCTGGCGGCGCCAGCCGTACGGTATGCCTCTTCGAGCGCATCGTAGATGGCGGTGCCGCCACCCGCCTGGAACCCGTTGACGTAGTTCCGGAGCGCTGTCATGTCCGGTCCACGCGGATCAGGATCGTTGATCGTAAAGGTGCGCTTGTCGAGCACCTGGCTGCTGAACGTGATCAGCGTGATCTGCTCCCGTGCTCGGAAGCGGGCGAACTGCCCGGTCAGGCTGGTGTCGAGGCCGGTCAGGTTGGTCAGGGCGCGCTTCAGCCCGTCGAGCCGCTGCCCTTGCATGGAGCCACTGAGGTCGAGCACGAAGACCGGATGGGAGGGTAGCCGGATCTGGTTCTGGTAGCTGAGCAGAAGCGTGTTGATGACATCGAGGCTGGATGGAAACGGCAGCTCCACCAGCACCTGGGCGGGGAAGCGGCTATCGGGCTGGACCTCGGGGACAGTCGGTCGACGGTTGGTGGTCTGCATGATGCGCCGCTGCACATCGGCGGACCGCAGGTATCGCACGAGCTTGTCGTAGACGTCCCGCTTCGCACTGTTCAACAACATCAGCGGATAGTCCGCGGTGATGATCCCCTCTTTTGGATAGACAAGGTCAAGCTTCTGATGCAGCTTGGCGCCGGCGTTGAGCGACAGCAGCACCGATTCGTAGTTGATGATGCCGTCCAGCGAGTCCTGGCTCCGAACGTAGCTATCCGCCAGGAAGCCGGAACTGCCGGCGGTCAATGCCTGCCCGGAGAAGAAGTCGGTCAGCTCCGGCGCATTGATATCCGCCACGGTCAACGCGCTGCCGCTGGAGGCAAACGCCGAGGCGACCCCGAGCAGCGCCGAGAAGCCGCTGTTGGACGCAGACGGATCGGTCATCGCGAAATGGAACTGTCCATTCTTGGCGGCGGTCGCGATGTCGCGCCAGGTGACGTTGGGGTTATCGGCCCATCCCAGCCGTTGAGCGGTGCTCGCCTTGACGCCCAGAACGACGGGCGAGAGCATGATCGGCTGCTGGGCCAGGATCTTTCGGTTGGCTCCCTGCAGCAACGTCACATACTTCGACTGCGCGTACCACGCCAGGTCGGCGGTGTTGCCGTTGACAATGCTCTCGGCGCCGTCGAGGGTGCCGGTATAGGTCATGGCCAGGTGGACACCGGTGGCTTTCTCGATGTCGGGGAAGAGGGGCGCCAGGTCCTTCAGCTCTGAGCCGGCCAGGACGCGGATCGTATTCGCAGGCGCTGTGGACGACGGGTTGCCGGCGGTGCTGGTGCAGCCGACCAACATAAGCGCCAGCAGCGCGACAACAGCCCTCACCCTAGCCCTCCCCCGCGGGCGGGGGAGGGAATGCCTGTTGACCAAGGTCAGCTCCGCGACGGTCCGCTCAGCGCCAGCTCACCGCGGCCGGTGGCGGTGCCAATCGCCTCGGTGGCCGGGGCATTGTGGGCGCGTTTGAGATAGGACTGCGCCTTTGTCACCTCGTCGGTGAGCGCGTCGATCGTCTTCTGCATGCTGTCGAGCGCCTGCAGCTTGTAGGCGTCGATCATGTCCATGGTGGCGTAGATGTTGGCGAAGGCGGCCTGCAGCTTTTCGACGCTGACCGTGGCGCTGGCCGCCTGCTCCTGGATCTGTGCCGACTGGTCCTTGAGCATCTGCGAGGTCGAGGCGATCAGGTCCCCGGTGGTCGTGTTCAAAGCGGTGATCTGGTTGAGGACGAGCTTCTGGTTTGTGAGGGCCTGGGCGACGATCACCGCGGTACGCAGCGCCGACACGGTGGTCGTGGTCGCGCGGTCGACGCCCTTGATCAGCTCCAGGTTGTTCTTGCGCACCAGCTCCAACGCGAGGTATCCCTGGGCGTTGACGGCGAGTTGGGTGAGCAGGTCCTGGCGCTTCTGCCGGACGTAGAAGAGCACGTCCTCGCGTAGCTCCTTGGCCTTGTCAGGATCCGTCTGCCCGATCTGGTCAATTTGGGCGGAGAGCGCCGCGTCGAGCTTGTTCGCCATGTAGATGTATTGCTCGAGCTTGCCCTTGATATCCCAGACGTTGACCTTCTCCTGCTCGATCGCAGCATTGTCCTGGCGCAGCTCATCCTGCCCTCGATAGAGGGCATTGATGATCGCGTTCAGATGGGCCTGCGCCGATTGGTACCGGGCGAAGTAGTCGCGCAGCCGATTGCCGAACGGAATCAACCCGAAAAGATGCTTGGGACTCAGCAGGCCTTGTCGGGACGGATCGAGATCTTCGACGGTATGGCGCAGATCCACCAGGGACTTGGACACGGTCGCGCCCTTGCTGAAAGGACCCGACTCCATCGCCTTGACCGGTTTGTCCAGTAGCCGGTTGGATACGCTGGCCGACTCCCGGATCTCCTGGTCGCCCATGGTGTGAATCGCGTTGACTTTGCTGGCGAAGTCCTGTGAGTGCGGATCGAGCGTGGTCAGGGATTTGACGTAGGTACTGACCATGCTGTCGATCTTGCCGGCCGTTGCCGGGTCGACCTGCACCATGCTCTGAGCCTCGGCATCGGTGATGCTGGTCACCGGCTGCGGCGGCACCAGCGTCAGCGCCGTGTTGGAAGCCGATGCGTCGCTGGTCGCGGTCGGAGGATTCATGCTCACGGTGTGACTCCTTTCATGTGCTGTTCGATCGTGCTGATCATCGACTCGAGAGCGTCGTAGGCCGGAGGCTCGACAACGTTGAAAAGCGTTTGCGGTAGCACGACCTTGTGCGCGGTCACGAACTTGTTGAACGCGGCAGTGTCGTTGGTGCGGAACCCATATTTGATGGCCAGCCGCTGCAGATCCGGATCGCTGGTGAGGAGACGCCCGACGCGATCACCGGCAGAGGTCAGTGGGACGAGCGTGTGCTTTGAGTATGTCGTCGGACTCGGATACATCAACACCATATCCTTGGTGATCGAGCCGTCATTGGCCGCCGCGAGCGCCACGTACTGCGCCTCATAGATCATGACCAGGGGCGTCTTGCCCATCCCGATGGTCAGGTAATCCTGGAACGGTCCCTCGCTCGAGTTGGAGGTGTACCCCTGGCGCAGGAAAAGCGGCTCCACCTGAGGGAGCACCGAGGCCCCCTGGGCCGGGTTCTGCACGATGTTGTTGCCGTTGGCGACGTAGGACGCGATCGCCAGATACATCGCTGCAGAGTTCGAGGTCCGGATGTCGGTTGACGTGATCAGGATGCTGCGCGTCGAACCCGGGTAGAGCTCGGCGCTCCTGGGAAGATCGGACCAGCGTGCATTCTGGCCGACCAGCTTCATATACGCTGCCATGTCGAAGGTGTAGTAGCCGCCCTGGTCTTTTGCCACGCCCGCGTTGACCAGCAATTGCGCGATGGGTTTGAAGCTGGCGATCGCCATCGGCGTATAGAACGGTTGATAGCTGGTGTTGATCTTTCGATCGCGCTTGATTTTGTCCGCCGCTGGCACCCCGGCCGGGAAGGCGAAATCGATATGGCTCAAGTCAAAGCTGGTGGCGATCTGGCGCGAGCCGGCAACGTCGACCTTCACGTCCAGCCCGTGGTCACGGAAATCCTTGAGGACCTGCGCGTCGCTGAAGAACGGACCCTTTTCGGAGCCGATCACTCCATGGACGACGGTCAGCGCCTGACTGCCAGCGTCACCCGCCCGGCTGCGCACTGAAACGACGATCGCGGTCAGGACACCGACACCGAGCACCGCGGCGAGCAGCAAGCCAAGTGCCCGTCTCATCGCCGCTGCCGCTCGAGAACTGGAATAGGCAGATCAGCTTCAGCGTCGGCACCGCCCGCCTGGTTGTCGCATGGCGTATTCACGAGAGCGGGCCCTCACCCCTTCTTGCTGACCGCATGTTGGTCAAACGGCCTCAGCGGATTTATACCCGGGTGCCGGCAGGACAAACGCGGACCCCCGCTGGGCTGCAGTCAGCGGCTGCGATGGTAAGCGATGACTAAAAGCCGCGGAAGAGGCGCCAGCTGAGATCAGGACCGCCGATCGGCGCCAGGATGATTAAGCGAATATCGACCCGACGGCCGCCTGACTGCACGGTCAGCGTGCCGACACGCGCCCCGGCCGCCAAGCCGACCGGCAATGCCTCAATCGACGTCCGCCGACTGACGGTGGCGCCGTCGATCAGCAGCCAACTCGCGCTCTGGGCGGCAACGACGGGGCCGGACTCGCCCCAGGCGGTGCCGTAGTGGGCCGCGACGTCGCCGCGACGAACGACGGTTGTAACGTGCAACGTCACGCGAAATGCCGACAGCAGCGCCGAGGCCGCGGCAAACGCGCCGGCCAACGCATTCGGCTGCCCCATCACCGCGCCATACACCCGCACGGGCTGCCCATCAATGGAGTAATCCGCTGCGAACACAAAGCAACCGCCCGCCTGATCGGTGTGGCCGGTCTTGATGCCAACCACACCATTCTGTCCGAGCAACGTGTCGAGATTGTGGATGATGCCTGCGACCGGAAGCGTGGCCTGCGCCTGATTGACGATCTGCGCGAAGACCGGCAGGCGCATCGCGGTCTGCGCCAGGGTGATGAGCTCGGAGGGAATGCTGACCGTCAACGCTGAGAAGCCGCTCACATCGGCGTAGTGCGTCGACACCATTTTGAGTTGTGCCGCCCGGGCGTTCATCCGAGCGATAAAGGCCGGCTCACCGCCCAGGGCCCAGGCCGCCAGCATGCTGGCGAAATTGCTGGCGGACGGCAGCATCAGCCCCTGCAGCAACTGGTATTCGCTCAGTTGCTCGCCGGCGACGACCGGAAGGACCGATTCATTTTGATTGCGTTCGTTGATGTAGGTCGCCACATCAGCGCGCGTCACCGTGAGCACCGGACCCGGCTGATTCAACGTCAGCGGATGATCCTCCAGGATGATGAGCGCGGTCATCATCTTGGCGGTGCTGGCCATGGGGATGGGCGTGACTCCGCCGGCCGACTGGACCTCGGAGATGCCGCTCACCGTGAGTGCGGCCTCTCCGGACGATGGCCAGGGAAGGACGGCGGGAGTCCCGAGCCGCTCACTCGACGGCAGGATCGGCGTGGCGGCGACTGCAGGGAGCGGGCGGAAGTACTGGATGCCGGCGACGATCAGGAGCAGGCCCAGCAGGTACGGGAGCGGCCGACGAAGCAGTCCGCTAACGCCAGTCGATCGGCCGGCCAAGGATTGGTTCGGCCAGTTTCAGAATCTCGCCGGATTTCGGGAAGCGCCTCAGTTTCGCCTTGCTGAAAATGAGGCGATCGTCCAGGACAACTTCGAATCGCCCTTTGCTGCCGCTGCGAAGGGACACCTCGATCATGATCGGCGCCCACGCCCCCAGAATTTCAGCCGCCAGACCGACGGCCCGGTCGAGATAGTTTCAGGGGACGCAGAACTCAATCGTGACGCTGTGCTGTGGATCGAGCACGGCTGAAGCCTATCAGCGACTCCGGCCAACCGGCGCCGTGGCGACTGGCTCAACCGGCCGAGACTGCGGCCGGTGGACCGGCAAGCGCCCGCACCAGCCGATCCGTCGACGCGCCGATGCCGTAGGCCTGGTTGAGCCGCTCGAGCGCGGCCGCATCTCGTGGCTGCCCCGGGCGTCCGCCGTTGGGCACACGGACCGGCGCAATCGCCACCGGGACGCCGACTCGGCGAGCTTGCTGAATATAGGCATTCGCCGCTTCGCCCAACCGTCCGCTGGCGACGATGCCGTCGAGGTCCTTGAAGCGACGGACCAGCTGCGCGGCGGTCTTCTCCCCCACTCCCGGGACGCCGGGCAGCCCGTCCGAAGGATCGCCGCGAAGCACCGCGAAATCACCGTAGGAACGGCCGGGGACGCCGTAACGACGTTCGACCTCGGCCTCATCGACGACCAGCAGCCTGCCGATGCCCTGCTGCGTGTACAGGACACAAACATCGGGATCCCGTACCAGCGCAAACAGGTCGCGATCGCCGGTCACGATCTCGACCTTGCCGGAAAGCTTGGGGAGCAGCGAGGCGATGACGTCTTCAGCCTCGAAGCCCTCTGCGCCGATCACCTCGACGCCGATGGCGGCAAGGACCGCACGAATGATCGGCTCCTGCGGCTCCAGCTCCGCCGGCATGGCTCCACGCTCCAACCGGGCGGTCTTGTAGCTTGGGATGACGCTCACGCGAAAGGCGGGACGCCAATCCTCGTCAGTAGCTACCGCGATCGACTTTGGTTTCCGGGCGCCAACCAGACGGGCGAGCATGTCGAGGAAGCCGCGCACCGCGTTGACCGGCTGGCCATCCGGCGCTCTGAAGCTGGTGACCGGCAAGCCGTAAAACGCCCGGAACATCAGGCTCGAGCCGTCGATCAGCATCCAGTCAGCGGGCATTTCGAAATCCAATGGTCGCCTCGAGCTGGGCGCCGAGCGACAGAATGGTGTACTCGTCGCGTGGGCGGCCGACCAGCTGGATGCCGATTGGCAAGCCCGCCTTGGTTTCGGCGAGCGGCAGGCTGATCGCCGGCTGCCCGGTGCAATTGAAAGGATGCGTGAAGCTCAACCAGTCGAGAAATTCATCAGACGCGGTTTCGACGTGACTGCCGAGCTCGCCGAGCCGAGGCGCCGGCCTGGTCAGCGTCGGCGTCAGCAGCACGTCGATCTGGTCCCAGGTCGCGATCAGCGTTCGGGCTCGCTGATGGAGCTGGGTCAAGGTCCTGAGATAGTCGACCGCGGTCGTTTGCGAGGCGACTTCAAACATCAAACGATTGAGCGGGTCGAGCAGCTCGGGACGCTGGATCGGCAGGGCGCCCACCGACGTCACTGCGAGCACCTGAATCAGTGGTCGGAAATTACCGAGATCCGGGCGGACTCGACTGACCTCGTGGCCGAGCGTGCTCAGCTGTTCGACGGCGGACTCGACAGCGGTAACAACCTCGCCATCGACCTTCGCCGGCGCATCGACCGTCCAACCGATACGCAAGCGTTCCGGCTTTCGCCTTGCCGCACCGATCAGCGGCCCGTCGAGCTCCGCCCAGTAGGGATCGCCCGGCAGATGACCTGCCATCGCCTGGAGGCCCAGGGCAGCATCCTCGACCGTGCGCGCAAGCACGCCGGTGGTGGCCAGACCGGCCCAGTCCTCGCCGAGCAAGGGCCCGCTCGAAATCCGCCCGCGCGACGGCTTCAGCCCAACCACGCCACAACATGACGCGGGGATGCGAATCGAGCCACCGCCGTCACCGCCATGGGCCAGGGCACATAACCCGGCCGCGAGGGCGGCCGCGGCGCCGCCACTCGAACCGCCGGCGGTTCGGCTTGGGTCGACGGGATTTCGTGCCGGTGGAAACAGCGGTCCTTCGGTTACCGGCCGCGTGCCAAATTCCGGCGCGTTGGTTTTCCCCAGGATGACTGCGCCTTCTTCTTTCAATCGGCCGATCGCGAACCCATCGACCCGTGCGATCGCGTCCTCAAAAGCGCGCGACCCAAGGCTGTTGCGGTAACCGGCGAGCGCCGACGTCTCTTTGATCGAAACGGGTACGCCGTCGAGCAGACCCAACGGTTGGCCGGCAGCGATCCGTTTTTCGCAAGCCGTTGCCTGTGATTCCGCTAGCTCGCGCGTCAGGAGGACGTAGCTGTTGAGCTCGCCATCAATGCTGGCGATGCGGTCGTAGTAGATCGAAAGAAGCTCGCGGGGACTGATCTCCCGGCCGGCGATCGCCGTCGCCTGTTCGCGCGCGGGCTTGAACGCCCAGATCTCGTCGGACATCGGCTAAGTGTATTGGCCGTCCAGGCACAAAAACAGCCCGCCGGGGCGCCGGCGGGCTGCGAATGAAGGGGGCTTGGCTTAACGGGACTCGGCGGCGGCCACGGCGTCGACGTCGGCCTTGGCCTCGCTCGGGGTCTGCGCAGCGACAGCTTCGACGTCGATCTCGACCTTGACATCGTCACCGAGCAGGAAGCCACCGGCCTCGAGCGCCTGGTTCCAGGTCAGATTGAAGTCCTTGCGATTGAGCCTGGTTTCGGCGGAGAAGCCCACGCGACGGTTGCCCCAGGGATCGATGCCCTCGCCAGTGAAGCTGGCATTGAGGACGATTTCCTTGGTGACGCCGTGAATGGTGAGGTCGCCGATGACCTTGAAGTTCGAACGGTCCTTGCCCTCAATGCGCTTGCTCTTGAAGGTGATCGTCGGATAGTTGGCGACATCGAAATGTCCATCAGCGCTGCGGAGGTGATTGTCGCGCGGCTCGACGCCCGTATCGATGCTATTGGCATCGAGCACGACCTCGACCTTGGCTTTGCTGAGATCGTCGTCCGCCGTTTCGATCCAGCCTTCCTTCACCTTCATCTCGCCGCGCACCTTCGACATCATGTGACGGATCGTGAACGTGACACTGCTGTGGCTCGGGTCAATTGCCCACTTCATTGGTTGGTTCCTCCTGATCTCCTGGTTTGCAACAGTCTTTGCTTGCGCAACCTTCGTAAGCGAAACAACGTGATGCGGCAAGATATTCCCGGCAATGTCAGAGCTGAAACCGGGCGAGCTCAGGGCCTGGCGCGCCTTTCTGGACGCCCAGGCCAGTGTCATGCGTCAGTTAGAGGCCGATCTCCTTGCGGCGGACGGCATGACGCTGGCCGAGTTCGACGTCTTGATCCAGCTCTGGTTCGCCGCCGGCGTCCGGCTGCGGATGACCGAGCTGTCCGAGCGGGTCCGGCTGACGCCGAGTGGGATCACCCGGCTGGTGGACCGCCTCGCCAGGACGGGCCTGGTTCGCCGGGGTCGATGCGCCTCGGATCGGCGTGGGACCTGGGCGATCCTGACGTCCGCCGGCCGTCAGCGCGTGGACAAGGTCCGACCCATCCATCTGCGCAGTGTCCGACGCCACTTCGCCAGCCGCCTCTCGGCTGACCAGCTGCAAGCCCTGACGTGCGCCTTGGAGCGGCTGGCCCCGGCAGTGCCGTTGCGGGTAAGCTCGGCCATATGAGTCTGGCGCGCACCTTGATGCGATTTCTCTTCCTGGCCGCAATCGGCCACCAGGTGACCTACACCGTCGTCGAAGGAGGCATTTTTGAGGACACGCGGCATCGGCTCGGCCAGCTGCATCCAAAGGTCGATGAATTCGTGCGCTGCCATCTCTGTGTTGGCACCTGGGTCGGGGCCATGCTGGCGGCGGTCTATCGCCCGAACTTGCTTGCCGACGTCGATGACCACCGCCCGGGCGCCCTTCGCCAGGCGGCCAATCTTGCCGGCGACGCGTTCCTGATCGCGCTCGGGTCGAGGGTCTGGAACGAGGGCCTGGGCTGGCTGAGACGCGAGGTGGAGGTCAAGCAGAAGAAGCTCGAGACAACGCCCACGGGACAGCCCGCCGACGACGACCGCCCCGCATTCCGGGGGATCTCGATCCGGCCGCAGCGCCGGGACATCTCCGAGAGCTAGCGTTGCTTCGGCACGTCGTGCTCTTTCGCTGGAAACCATCGACCACGGCGGAGGACGTCTCGAACCTGGAGGTGGCGTTACGCCAGCTGCCCGGAAAGATCCCCTGCATCCAGGCGTACCGCTTCGGCCGTGATCTCGGTGTGCAGGATGGCAACGCCGACTTTGCCCTGGTTGCCGACTTCAAGGATGAGGATGGACTGCAGACCTACGCCAACCACCCTGAGCACCAGGCCGTGCTCGCGAACCTGATCCGGCCGATTACCGAGCGGCGCGACGCGATTCAGTACGTGATCGACCATACGGAGTAGTGCAACCTCGCTCGGGGCAACGACGTTGACGTACGTGGTAGAAGAGACATACCAATGGAGGATCAGCAGCAGAGCGACGGGCCGATCACCTACGTCGGCGGCCTGGGTGATGTCCCGCGCCATCGGGCCTGGCCATTTCTGCTCCTTGGCATCATCCCGCTGCTGGCGGCGCTGGGAGCCGTCTTGCTCTGGAATCCGCTTCGCTCGCTTGGCCGAACGGCAGGCGACACGATCGCGCCCTACGACCTGGTGCTGGAGTCGGGCGGCTGGTCATCCGATCAGAAGATCGCCACGGTCCCGATCAATCTGACGCTGACCGTCAGTAATGCCGACCAGCGGACGGTCGATGGCATCACCTGGCGCTTCACCAAGCTGGACAAGGCCTGGGAGATCGTCGGGGCGAG
>DATASI010000131.1:0-25105 GCA_036269255.1 Candidatus Dormiibacterota bacterium
ATGCTGCTGGCGCTGGTGCGCGGCCGGCCGTTCGGCGTCGGCCTATGGCTGCCGGCGGGGATCGTGGGCGGCCTCGTTGGTCTACTCGGTTTGGCGGCGCTCTACCAGGGCATGGCGATCGGCGTCGTCAGCGTCGTGGCCGCGATCGCGGCGACCGCGCCCATCGTGCCGTTGCTGGCGGGCTTCGCGCTGCGCGAGCGGCCCAGCGTCGTGCAGCTGCTCGGCATCGGGCTTGCCCTCGGCGGCGTCTTACTGCTGGCGGCTCAGCCGCGGCGACCGGTCGACCAGCAGCGCCTGCTGCCGGGCGTCGGGTTGGCCCTGCTCGCCGCGTTGGCATTCGGGTTCTTTTTGCTGGCGGTGCGCTACGCGAGCCGCCCGGACCCGCTGCAAGGCGTGCTTGCGGTGCGCACGGGCAGCGTCGGGGCCTTGATCGTGCTGGCGCTGCTCTTTCGGCCCCGGCTGACCATCCGTGCGCGTGATTTCGGCTCGCTGTTTATCGTCGGTCTGCTCGACGTCGGCGCCGACGTCCTGTTTGCAATCGCGACGACGACGGGCTTGCTCAGCATCGTCTCGATCCTTGCCTCGCTCTACCCGGTGGTGACCGTGCTCCTGGCGCGACTCGTTCTCGGCGAACGAATCAGCCGCATCCAGCTGGGCGGGATTGTGGTGGCCTTCGCCGGAGTCGCCCTGATTGGACTCTGAGCCTTCAGCGCTGGAAGGAGGCGAGCAATTCGAGCAGGAGGTCGATCTCACTGGCCGTGTTGTAATGGGCGATCCCGATCCGCAGGGTGCCGCCATGCTCGCGGAGGTCGAGGCGATTGATGAGCTCGGTGGCGTAATGATCTCCATGCCAGGTGAACACCTGGTGCTCGGCCAGCCAGCCGGCCAACGCCGCCGGCGAGTGGGGCGGCCAGGTGATCGAAATCGTCGGCGCCCGCTGTTCGAGCCGAGCGAAATCAGCAATGCCGTAGATCCGGATGCCGTCGATCTGCAGCAAGCCATCGATCAGGCGAGCGGCGAGGGCACGTTCGTGGGCGGCGATCCGCCGCATCGCCCGTTCCAGGGCCGGCCGTTCGACCTGCGCGGCGCCGCCCAGATCAGCCAGATACTCGAAGGCGCCGAGCATCCCGGCCAGGCATTCGTGGTTCTGGGTGCCCGTCTCCCAACGACCGGGACCATGGTCGGCGGCCGGCCGCACCTTGTAGGGATGCAAACGCTCCAGGTGCTCTTGGCGCCCGTAGAGCACGCCCTGGTGCGGCCCGTAGAACTTGTAGCTGGAGCACACCAGGAAATCGCAGTCGATCGCCCGAACGTCGATCGAGCCGTGCGGACCGTAATGGACGGCATCGACCCATAGCCAGGCCCCCACCGCGTGCGCGGCGCGCGAAATGGTCTGCAGGTCCGGAATGGTGCCGACGGCGTTGGAGGCATGGGTGACCGCAACCAGTCTCGTCCGGGGGGTGATCTGCCGTCGGAGATCGTCGATATCCAGCGTGCACTCGGGGACGTTGATATCGGCAAATCGCACGATGACACCGCGCTCCTGCAGCGCCAGCCAGGATGAGACATTGGCATCGTGCTCGAGGCGCGTCACGAGGATCTCGTCGCCAGGGTCGAGTTCGCGGCCGATCGCTCGGCTCATGGCAAACGTCAGCGTCGTCATGTTGGGGCCGAAGATAATCTCGTCCGCGGAGGCAGCATTGAGAAACACGGCAGCAGCCTGGCGGACTTCGTCGATCAGGGCATCTGACCTCCGGCTGGTGGCAAACACGCCGCCGTGATTGGCATTCATCGTCCGCCAGTACTCGCTGGTGCGGTCGATGACACGCTGGGGAACCTGAGTTCCGGCTGGATTGTCGAGGTAGACGACCGGCTGCCCGTCGACCTGAAGGGACAACGCGGGGAACTCGCCACGGACGGCCTGCAGGTCGAGGTCGATCGCCGCGGCGCTCATGTCAGCGACGGCGCGCGACCGCCTTGACGATGGCCCGGGCCGTCAATAGCGCAACGATGCCAACCAGCTGTCCCATGAGAATCACCCGGTTGAGATCGAGGGCGGGTTGCCAGGAGACCTCATTGCCTTTGATGACGAACGCCCCCGCCGGTCTGGCGATGACGCCGAATCCCATCCCGCCGGCCTGCGGATCGTGCTGGTCGCCGCCGCCCCCGGCGCCGCCGCTGACATTTGCTGCCGGGATGATGGTGACGCCGTTCTTCTCGATCGGCTCGCCGAACACCTCAGACGCCTTCATCACCGAGCGCGCTTCACTCACGACATCCATGATCCGCATGCTCTACCTCCTCAGGTCAGTCCACGTAGTGGCGAGCGTACTCGTCGAGCCTAACTCAATACTTGGCGAAGAACTCGACGGCCCGATTCTCATCGGCAGGGACATCGATCTGGTCGCGCGCAGGAGCATGGAGGACGCGGCCGGTCAATGCCTCCCGGTCGACGGTAAGCCACTCGGGCACGTGGAAGCCGAGCGCGATGGCCTCGCGCACCAGGGGCTCGACGGCGCTGCTGTCCCCGATCGCAATCTGGTCGTTCGCGCGGACCTGGTAGGCGGGGCGGTCGACCCGTTGCCCATTGACGTCGACGTGGCCGTGGACGACGAACTGTCGAGCCTGAGCTCGGGTGCCCGCAAAGCCGAGCCGGTAAACCACGTTGTCCAGCCGCTCCTCGAGCTCGCGGAGAAGTTCCTCACCAGTCGCTGCGGCCCTCCGGCTGCTGGCGACGTAATAACGCCGGAGCTGACCGGCGGGAACGCCGTAGAACCACTGCAGCTTTTGTTTTTCTTTCAATTGCTGCAGGTAGTCGGATTCTCGCCTGCTACGCCGGCGCCCATGCTGGCCCGGCGGATTGGGACGGCGCACCCGACCGCTCTTGCCGGCGGCCTGGCGCGCGCCCTTGAGGCCGAGTTCGACACCGGCCCGGCGGGACAGCTTTTCGACGGATCGACGGGGAGCCATGCAATCCCTATACCTCGATCCGGGAGGTCCTCAAACCCGCTGATCCAGCCGCCCGAAGGCGACCCGCGCCAGCGTCAGGACGGCGGTGAAGGCCAGGACGCCCGCTGCG
Source organism: Candidatus Dormiibacterota bacterium (assembly GCA_036269255.1). Taxonomy (GTDB): domain Bacteria; phylum Chloroflexota; class Dormibacteria; order CF-121; family CF-121; genus CF-13. Next base: position 3,080 of record DATASI010000131.1, read on the forward strand.
GGGGCCAGGACGACGGATCGTGAGAAGTCGGTGCCTGCCAGTACTGCGTGAAGCGCGAAGAGCAGGACCATCGGGTATGAAAGCCGGTGGATCCATCGCCAGGCCGTTGCGTCGAGACGCCCTCGCAGATAACTGGTGATCGTGACGACCAGCAAGAGATCAAAGCCCAGCGTGCCCAGCCCGATCGCGAGCGGCGCATACGAAACCTGGAAGGGCAGCAGGAGATCGAGCGGGCCTATCCGGGCGACACTGTCGAGCGTGAGAGCCGCCACGTGAATGGCAACCAGGGGCAGCCAGCAGAGGGTCAGGAATCGATGCAGGCTGAGCAGCTCGCGATTACGGACCAGTCGGTCAAGCAGCGACGAGCGCAGCGCCTGGCCGCTGATGATCGAGGCGCTCAGCGCAAAGAACGCGCTGAGCGCCGCCACGCGACCCGTCTCCCAGAGCGCCTGGTCCAGCGTCATGCCGCGGCGAGGGTCATGCTGGACGCGGCGCCGACCACTGGAACCATTGCGTAGGCGACGCCGCGGCTCTCCAGGAAGGTTCGGCCTGCCGCCTCGCCGAGCAGCATCCCGCACTTGGCGTAGACCTCACCCCGGAGCGCGCTATCGGTCAGTACCGAGACCTCTGCCAGGTCGGTCTTTGCCGGCAGACCGGTCCGCGGGTCGATCAGGTGATGCGCCGACCGACCCCAGCGGCGGCGCGTGATGCCGCTGGTGCAAACTGCCCCATCCGTCAGGGCGACCGCCGATCGATCGCAGAGCTCGATGTGCCAGCCGTCGCCATCTGGCCCCAGTCCGCGGGCTCGGAGATCGCCCCCGAGATTGCACACGGCGTCATCACCGAGGTCGGCAATCAGGAGGTCCGCCAGCGCGCCTTTGGCGATGCCACCGAGGTCGAGCGCCGTACCGGGCGCGAGCCCGGCGGATCGAGTCGCCACATCGAGGAGGAGCACGTCGGGAAGGCGCGGAAGGCTGCTGGCGGTATAGGCGGCCGGCTCGCGAAGACCCTGGCGGAAGGGCCGGTCGTATCCGGCGGCCTGCAGCGCCGGCAGCACAGCTGCGTTCACCAGTCCCCCACTCTCTTCGAAGGCCCACAACGCTGCCTCGAGCATGGCAAACATCGCCGGACTCACGGGAACGTATCGCCCGTCGCCCGCATTGAGCTGCGCCAGCTCGCTGCTGGGCAGGAAGCGGGTGAAGCGTGCCTCCGCCTCGCGTACCCGTTGCTCGCAGCGCTCGAGTGCCGCTTGTCCCGCGCTGAGGCTCAGCAGCTCGCAGGTTGACCCGAGCGCATCGAAGTGGCGGGACGCGATGTCAGGAGACATAGCTCTTGCTCTGGATGCTGGCATCGGGCGCCAGGGGCTTGACGGCGGGGCGCAGCGGAGCACCGGCCGGCCTGGGTGCCGTGGCCACGACCACACTCGAAAGCAGGGCCAACAGCAGCGTACCGATCCCGGACGCCCACCTCAGCGTCGCGTTCGAGGACATGGATCCCCTCTCCGATACAACGGCTTGCGCCTTCATTTCCAGCGACCTCGACACGAACGCTACGAGGCCTCGTCGCTATCGCGCTGAGACGCCCCTGAGAAGCGCCTGAGAGCTCAGGCGAGATCGACCGTGATGCTGTGGTAACCGTCTGCACCGTTCGGCAGGGTCGGCGCCGGCGTCGCCGATTGCAGCGTTCCCTGCCCGTCGCGCGCGCGCACAGCGACGCGATACTGACCGGCGGGCAGGCTGGTCGTCAGCTGCCAGAAGCGCCAGCTATAGGCCGAGAACTCCGGTTGCAGCTCCGCGCCGTGCCACGAACCACCACCGTCCCAGCTGAGCTCGACGGCACCAATCCGACGAGCACCGGCAAAGGCAATCCCACGAACCGTCAGCGAACCACTGGCGAGTGAGGCGCCATCCACCGGCTGATCGATGCGCGACATGGTCTTGACGATGGCTCGCTCATCCCAGCCGTTGTTCTCCCAATACCCTGGTTGGTCGCTCGCCGAAAAATGAATCCTGCTCACCCACTTGGGTTGCTTCATGCCGTAGTGGCCCGGAAAGATAAAGCGCGCAGGAAAGCCATGCGAAGGGGTCAGGGGAGCGCTATTCAGATGGGTGGCCAGCAGGTGATCATCGCTGAGCTCGCTGAGGCGAAAGCTCTCGGTGTAGCCATCGGCACTTTCCATCAGCATCCAGACGGCATCCGGAGGAATGGCGGTCAGGGCGAGCACGTCGCGCACGCGCGGACCCTGCCACTCCCCGTTGCTGATCAGGGTTCCACCAATGTCGTTGCTGATGCACTCCAGCGTCAGCTCGAGACGCTGGGACGGAATGGCCAGCAGATCGCTATAGGTCAGCGACCGGCCCGGAAGCTGCAACCGCCAGCTGCCGGCGTCGACGACGGGATCGCCCCCAAGGTTCTTGGAAACGACATAGAAATCGCCGACCGGCGTCAGCTCGGCGGTCGCGCGGCTGCCCTCGTTGACGGCGAGCGCGGTCATGAACCGCCGGACATCGGCGTAGGCGATGCCGAGTACCGCGATGCCGACCATGCCGTAGAACACGTTCCGGAGAAAGACCCGTCGCTCTTCGACCACGGCGGTCTCAACGGCGACCTGGCGGGCCGTCGTATCAACCAGCGGCACGGTGCCGGCGAGGATCGCGACCTCGATGAGAATCAGAAAGAAATTGTCGCTGGGGGCGATGTCGAGCAAGGCGACGGCGGCACTGACGACGCCGACCAGTGCGGTGAGCGCCCCCACGAAGAATCGCGGCACGACGCGAGCCAGGAAGAGGGCCGCGATGCCGTAGGCGGCGACGATGACCACGCTCGATCCCGCAAGAAGCAGCGGGCGCGCGAGCACCCGCAGGGTCTTCAACAGGTTCTCGAAGACCGGTATGGGCAGGACTTTGAGCAGCAGGTCGCCCGCTTGTTGCGGCAGCAGCGGAACGCCAAACAGCGCGTGGGCCAGATAATCCGCGGCCAGCGCGAGAACGCCCGCACTCAGTCCGACGACCAGCGGTTGAGCGGCAGCCCCCCGCGCCGGCGTCTTAGCGCCTGACTGGACGGCGCGCTCCACCGATGACCAGAACCAGACCGACCAGGGCGACCACGATGCCGATGATGAGCCAGAATCGTGAACCTGTCATGAAGCTGCCGGCGATCCAGCCGGCTCCCTGCCCGATCCAGATCGCACCCACCAGCAGAGCGATCGCCCCCGCCACGAGTACCAGCGCGCGCATGTCTACCAGAACCATACGCAGGCGCGTTTCATTCAAGTTCAGGTACGCGACGTAAACGCGCCGATGCGCCTTCCAGCCGACCTGACGGCCGCGACAGTTCCCTAGGCTTCGGCGGCGACTGCCTCCGGCGTCACGGCGATCTCCTTCCCGGCGCGCCCACCGGCTTCGACCTTGGCCAGCGCCAGCTGGCCGATGTTGAGCCCCTGGATGGTGGCGAGATCACCCAGCGCCCGAAGGAAGTACTGCCGGCGACGTCGCTCGACAACCCGCGCCAGCTCGTGCTCGAGGCCCTGGAGGCCCTCGACGAAGCTGATCCGGAATGGGTCCGTGATCCGAGCGCGCTGCGGACCGAGCTCGTCCTGCACCAGCTTTTTGGCGTCACCGGAAAGGCCTTCATTGCTGACGATCACGCCCTCGGCGGCTTTGATGCGGGAGACCTTGGCATTGAAACCATAGGCGTCGGCGAGATTGAACTCCCGATCCTTAAGCACGATCAAGACCAGGTCGCCGCTGAGATCCAACACGAAGTCGGTCCCCTGCGGGCCGGAGTCGATGATCACCTGCTCGCGGCCGATGCCCAGCTTCTGGAGCACAGCCATGGCCAGCGTCGTCATCCAGCGGCCCTTGTCGTTGAGCGCGGTGGCGCGATCGGTCGGCATGATGACTTGATCGACACGTTCCTCATTCAGTGGGCGGCCGCAGGCGCATTTCATCCAGTCGGGCGCCATCTTGGAGAGCTTGTTCGGATCATCGGTTCGCAGCACGGCATTGCCGGTCCGCGAGCAAACGATGACGTACTCGGATTGGATCAACCCCAGGCTGCGCAGCTCGCCGAGACGCCCCGCCACCGCGGCCCCCTGCGCCTCGCCCAGCACTTTGGGCAGATCCGAGACCGTCAATGAACCCACGCGCTCCAGGTCGCGAATCAGCGCCCGGATCTCCGGCGTGGTAAAGGCCGCCATCGCCTGGCTTTCCTCGGCGGAGGCTTCGTAGTTGACCTGGCGACTCTTGCGGATGGCCTCGAAGTTATGGCTGCCGACCGGAGCGAGGACGGGCCAGGACGAGGGCGTGCCGACCTCCGAGCCCAGCACTTCCTGGGCAGCAGTCCGGATGCGTTTCAAGAAATCCGTTCGGACCTTCTCGCTCCCTGCGCGGTACGCGACCCCAACCTCGACAAAGGCAGGCTTGGCCGCGTGCTCCAGTTCCATGAAGTGGATGTCGTCGGAACGCAATTCGCGCAGGGTGGCAGATCCCGGACGGCGCACGCGCAGCCATCCGACCACTGGCACCGAGCCCATAAAGAGCTCGCCCTCATCCGACGCCGACCAGCTCTTGGTCACGTCGAACTGGAGAAAACGATTGAGCAGGTCGATTGTAAAAGCGATGCCGGCGCTGTCAAAGATCGCCTCGCGGGCGCGATAGAGCACGCCCATGAACTCCGGTCCGTTGACGCGCGAGACGATAGTCCAGAACTGATCGGTGGTGGGCGCAATCTCGAGGCGGCGGACTTCTACCAGCAGCATTCTCTTCGGGCTCCTCGCTTGAAAAGGTGGATGAACGGCAGCCTCCGCCACCGAGGCGCCTTCCCCACGAGCCCGTTGGCGGCGGATGCAGCTTAGGGCGGACTCATCGTTCTTGTCAAACCATTTCGCGCGCATACTGGGCCGGGTGACGGAGAGAGAACGACTGGCGGCGGTGGCGCGAGCCGCCGGGCTGCGGTTGACGGCGGACGACCTGGCGACACTGCTCCCGGCATGGAAGCGGTACCTGGGGCTGGTCGAAGCCCTCCGAGAGGCGGCCGCCCCGGAGCTCACTCAAAGCTGATGGCGCAACCGCTCGACCTGGCAACGGCCTCCATGACGGAGGTGGCCGAGGCCCTCCGACGGCGAGCCATCTCGCCGGTGGAGGTCGCTCGAGGGTACCTCGAGCGCATCGAGAGCGCCACCCACCTGAATGCCTTTATCACGGCCCCCGGGGCCGGTGCCATCAGGACGGCGCGCCACGCCGCCGACCGTCTGGCTCGGCGGCAAACGGCGCCTTTGCTCGGCGTTCCAATCGCGATCAAGGACCTCTTTGCCACTCGAGGGCTTCGGACCACCGGTGGCTCGAAGATCCTGCGCAACTGGGTCCCGACCGCCGACGCCGCTGCCGTCGCGCGGCTGCGCGCGGCCGGTGCAGTGATTTTCGGAAAGACGAATCTGCATGAGTTCGCCTACGGGGTCACGACTGCGAATCCCTGGTGGGGCGTTGCCCGAAACCCGCGCGACGATGGCCGCATTCCCGGGGGCTCGAGTGGCGGATCGGCGATCGCCGTCGTGGCCGGGATGGCGGCCGCAGCCCTCGGCTCCGATACGGGCGGCTCCATCCGGATCCCCGCGGCGCTCTGCGGTTGCGTCGGACTGAAGCCCACCTACGGCGCGATCCCGCTCGAGGGAACAATCCCGCTTGGCTCGTCACTCGATCACGCGGGGCCGCTGGCCCGAACGGTCGATGATGTGGGCTTACTCTTCGATGTCCTCAGCGGCAGCTCGACGTGGCGAAATCGGCGCACCGGTAGGGCCCCAGCCCTGCGTGGCACCCGAATCGGGATCGTCGAAGCAGGCCTGTTGCATCCGGCAGAGCGGCGGGTGGTTGCCGCCGTCGATGCGGCGTCCCGGGCGCTCAGCCGGTGGGGCTTGCGCGTTCGAGCGGTTCGCCTTCCCGAACTGGATTGGACCGTCGCCACCCAACTCGTGACCTTACGAGCTGAGGCAACGGCGATCCATGCTCGCTGGCTCCGCGAACGGCCGCGCGATTACGGTCGCGATGTCCGGGTGCGGCTGCAGCTCGGCGCCCTGGTCAGCGCCAGCGACTACTTACTGGCGCAGCAGATGCGAGCGCGTATCCGTGAGGCGGTACGCCGGGCGCTGAGCGTGGTCGACGTGCTGCTGCTGCCGAGCACGCCGATCACGGCGACGCCGCTCGGCGAGCGCGTCGTCCGTTGGCGTGGCAGCCAGGAGCCCGTGGACGGGGCGCTGGTTCGGCTCACCGCGCCGTTCAACCTGACCGGAGCGCCCGCCCTCTCGGTCCCGTGGTTGCAGACCCGGGGTTTGCCGGTCGGCCTGCAGATCGTCGGCCGCTGGAACGATGAAGCGACCGTACTGTCGGTGGGCCGGCTGGTCGAAGACCTCAGTAAATAAAGCCGATCAGCGGGATGGTGCGGGGGATCACGTGGCGGTAGCTGACTCTGCCCCACCCGCCGCCGTTGACACCGGCATAGTTCATCTCTGAGACCAGCCAGCTGCCATCGGAGTAAACCTGCTCCACGTAGGCCACATGGCCCCAGTAGGGCGATTCCCAGGTCACCATGATGGCTCCGACGCGCGGAGTTGGCCCGACCGGACGGCTCCAGGGCTTCGCCTGTGACCGCGAATACCACTGCCAGGCATTCCCACCCCAGGGGGCGGGACGGCGGGTATTGACGTACCAGGTGCACTGGCCGAAGGGATAGATGCCACCGCCCGATGACCAGACCGGCGTCACGTACCAGGACCGCTTGCCGACGTTGACGGTGTGCGCGTTTGAGGGCGGCGCCGAGGGCGCCTCGGGTCCGACGCCGTACGGGATCATCAGCAATTGATCAGCCTGGAGGGTCTCGGGGTGACGCAGCAGGTTGAACTGGATGATGGCGTCGGTTTCGGCATGGTATTTCTGCGCCAGCCCGGCGACGCTATCGCCCGCGACGAGTTTGACCAGCACCCCATCGACTGGCGGAATCAGGACTTCCTGACCGCCGCTCAGTTTGTCGACCAGCTTCGGGTTCGACCAGAGCAGCGTGTTGACCGAGAGGCTGTACGCGCTCGCCAGGGCGCGGAGCGTATCGCCATCCTTCGCGATGTAATCGATGATGTCGCGGTGCTTTTCAGTCGGTGGGGTCACCGGAAGTGCCGGCACGATCAGCGATCCGCTCATCGACCAACCGATCCCGTCGACCGACCGTCCAAAGGGAGCTTCGGCCAGAGCGGTCCCGGTTGAGACGCCGGCGAGCGCCGGCGCAGGGCCAACCGGCACATGGAGCACAACCCACGGCATCGCCGCTGCCATCAGCAAGACGGCCGAATGCGTCGCAAAGCGTGGCGCGGCGTACTTCAGTGTCGGTCCCCCTTTTTCCCCTTCCGCACTCGGGCCTGCTGCAGGCCCACGTCAAGACAAACTCCCTTAAGGAACGCGGGCTTGCGTCGGCGCAAGGAGCTGACACACGGTCGTCACGCAGCCGTTACGGCCGGCGCGTAACCATTTTGGTCGGTTCCGGGGGTCGGACGTACAATGCGGGCGATGTCCGATCCGGCGGCGCTGTCCGGTCGTGACTTGCTCGAGTCCGCACTCCGGGCCGGCGTCGATCCCGCACCGTATTTCAAAGTTCTCGGCATGCGCTGCACCAGCGTGGGCGACGGCATCGCGACCTTCGAAATGCCGGCCACCGCGGCGCATTACAACCCGAACGGCGTCACGCACGGTGGCGCCATCAGCTCATTGGCCGACAGCGCCATGGGATTCGCAGTCTTCAGCACCTGTGGCCCCGGTGAGACCTTCACCACTGCAGAGCTGCATCTCAACTTCATTCGTGCAGTGACCGAAGCTTCGGGAACCCTGCGATCAACGGGTCGCGTCGTCAGCCGCGGCCACCAGCTGGTGATCGCCGATGCGGAAGTCTTCGACAGCCAGCAGCAGCTCGTCGCCCGAGCCAGCTCGACCAATGTAATCCTGAAACGGCGGCCCGCCATGGTCCCAACCCAGCCAGCCGACGCGACGACCGCGCCGCCAACGGCAGAGCCCGCTGTTCGACCTGGACCCGTACCTGCTCCACAGGGCAGTCCAGAGCCGGTCACGCCTGTGGTGTCGATCCCACTGGCCACCGAGCTCATCAAGACCGCGCCGCTCGCGCGTGGCAAGCGAAAGATCCGGACGTTCGCGGGCGACATCGCCTATCTACGCAAGGGCCAGGGGCCGGCGGTGCTGCTGCTGCACGGGATTCCCAGCTCGTCCTACCTCTGGCGGGACGTCATCGATCCGCTCGCCGCAACGTTCGACGTTCTGGCTCCTGACTTGCTCGGCTATGGCGATTCGGACAAGCGGCTGGACGCGGACTTGTCGATTGCGGCGCAGGCTCGCTACATGGTGGCCTTTATGGAGTCGATCGGCGTCCATCAGGCCGCCGTCGTCGGGCATGACATCGGCGGCGGCATCGCACAGTTGATGGCGGTCGATGAGCCCCAGCGCGTCGCGCGCTTAATCCTGATCGACAGCGTGCTCGACAACAACTGGCCGGTCCCCGACATCGCTCGCCTCAAGGAACCGGTGTGGGACCAGATCATGGTCAACCGCGACCTGCGCGACGGGCTGCGCAAGGGTCTCGAAGCGGGGATCGTCACCGAAGGACGGGTGACGGACGAGCTGGTCGATGAATGGACGCGACCATTCCAGGATCTCGGCGGCCGCCGCGCCTATCTACGAGCGGCGCGCGCGCTGAACAACCGCGACCTGACCAGCCGGTCCCGGCACATCGAAGAGATCACGACGCCAACCTTGATCCTCTGGGGCGCCAACGACAAGTTCCTCGATCCCAGCTGGGCGGAGCGGTTGAAAAGCAAGCTGCCTGATGCCACGGTCGAGATCATCGATCCCGGCGGACACTTCCTCCCGATCGACCGGCCGGAGGCGCTCGCGGACGCGATCACGCGCTTCCTGACGACAAGGTGATCTGACCTAAGGCCGGCGCGCCAGCAGGTCATCGACGCAGGCGGCCGGTGTCGCCGTCCACCCCGCAAGCCGGATCAGCGGCGTGACCTGGGGCCCATGAAAGTCGTCTCCGCCGGTCGCCACCCAGCCGTACTTACTCGCGCGCTGGGCGAAGTGTTCCATCAGCGCGGCACTTTTTGGCCCGTAGGGGTCGTCGGGAGCCTGCGGATAGGTCACCTCCAGCCCCTGGACCCCCGCCACCGCCGCCGTGTGGAACAGCACCTCGACGTCGGGCACGTATCGGTACACGCCGGGATGAGCAAGGACGCTGACGCCCCCGGCGTCGTGGATCAACGCGACCGCATCGTCGAGCGTGAGATCGCGCGCTCGGGGAACGTGGGCTTGGCCACCCGGTCCCATGGCCGCGTACAGCTCTTGGCGGCGAACACCACTCTGGGCGGCCTCGATCGCGGCGACGATGTGGGGTTTGCCGACGTTGCCTTTTGCGCGGGCCCGAACGTCGGCCCAGTCGACGCGGTAGCCGGCTGCCGCCAGCCGCTCGACCGTCGTCCGTTTCTGCTCTTCGCGCATTTGACTGGCCTCGTGCAGGCGCCGGCGAAGCTGCCGGTTCTCCGGGGCGAAGCCGTAGCCGAGGAGATGAACCTCGACCAGGCCGCGGCTCGGCTCATCCTCGATCGAGAGCTCGACCCCAGCAATGATCGCCGGCCGCTGGCTCTCGAGCACGCCGAGGGCATCAAGGCCGGCCAGGGTGTCGTGGTCGGTGATGGCGATGACCGAAAACCCGGCCGCGGCATGCGCCGCCACCACCTCGGATGGGGGCAGTTCCCCATCGCTGAAGACCGTGTGCAGGTGCAGGTTCGCCCGCCCGTTGGATACCTCAGCCAATGGTCGCCCATTTTATGTGGTATCAATGAGCGCCGACGCCGTATGAGCCCACCGTCCCAGCAACCACTCAGCCTGATCCGCCAGCAAGTGCTGGCCCACCTGGATAAGCCGGCGCCCGAATTGATCGATCGCACCCTCGCCTGTCTGGTGGAGCTGCTCGATACCGGCTCCGCGTTCCTCGGGCGCATCGAGGACGACACGCTCGAGATCGTCGCGGCACGGGTCGACGGCGGTGCGCCGATCGAGGCCGGCACCAGGCTCGAGCTCGGCGAGACATTTCTCGCCTCCGACGACGAGACCAGCGACGGCGTGGTCAATATCCGTGATGCCGGCAAGCGGCAGCCGTTCAAAAGCCTGGCGATGCGGCACCGGCTCGGGATCGTGAGCTACCTCGGCGTTCCTCTTCGCTCGGCCGAACGCGGGACCGTCGGGACCCTGGCGGTGATCGGAAAGGAACCGCGCGTCTTCAGCGAAAACGACCAGGCGGTGCTGCTGTTGCTGGCCGGGTTGATCGGTCCACGACTTGGCTGGAGCGAATCGGCGGCGAACGGCCAGCCGAGAACGCCGGCATCGGCGGTCCGATTGGCATCCCAGGAGGTCAAGGAGCCGCTCGCCATCCTTCGGGGCTATGCCGACATGCTGAACAACCACGAGGTGCCCGCCGATCAGATGGCCCTGGTCGCCGATCGGCTGGCGGCGCAATCCGAAACCCTGATGCGTGTCGCCGACCAGGTGCTCCTGCTCTCGCGTCTGCCGCTCGAGCTGGCCTTCACGGTCCGCGTCTCGCTGGGTTCGGTGGCGCATGCCACTGCCGCTCGGATTCGCGACCGGCTGTCCACCGCGGGGATGGAGCTCCGGCTGCAACTCGACATCCAGGCAGAGATCTGGGGCGATAGCGTGCTGCTGGAAGCCGCCCTGGACGAGATGCTGCACAACGTCATGAAGCACGCGCGCGGCGCGACCGTGGTCCAGCTCCGTCTGCGCGCCTCGGGTCCCGATCGCGCCCAGCTAATCGTCAAAGACGATGGACCCGGCATGTCGGCTGACCGCCTGGCAGAACTCTTCGCCACACTTGCCGATGAGCAGCCGGCGCGCGGACAGGGGCTGGGCCTCTATCTGCTGCGCCGCGTCGCCGACGCGCACGGCGGCCGCAGCTGGGCGAATAGCCTCGAGGGAAAAGGCACAACCTTCTATCTCGAGCTGCCGATCGCCTCGCCCGATGGAGACGCGGTACGCGCTTCGGCGGTCGCCGGTCAGACGTCCGCGTGACGCAGCAGATCAAGAAGTCGGCGCCGCGACGAACGGCGCGCTGCGAGGATGCCCCGCCGCGGGAGCTGTTGCATGGCATCGACGAATTCAACCGTGGCGAATTTTTCGAGCAGCACGAGACCCTGGAGGAGATCTGGATCCGTGAACCGGATCCGGTTCGATACCTGTACCAGGGAATCCTGCAGGTGGGTGTCGGCTTCTACCACTGGAAGCGCGGCAACTGGCGGGGAGCCGTGGCCAAACTGCGGCAGGGCCTGATCAAGCTCGAACCGTACCGCCCCCACTGCATGGGCATCGACGTCGAGCGGCTGGTGATGGAAACCGGCCAGCTTCGAGATCAGCTGGAAGCGCTTGGGCCCGAGCGGCTGCCTCCCTTCCCTCCTCCGCGGTTACCGCGCGTTCACCAGGTCATCAGCCACCCGTAAAGCGGCGGTGACCCGCCCGCGACTTCGTCACGAATACGAGCTCGATGAGACTCGTATAAGACGGCATGAAGCGAAATTTGTTCGGCGCACTCATGCTGGCCGGCGGGCTCACGCTCTGGACGAGCGTGGCAGGTCTGGCCGACTATAACGTCAGCAGCGCGAAAGCGGCGGTGGCGGCTTGCGCGACGCCGCTGACACTGACCGACCCAGCGACCCTCACGGGCGAGGCGCAGACGTCGCTAACCGAGCTCAACCACGAGGCGACGCTGGGGATGGCCGAAATCACCGCGGACGCCAACGCGGCGATCGATGAAGCCGCCGCGGAAGCCACCGATGAAGACGCCGCCGAGGCGAACAGCGAACATGGCGCTCGCAACACCAGTTTGCTCAGCGACGAGCTGACGGCGATCGTCAACCGCGCCTGCCAGGAAATCAGCGAGCTGAAGACGGAGTATGCATCGGCCGTGGCCGAAATCAGGGCCGAGGCGCAGCCGGAAGCGGCCGCGACCAAGCCGGTGGTCAATCAGCCGAAGCAGACCGCCGAGAAGGACGCCGACACGGAGCACCACGACACCGAGCGGGATCAGCCCGAGCAGTCCCGACCGACGGTGCGTCCGGCCGACCGCCAGGGCAACGACTAGCTAACGACTTCCCTCCCCATCAAGAAGAAGGCGCTCACCACCCGAGCGCCTTCTTCGCTTCCGTCGGAGCGACAGCGCCCAGTCGCAGGCCGAGCAGGTCGGCGGTGGTTCGCCAGGCGGGATCGCCGGCCGACTTCAGCTGCGCCAGCAGACGCAAGGCCCGTGGCGTGTCGAGGTCGTTCTCGAGCGCGGCTCGGACCTCGGCCGGGATCGGCGCCGCCTCGTCGCCCCGCGACCCGATGGTTTTCAGCTGGGCGGCCCATGCTTGCGCGTCATCCAGTAGGTCTTCGGTGTACTCCCAGGCCTCGCGGTAGTGATGACGCAGGAGCACCACGCGAATACTGTCGGCGTCGTAGCGGCGGAGCAGATCACGCACCAGCACCAGGTTCCCTAGCGATTTGCTCATCTTCTCGCCCTGGTAGCGCAGCATTCCCACGTGCATCCAGATTTTTGCGAAGGGGCGCACGCCGGTCGCCGACTCCGACTGCGCGATCTCGCTCTCGTGATGCGGAAAGATCAGATCCGAGCCGCCGCCGTGGATCTCGATTTGCTCGCCGAGGTGTTGCAGGGCCATCGCCGAGCACTCGATATGCCAGCCGGGCCGCCCGTCACCCCAAGGACTCGGCCAGCGCGGCTCACCCTCGGCGCTCTGTTGCCACAGGATGAAATCGAGCGGGTCGTGTTTGCGTGGGTCATCAGGGTCGGCCCCGCGCTCCCGCGACAGCCGAATCATCTCCGCCCGCGGAAGCCGGCTCAAGCGGCCGTAGTCGGTGACGCTCTCGACGCGGAAGTAGACGTTGTTCTCACCCTGGTACGCGTGACCCTGCGCCTCCAGCTTCTTGATGAGCTCGATGATTCGTGGAATTGTTTGACTCGCTCGCGGGAAAACATCGGGCGCATGGACGTTGAGCGCCGCCAGGTCGGCTTCGAAGAGCGCCGTCTCGGTGGCCGCCAGCTGGTCCCAGGTCGTGCCCAGCTCACGGGCGCGCCGGATGATGTCGTCGTCGACATCGGTGACGTTCTGGACATAACGCACGCGGGTCCCGAACGCGCGAAGCACCCGCACCAGCACGTCGAAGGTGACGTAGGTGAAGGCATGGCCCAAATGCGTCGTGTCATAGGGGGTGATGCCGCAGACGTAGATGCGAACCGGTTGCGGGCCCACCTCGAGCGGCTGCACCAGCCCGCTCTCCGTGTTTCGCAGCCGCATCGCCTGACTGTACCCAAGAGCGCCCCCCAAGAAAGCGGCGGCCACCGCCGTTGCACCTCCGTGCCTCCCTTGCTGAAGGGTCGAGGTGAGCAGGTCCTCACCGCCCTGGTGGTGACCCTGGTGCTGATGGGCCTGGTCGCGCTGGCCCCGGCGGTCGCCCAGCGGCTATCGACGCCGCCGGCGACCAGTCCAACGCCGTCCCCATCCACGAGCGCAGCTCCAGCCGCCGTCTTGCTGCCGGACGAGCTCGACAAGGCGCTCCAGGGCGTGATGACACTGGGCAACGATCACAGCTTCGGGACGGCGTTCCTGATCGACGCCAGGGGCGACTTCCTGACCGCGTCCAGCCTGGTCGAGGGCAGCGCCGGCCTTCGCCTGATCGACAACACCGGAGGAACGCACAGCGTGCGCCTCATCGGCAGCGACCCGGCCAGCGGCATCGCCATGGTCCGAGCATCGTCCGACGGCACTGCGCTGGCGTTCGCGAAATCGCCGAAAGTGCTCGTCGGCGATCCGCTGGTCCTGCTCGCCAGCCCGAAGATCGCCAATCTCAACCCGTCGAGCCCGGCCACGGTCGCCGCGGTCACACTGGCGCAGTGGCGTCTGCGCGTTGACGCTCTTTCGGGGAACCTCGGCGGACCCGTGGTCGGCCCCGGTGCCGCGGTTCTCGGGATCCTGGTGCAACCCGGGACAGCCGCGGCGATCGATGCCGTGAAGACCACGATCGCCGGCTGGCAGTCGCAGCCTGGCACCGCCGTCCCACTCGCGCCATTTCCCGGCACGCTCCAGCTCCGCGGGAGCGATACCACCACCGCGCCCACCACTGGGCTGGCCGTCACGTCGATCAGTCCCTCACGGATTTCGGCCGGCACGGCGACGGTCGTCACCATCCAGGGCAACGGATTCATCGCGGGGCGTTCGCTTGGGGTCCACTTTGCCCCGGTTTCCGGAACCGCCGGCGCCTTCGAAGGGACGGCAGCAACGCTGGTTAGCGGGACCAGCTTCACCGTGAAGGTGCCGTCCGGTCGCGCGGTCCAGGACTACGTCATCGTCGTGAGCAACGGCGATGGCGCCGTGCTGAGCACCAGGATCGCGTTGACGATCACACCCTGACGATCGTCCCCCGTACACTAGCCGCGGTGTCAGCCCCCATTCGAGTGTCTCCGCTGCTGCTGGCCCTCAGCGGGCTCTTCATTGCCGTGCTGCTGACCTCCAATCTGATCGCCGTCAAGATCGTCGCTTTCGGCTTTCTCACCCTGCCGGCCGCGGTCATCGTGTTTCCCCTCTCCTATCTGTTCGGCGACGTCCTGACCGAGGTCTACGGCTATGCGGTCACCCGCCGGGTGATCTGGCTGGGCTTTGTGTGCAACCTGGTGTTCGTCGTGTTCATCGTCGCCGCAGGGGCTTTGCCGGGCGCCCCCGGGCTATGGACGGCTGGCGACCAGGCGGCTTATGCCAGGATCCTCGGCTTTGCGCCACGGCTGCTGCTGGCCTCGTTCGTCGCCTACGTCGTGGGCGAATTCCTGAACTCCTTCGTCATGGCCCGCTTGAAGATCGCGACGCAGGGCCGGTGGCTCTGGACCAGGACGATCGGCTCGACGCTGGTCGGACAGGGCGTCGACTCCGCCATCTTCATCACCGGCGCCTTCCTTGGCATCCTGCCCGCCAGCGTCCTGTTCCGGACGATCCTGTCCCAGTGGGCGTTCAAGACCGCATATGAGATCGTCGCTACCCCGCTCACCTACGCGGTGGTTTCTTTCCTGAAGCGACGCGAGCGGCAGGACCCCTTCGACATCGGCACCGACTTCAACCCATTCCGCCTGGCGAGCTGAGCATGCAACGCTAGAGACCGTGAGGCGTTCACTGGTTGCCATGGCCATCCTGGTCCTCAGCTCGTGCGGCAACAGCGCAGCGCCGAAGCCCACTCCCTCCCCCACCCCGTCAGCGAGCGCGACGCCAATCGCCTCGGCCACCACGACGGCGCTTCCGCTCGGGCGGATTGCCGCGGCGATGGCCTATGACCAGCCGAGGCACGCGGTCCTGCTTTTCGGCGGCCTGGCTGACCAGACGCTCCTGGACGACACCTGGACCTGGAATGGAAGCGGGTGGTCGCAGCATCAGGGACTGACCCAGAGCCCACGGGCGCGCCAGCGACCATCGATGGCCTATGACGAGGCGAATCGCAACGTCGTACTCTTCGGCGGCTTGACCGCTGACGGCCAGCAGAACGACACCTGGTCCTGGAACGGCACCGCCTGGCAGCAACTCCATCCCGCGCACTCGCCGAGCGCCCGGGAAGGCGCCGGCATGACCTACGACCCTTCCCTCAAGGCCGTGATCCTCTATGGCGGCATGAACGACGCGACCGCTAAGCCGAGCGCGATCAACGAGACCTGGTCGTGGAACGGGAGCGACTGGAGTCCGCTGTCCCCTGCGCAAAGCCCAGCCGGCGGCGTGCGGCCGCGCCTTGCCTTCCTCAGCGGCGCCAACGTGGTCGCACGATTCGGCGACTGCATCGAGAGCAACGACAACGGCCTCTACACCTTCGACGGCCAGACCTGGACGGCACATCAGGCAACCGGCACCTGGCCGCCCGCCCTCTGTATCCCGGCACTGGCCGGTGACACCGGCCGAAACCAGCTCGTCCTCTTCGGCGGTCTGATCGGCAGCGCGATCGTGACGCCGCCGCCAGCCGACACCTGGTTGTATGACGGCCACGCCTGGACTAGGGCTACGCCGGCGCAGAGCCCGCCGGCGCGCAGCGACGCGACCATGGTGTTCGACAGTGATCACCATGTCATGGTCCTTTTCGGAGGGCAGGGCCTGATCCAGGGCCAGACCGGTCCGCTCAACGACACCTGGACGTGGGACGGCAATTCCTGGACCCAGCATCAGTAGCATTAGCTGCCATGAAATACGGCGCGAAAATGATCGCCGAGTCAACCCTTGAGGCGGTCGAGAATGACAACCCGGACCGGAACTACGAGATCGACTTCACGATCCCGGAGTTCACCTGCCTCTGCCCCCGTTCGAACTTTCCGGACTTCGCCACGATCCGCATCAAGTACGTGCCGGACCAGAAACTCGTCGAGCTGAAATCGCTCAAGCTCTACATCAACAAATTCCGTGACCAGGAGATGTTCCACGAGACGGCGGTCAACCGGATCCTCGACGATCTGGTGTCGATTCTCAGCCCTCGTTACCTGGAGGTCGTCGGCGACTTCAACGTGCGGGGCAATATCAAGTCGATCATCACGGCCCGCCACGTCCAGCCGGGCTTCTCGCCGAACGGCCTCGGTCCCCACCGCAGCTAGGCGGTCCCCACGATTTCGACACGATTGACGCGTTTCGCAGGAAACGGCCCCCTCTTGGGTTGTTTCCTACGGCAGCATGCGCCGTCGAAGCATCCTGATCGCCGCCGGGGGTTGCCTTGGCATGCTTGGCGCGGCGGTCCTACTGGCCGAACCGGCCCTCGCCGACAACCAGCTCTCCGCCGATACTCGGGCACTGGCACTGGCATCCCGGCACCAGGTCGCGATCGATACGGCGATCCAGCAGTTCCTCACCCGCAGTTCGGGCGGTGGGGAGTCCGACGACCTGTTGCTGACGCAATCGGCGGCGAACCTGGCGCAATATGAGTCTGCCCGCAAATTGATCGAAAACGATCAGCTCGCGGTGCAGTCGGCGCTGCAACCCGACTGGCTGGTGGCGGGCGCGGCCGGAAAGGGCGAGGCGCTGCAGACCGCGCGTCTGCACAGCAGCACCGCCTTGACGGCACTCGGTCATGCCGACCAGGTACTCACCGCAGCCGTCGACCAGGAGCGGTTGCAAAACGCCTTCTTCTTCGCCGCGGTTACCGAAGCGAAAATGCTGACTGCGATCGACAATCAGCAATACGTTGCGATCGACGGCCTCTATGCCCAGGCGGATCACGCACTGCGGGTGGCGGAGGCCTTGATGGGCAAACCGGATCAGACGCCGGGGGTTAAGCCGGCGATCGTCGCAATGCGAACGATCCTCGACCAGACGCAGAAATACGGTGCGGCGCTGCTACGCAACGACAAGACCGAAGCCGACACCCGGCACACGGCAATGCGGGCCGCCTACGCAACGCTCGCGGCAGCCACCAACGCTACTGCTGTGACCGCCAACGACGACTGGAACGACCGGATCTATCAGCCCCTGATCGCGGCCTACCATTCCGGATTGGCCGCCATCCTTTCCTAGCGGGCTTATCGGTGTCCCGGCGATCGATAGAAAACATCGATCGATACAATAGAAGCAGTTTCTGTACCGGTCCGTGCCTTTTGAAATCCAGGAGCCATCAATGAAGGTCGAACAGCGCCCAACCGACAGCCGGCCCAAGGAGGCGCTCAACGACAAGCCGAGCCTGCTCGAGCTCTATCGCGAGATGCTGCTGATCCGGCGCTTCGAGGAGAAGACGGCCGAGATGTACCAGATGGCCAAGATTGGCGGGTTCTGCCACCTCAACATCGGGGAGGAAGCCACCATCGTCGGCACCATCTCGGCCTTGCGCAAAGAGGACTACGTCTATAGCACCTACCGCGAGCATGGGCACGCGCTCGCCAAGGGCATCGAGCCAAACGCCGTCATGGCGGAGCTGTTTGGCAAGGAAACCGGCACCTCGCATGGGCGTGGCGGATCGATGCACCTCTTCAGCCAGGAACACCGCTTCTTCGGTGGGTACGCCATCGTTGGCCAGGCGCTGCCAATCGCCTGCGGCAGCGGGTATGCCATCACCTACAAGGGCACCGACGAGGTGGTGATGAGCATCTTCGGGGATGGCGCGACCAACATCGGGGGCTTTCACGAGGCGCTCAACGTCGCCAAGCTCTGGCACCTGCCGATCGTCTTCGTCTGCGTCAACAACCTCTATGGGATGGGGACGGCGGTGAGCCGAGCCTCGGCGGTCACCGAGATCTGGAAGAAGGCCTGCGCCTACGACATGACCGGTGAACGGGTCGATGGCATGGACGTGCTGGCGGTGCGTCGCGTGACCGATCAGCTGGTCGCCCAGGCTCGCGAGCGCCACGAGCCCAGCCTGCTGGAGTGTGTGACCTACCGCTACCGCGGCCACTCCATGTCCGATCCCGACACCTACCGCGGAAAGGAAGAGATCAAAGAATGGCAGGGGCGCGATCCAATCCTGAGTCTGGGTGAGTACATGAAGCGGCAGAAGCTTGTGGCTGACCCGGAGCTGCAGAAGATCGACGAAGAGGTCACTGCCCAGGTCGAGGCGTCGGTTCGTTTCGCCGAGGAGAGTCCTGACCCCGACCCCACCGAGCTCTACCGCGACGTCTATGCCGAGGGCGCGGCCTGATGGCGGTGCTGACCATCCGCGACGCGCTAAACCAGGCCTTGCGCGAGGAGCTGCAGCGGGACGAGAACGTGTTCCTGCTGGGCGAGGACATCGGCCTCTACGACGGCTCCTTCAAGGTCACGCGCGGCCTGATGAAGGAATTTGGCGAGAAGCGGGTGCTCGATACCCCAATCGCCGAGGAGGTCATCATCGGGACCGCCATTGGTGCCGCCATGTCCGGCCTGCGCCCCGTGGCGGAGATGATGACGGTCAACTTCATCATGGTCGCGATGGACCAGGTCGTGAACGCCGCCGCGCATATCCGGTATATGTTCGGCGGGGGCACCAAGGTGCCGCTCGTCATCCGCACCCCGGGTGGCGGCGGTCACCAATTGGGCGCCCAGCACTCGCACAGCCACGAAAACTGGTTTGCACATGTCCCCGGTCTCAAGGTGGTTGCGCCGGGCACGCCGGCGGATGCCAAGGGCATGCTGAAGTCAGCGATCCGGGACGACAACCCGGTGATGTTCATCGAAAACGAGGGCACCTATGCCGTCAAGGGCGAGGTACCGGACGGCGAGCACCTGGTGCCGCTGGACAAGAACGACGTCAAGCGCCGGGGCGATGACATCACCATCTGCGCCCATTCCCGGATGCTGGTGGTCGCCCAGGAGGCGGCCGCCGAGCTCGAGAAAGAAGGCATCAGTGCCGAGATCGTCGACATGCGCGCCCTGCGACCACTGGACATGGCGCCGGTCATCGAGTCGGTGAAGAAAACGAGCCGGCTCATCACCGTTGAGGAAGGCTGGCGTTCGTATGGCGTCGGCGCTGAGATTGCGTCCCGCGTGTACGAGGAGGCCTTCGACTACCTCGACGCCCCGGTGGCCCGCATCGGTGCCGCCGAAGTTCCGGCACCGTACAACAAGAAGCTCGAGAAGATCGCCTTCCCGGGCAAGGCGGACGTCATCGTGACGGCCCGGGCGATGTTAGGCAAGAATTAGAGCCTGAATCGTCGAGAGGAGGGGTTGCCATGAGAGCCGAGGCGTCGGTCGATCCGGCACGCATCGCGAGCTTGCTGGCTCGCGAACAAGACGAGTTCCACCGGCAGCACCCGAAATCCGTGGCGCTGAGCCGGCAAGCACGACAATCACTGCTGGCGGGCGTCCCGATGAACTGGATGCTTCGCTGGGCGAGCCGCATTCCGCCCTTCGTTGAGCAGGCGGACGGGGCGCGCGTGACAGACATCGACGGCCATACGTACATCGATTTCTGCCTTGGTGATACGGGCGCGATGGCCGGTCACGCCCCAAGCCCGACTGTTGAAGCCGTCAACCAGCAGGCGCGCCGCGGCGTGACGTTCATGCTGCCGACCGCGGATGCCCTCTGGGTTGGGCAGGAGATGACTCGGCGCTTCGGCGTCGGCCAGTGGCAGTTCGCGCTGACCGCGACCGACGCCAATCGGTTCGCGATCCGCCTGGCCCGGGCCGTCACCGGCAGGCCCAAGATTCTTGTCTTCAACTATTGCTACCACGGCAGCGTCGACGAGACGTTCGCCGTGCTGGACGACGAGGGACAGGTTGTTGCGCGCCCTGGCAACCTCGGACGGCCGGTCGATCTGGCTACCACGACGCGTGTCGTCGAGTTCAATGACGTGGAGGCGCTGGAGCGGGAGCTGGCAAGCGGAGACGTCGCCTGCGTCCTCGCCGAGCCGGCGCTGACCAACATCGGCATCATCCTGCCCGAAGCCGGGTACCACGACCGCCTGCGTCAGCTGACTCGCGCGTCGGGAACACTCTTGATCATCGACGAGACGCACACGATCTGTGCGGGACCAGGCGGATACACCAAAGCCGCCGGGCTGGAGCCGGATATCGTGACGATCGGCAAGACCATCGCCGGCGGGATCCCCGCGGCGGCCTTCGGCATCAGCCGGGAACTGGCGCAGCGCGTGCTGCCCGAGATTGATAACGACGACACCGATGTCAGCGGCATCGGCGGGACGTTGGCGGCGAACGCGCTGTCGATGGCCGCCGCACGCGCCACTCTTGAGCAGGTGCTGACGGACAGCGCCTTTGCGCGGATGATCCGGCTCGCCGAGCGTTGGACCGACGGCGTCAGGGAGGTCATAGGCGCGCATCAGGTGCCGTGGACCGTGACCCGCCTCGGCTGCCGCGCCGAGTATGTGTTTACACCGCAGCCGCCACGGACCGGCGGCGAAGCCGCGGCCGCCATGGACCACACCCTCGAGCGATTCATGCACCTGTTCGCCCTGAATCGTGGGATCCTGCTCACGCCCTTCCACAACATGGCCCTGATGTGCCCGATGACGGCAGAGGCCGACGTCGACCGGCACACGAGCGTCTTCGAGGAGGCCGTCGCTGCGCTCTTCGACTGAGCCCGGCTCGCAGGCCGGCGCGGGCGCGAGGACGCTGGCCGGACAGGTCGCTGTCGTGACCGGCGCGGGGAGCCGAGAAGGTATTGGCTATGCGGTTGCCCGCCGGCTGTCTGGCGCCGGTGCGCGTTTAGCGATTGCCGCTACCACCGATCGCATCCACGAGCGCGCCAGCGAGCTCGACGCCCGCGGGTCTGACGCGCTGGCCTACGTCGGCGATCTCACCGACGAGGTCGCCGTTCGGTCGCTCATCGACGCCGTGCTCGCTCGATTCGGACAGATCGACGTGCTGGTGAACAACGCCGGGATGGCGCAGAGCGGAAAACCGGTCGGCGGCAAGCCCTTGCTCGAGACGTCCTATGCCGAGTGGCAGCGCGAGATCGCGATTACGCTCCATACCGCCTTTCTGATGACACGACACGTCCTGCCCTGGATGGCGGCTCGCAAATACGGTCGCATCGTCAATGTGTCATCGGTCACCGGGCCGCTGGTGACGAGCAAGGGCACCGCCGCCTATAGCGCGGCGAAAGCAGCGATGGACGGGATGATGCGCGCGGTGGCGCTCGAGGTCGCGGCCGAGGGCATTACGGTCAATGCCGTGGCGCCGGGCTGGATCGCGACCGGCTCGATGTTGGAGTATGAGCGCATTGCCGCGCACTACACACCCGTGGGACGACCCGGCACCCCGGATGAGGTCGCCGCGGCGGTGCTGTTCCTCGCATCGCCCGATGCCTCGTACGTCACCGGACAAAGCCTCGTTGTTGACGGCGGGAACATCATCCAGGAGGAGAAGGGGCCGTGAATCGATCTAGAATGATCGTGATTTTGCAGCCCCACTGCCATCGCATGGCACCCGCGAAAGCCTGATGCCCAGCGTTCAGATGCCGCGCCTGTCGGACTCGATGGAGA
>DATASI010000132.1:0-9223 GCA_036269255.1 Candidatus Dormiibacterota bacterium
AATGGGGCCCATGCCTTCCCGGGGTACCCGGTGCACGACTGGGACGGCAGGGAGCTGGGGACGATCACGTTGCGCCAGTCCCTGCAACAGTCACGCAACATCTCCTCGGTGCACCTCTTCAAGGACGTGGGCATCCAGAAGGTCCTGACGACGGCGACCACCCTGGGAATCTCGACCCGGCTGGACCCGACGCTACCGACGACGCTGGGCGCCAGCGAGGTCCGCATGATCGACCATCTCTCCGCATACAGTGCCTTCGCCAACGGCGGCACCAAAATTCAGCCCATGGACATCCTGGAAGTGCGTGACGCCGCGGGAACGCTGTTGGAGTCGCACCCGCCGCAGCCCGACTCGGGTGCCCGCGTCCTGCCCGCGTCGGCGACCTACCTGTTGACCGACATCCTCAAGGGCGCCGTCCATCCGTCGATGGGCATGGCGGTGGCGGCCAAGTCGGGGACGACAACCGACTTCAAGGATGCCTGGTATGTCGGTTACAGCTCGGACCTCGCGGTGGCGGCCTGGATGGGGCGAACCGTGAGCGCGCCAACACCGCACAACGAGTCGATGTACACCAGCCGCTACGGTGGCCTGTGGGGCGAGGTCGGCCCGGCGTATTCCTGGAAGGAATTCATGAAGGCGTACTACGCGAGCCGGAAGCCGGCCGACTGGACCCGGCCAGCCGAGGTCTCCTCGATGACGCTCTGCAAGCTGACGGGACAACCGGCTCCCGACGGCCTATCCGGCGACCGGGCGGTCACCGACCTCGTCGTGACCCCCGACGCGAACGCGCCACGGGCAGCGTGTGGGGATACGCCGGGGAGCCCCGGCCCGGCCGGCGGCGCGTCCAGCACCGCGAACGGGGGAGGGTAGTCCCGCCGATCGGTCCTTGACGCTTGGGCGGAAAGCGACTTTACTCAGAGTCGTGGTCCGCCGTCCAACGGAGCGAACGGGCCCGGATGCCGAGCCCGATCTCCCGCCAAATATCTTCGTCATCGGCTTGCTGCACGATTTACGGAATGGGGGCTACAGCCGGCAGGCGTGGGCCGCCTTCTGGCGGGCCTCCTGGATCCGTTCGATGCAGATCATCCAGATGAGCGAGGAGCTGCGCGACTCCTGGCTTCGCTTCACCCTGGCAGGCGTGGTCCTGATCCTGGCGGCGGCCGCCGGCGTGCTGCGGTATTTCGGCCTGGCTGAGGCGATCGCCTTCGTGCTAACCAGCCTGGTCTGGTGGGGCGTGCTGATGTTCGATCTGTCGCTCCATCTGGGGCTGATGGTGAACCTGGAATCAGGCGAGATGCTGCAGTCCTTGGGCTGGCCGAACCGCCTGACGGAGATTCGCGGCTTTGCCGCGGTCTGGGTGGCCTGGGCGGCGCACTGGGCCAGCGCGGGCGCCTATCTGCCGCTGGTCTCCGTCTTTGGGCTGGCTGCGTTCACGGACCTCGCCGATGGGTGGCTCGCCCGCCGGCGCCACGCCTCCAGCAGATGGGGCCGCCTCTACGATCCCGTGATCGACGGCATCTTCTTCAGCGTGGCGGCCATCTCGCTGGCCGTCATCGACGTGCTGCCCGATTGGCTCGCCGCGCTGGTGACCTTCCGGTACGCCTTCCCGATCGTCGGTGGACTGGCCTTCCTCGTCATCCGCCGGCGCACGCTTCGCGTGCGGCATACCGCGTGGGGCCGGGCCTCCTCGGCGGCGATCGCGCTGACGGTATTCGGCGCGGCCGCAGCCACGGTGTTGCACCTGCCGTTCGCAAGGTTCGGCCTCGTCTTTTATGCCCTGGTCGGGATCACAGCCCTCGGCGCGCTGATCACCATCCTGATGAAAGGGATCGAGCAGGCCTAGCGCCTTTAGGAATCCTCCACTACCTGCTGTCTACAATGGCTCGGTGCGGCTACGGCAACCGATCGTCGTTGCTGTCGCGTTGCTGCTCACCGCGTGTGCCACCGGTCCAGCGGGCAGTGCCCAGACGACCATCAAGGTTGGGGCGGTCTTTCCCTTAACCGGAAGCCAGGCGCCGCTCGCCAAGCAGGAATACGACGGCGTCCAGATTGCGCGGGATTTCGTCAACGCCGACGGCGGGGTCGATGGCGTTCCCATCGATCTGACCACCAAAGACATCACGGCCACATCGGAAGCCGCGGATAGCGTCAGCGAGCTGAAAGCACGCGGCGTCAAGGCGATCATCGGTGCCTATTCGAGCAGCCTCTCGATGCCGATCAGCGCGGCTGCGCAGGCGAACGGGCTGCTCTACTGGGAGGCGGGCGCGGTCGCCGACCAGCTGACCGGGCGCGGCTACCCCCTCGTCTTCCGGGTCGGAGCGACTGGTTCCAATCTGGGGACGATGTCGAGCCATTTCGTGGCCCAGGTGCTCGCCCCGCGGCTCGAGAAGGCACCGGCGCAGCTCCGCATGGTGATCGTCCATAACGTGGATGGCTATCCGAGCTCGGTCGCCGCCGCCGCCCGCAAGCAAGCGCAGCTGGAAGGCATCCAGCTGGTGGGCGAGGTGCCATACGACGCGCGCGTCCCCGACTGGCCGGCCGTCCTCGATCAGGTGCGAGCGCTCTCGCCGAACATCCTGGTGTTGTCCTCCTACATCGCCGACGGCGTCGACTTCCGCCGGGCGATGCTGGCGAACGGCATCCATGTCGATGCCTTCATCGGCTCGACCATGGCGCAGTGCGTTCCGGATTTCGGCGCCATGATGGGGCCGGACGCGATCGGTGTCTTTGCTTCGGATCGCCCGCCGCAAGGCTTCAATCCCGCCGCGCTGAACGACACGGGACGCTCGCTCTATACACGTTTCGCCGCGGCCTTCCGGCGGGACTTTGGCAGTGATCCAACCGAGGAGTCGCTGGCCGGCTTCTCGGCTGCCTGGACCCTGTTCCACTACGTGATGCCGCGAGCCCATGACCTGAGCCCCAATGCCCTGGCATCCGCCGCGCGCAGCCTCGACCTCGCATCGGGGACGCTGGTCAACGGCGCCGGCGTGAAATTCGCGACCACGCCCGACCTGATGGGCCAGAACACGCGAGCCGCCAGCGTCATCTGGCAATGGCAGGGCGTCCGCCACAGCGTGACCGTGTACCCACCCGTGTTCGCGACCGGCACGCCGGGCTTCATCCCGCTGCCGCGGTGATCGCCGCTCGACTCGCCGCTCCGCGGCGGGCCGCGCTGTTGACCGGCCTGGTTCTCGCGGCCGCGGTCTTGCGAGCCCTGCTCCTGCCGCTCGGTGACGCGTTCAGCACGGCGATCTTCGCCGCGTGCCTGCTCGGGATTACCTGGGC
This sequence comes from Candidatus Dormiibacterota bacterium, assembly GCA_036269255.1. Lineage (GTDB taxonomy): Bacteria > Chloroflexota > Dormibacteria > CF-121 > CF-121 > CF-13. Next base: position 3,286 of record DATASI010000132.1, read on the forward strand.
CGGCGCGTCTACACAGGTAGGCGAACGGGTTCTCAAGAGAAGGAACGCGGCAATTGCTGGCGTCGCTGTCGGCGTGCTCCTCCTCATCCCCGTCATGACGGGACCAATGAGTAGGCGGCCGTTGGGTGACTTCTGGTCGTGGGCGGCGATCGCCGCCATGGTTGCAACCCTCGAGGAAACCGCAATTCGCGGCGCCCTCTATCGGTCCTGGCTCGCCGAGTCAGGCCCGCTCGCGGCCATCGGCATCGGCGCCGTGGTCTTCGCCCTGATCCATCTGCCGCGCTACGGCCTTACCGCCATGCCGCTCGATCTCGCCGTCGGCTTCGCCCTCGGTGGCCTGCGAGCTGTCACCGGTCGGGTGATGCCGTGCGCGATCGCCCATACGATCGCGGATTGGGGGGCCTGGTTCTGGGCTTGACGGCGCGGCGATGGGTCGGACTGGCAGCGGTCCTGCTCGGGCTGGCCGCCGCGGCCCTGCTCCATGGCCGGCTAGCGGCGCCGCCCATCTATGACGGCATCATCGTGCCGCCGGCGCCGTACCGGTACGAATCGCCGCCGCCCAACCTGCGCAACGGCAACCAGCCACCGTTGAGCGGTGAGGCGACGCTGCCGGCGCCGGGAGGTGATGTCGCCGGCGGCGGAGTCCAGACCGACGACCAGCAGGTGATCACCTTCTGGGGCCCGGGCACCCTCAAGGCGCCGCCCGGGGCAACGAGCGTCAAATGCACCATCACCCCGGTCGCCAACCCACCGCCGCCACCTGCAGGCGTCGAGATCCGGGGAAACGTCTATGCAATCAACTGCGTCGGCCAGCCGGGCAACGGCAAGGTCACCCTGACGTCGACCTTTCACCTGACGATGCGGATTCCACCGGGAACCGTGAACGACATCCGGTACTGGGACGGCCAGAGCTGGCAGAACCTGACCACGCTGTTCGCACCGGGCGGCGACCCCTACGCGAGCGTGAACGCGCCGGGGTTCGGCGACTACGCGGCTATGGCGCGCACCGGCTCGTCAAACGGGACCGGAGGTTTCTTCAGCGGACTCAGCCGCTACCTTGAGTTTTACGGCATCCTGGCTTTCGTGGTGATCTTCGGGGTGATCGCGATCATCCAGGAAATTCGACGGCGCCGCGCTCGCACGCTGCGAAAATAGGCGGCGGTCTAGCTCGAGCCGGGTGGCTGGTACTCGATGATCTCCCGGGCGATGATCCGGGGGTTGAAGGGAAGATGGTCAATGGCCACGAATTCACCCTGCAAGCTGTGCGGGCCCGGGGCGAAGGCCTGGAGCGAGACGGTGGCCGACGGCTGATAGTTCATCGACAAGACGTGGCCGTCGATCGACAGGTGAATGTGGCCGGTGTCCGGCGTGAGATTTTTCGATGTGACCGCGACAATCCGTCCGCCGGTGAGCTGAAACTGCACGGTCAGGGTCGTCGTCGTGACGACGCTGGACGCCGGTGGCTGGACGATCGTGATGGTGGCGGTGGAACGGGGGCGGGCATTTGGGGTCGGCGTCGGGGAGGGGTTTGCAAACGGCAGGCTGCAGGCTGACGTCAACACGCTGAGGCTGGCAAGCACAGCAAGGAGCCGGACCCTCACTTGATGGTCTCCTGGAAGCTCGCCTGATAGGTCTGCCCATCGCTTGACGAGGCGGTCACGTCGAAGCGCCAGGTTCCGGCGCTCAACGGCCCCTGGCCAATGAAATGGCCGATCGTATCGAAACGCGTAACCGGCAGGTCCACGGTGGGCCCGGTTGCCGGCGTGGCACTGATCACGGTCCCATCCGCCATCGGCAGCTCATTGTTGCCGTTGAAAAATGTCGCGTGCACCGCGTTGAAGCCTCGCGTCCCCGGGTCCACATAGAGTTGTAACGACCGGCCGGCGGCAAACGTCACCGTGTAGATATCCGGGACGCCCGGCTCATGCAAGACGGAGATGCGTTCCGGCGGGATGGCGGTCGTGACGGTAAGGGGCACCTCTGCCGACTGCAGCCCATTCTCGATCGTCGCCGTGACGCTCCAGCGACCCGCGAGCGACAGATTGGTCCCGGTGGCAGCGTAGGAGCCGCTGCCGACCTTCCTCAAGGCCAGGGTCGATTCACCGATGGCCGGCCGTCCGGGAAAGTCGAATCGCAGCGCCGCCTGATTGGCACTCACCGGCTTGCCCGTGTCGTAGTCGCGGACGCTCAGGGTGAAGTGATTCGACCCGGGGTAACCCGGGGTCACAACCAGCTGAACCTTGACCGTCGTTCCCAGGTCCTGTCCGCGCGCGACAATCTGTTGCGGTTGCCCTGCCGCGGCGACCTGCGTGTAGCTCGGAGGCGCCAATGAGGTGAGCACGGCGGCGACGCCGATCACCAGCGCCGCGATGCCGATTTCGAACCGGCCGACGCGAAGCAATCCGCGAAGAGTCCACTCGGCCCGTGGCACATTTCGATACCGGTTGATCGCCCCGAGGCTTGCCAGCGCAAGAAAGAGCGCCACCTTGACCAGGACCAGTCCGCCGAACAGTGTGGACGTCAACCTGGACAGGACGCCGACCTCGTCGATCGCCCGGAGCAACCCGGTGATCCCGATGGCAGCCAGTGCGAATCCGGCCATGAACGAGAAACGCCGAACGGCGCGGGCGGCGACCGCCGCCGGAAGCCCGCGGACGCCGACGAGGAGCGCCGCCAGGCCGCCGATCCATACCGCAAACGCCGTCAGGTGCGCCCATTGGGCCGGCACCATGAGCCACGCGAGGTGGCTAGCGCCTGCGTGTGTAGTCAGGGCGTGCGTGAAGATGGCCACCAACGTCAGGCCGCCGGCCAACCACGCCGCAAGCCAGGCAACGCGCCGCCGGGACGTCCGTGCGACCAGGAGGGCGACCGCAGCAAGCGCCACCGGGATGAGCTGCTTGAGCAGGTTGCCGCCGAGCGAGGTGGAGAAGAAGGCGGCCCAGCTCGCGTCCGCTGCTTCCCGCTGAGACTCTGCGGCACCGAGCAGGCCGAGCAGTGCGGCTCCCACACCGGCCGTCGCCATCACGAGAAGCCTTCTCGAGGGCTGCCGAAGCGCGAATAGCGAAATCCAGGTGCCGCCGAGGAGCAAGGCGAGGCCAACGTAGTACAGCCAGCCCGCCGTGACGCCGAGAGGTGACGGTGCCGTTGTCGACCGTACCGCCGTTCCTGCTGGGAGCGACGCGCCGAGTGGAGACGTGCCGACGCCGAAGGCAAACGAGCCGGAGGCGTAATGACCATCCAGCGCGGAGACCGTCGTCCAGCTGACCGTGTAGACGCCGTTGGACAACCCCGGTACGGCCACAGTCAGCGTGTCCCGATCGCCAGTGACCGGGCGGACGCCGCGCTCGAGCCGCTGGCCGCCGCTGTTGTAGACGTGGATGATCGAGAGCCGGGGATCGGGCGGTTCGGTGAAGGTCAGGCTGACCTCCGATGGCGGACGGTCCAGGGTCGCCCCATCGGCTGGTGCGGACGAGCGCAGCAGCGCGTGGGCCTCGGCCACGACGCCGAAGCCGATCACGCCGATGGTCGCCAGCAAGAGTGCGAACAGGAGTCGACGCACGTTAGCGAATCGAGGGTCGCCGACTGAGCGTGATGATCAATCCGATCGTTCCGAGCACACCCAGGACAATCGCGCCGATTGCGAGATTTCGGGCCAGGGCAGCATCGTTTTGAGCGGAGGTCTGGACGGAGGCGAGTCGCGGATCGAGCTTGTTGAGCTTTTGCGAAATCTGCCCGCGGGTGGGGTCCTGCGCGGGAAACTCGACCGCGGTCGGCTCCTTCACCGGGTCGAACGTGCTGTCGCTGGAGGTGAAGGATTGATCGACCGCCTGCCCCTTGATCGAGCCGGTGAAGTGGAAAGTGTAATTCCCCGGCGCCGTTGGGATCACGCTGGCCAGGTACTCCCCCTGCCTGCCGAGGCCGGTGTCAGGATCGAAGGTTGGCACCAGCGCCTGGGCCGGCATCTTGAGCCCCTGGTACACGATCTCGACCTTCAGCGTGTCGCCCAGGTCGGTGACCGGATTCCCTCTCGTGTCGCTGAGCAGGAACTGGACCGCGTTCTGCTCGTCGGCGTAGGCCGGCTCGTGGAGCCAGCCGACCGTGAACTGGTAAGCCCCAACGGTCCGGACTTCGTGAGCGGACGCGGGGACGACGACAGCGACAAGCAGGCCTGCGGCGATCGCCGCTGCCGGCGCCAGGCGAAACGGGATGAAACGGTTGCGCATATGAGCTCTCCTTAACGTGTGAATTGCAAAGCCAGGCCGGGAGGCATGGCGACATCACGTCAGAGGGAGGGCGGTGGACCTCGGCGTCGGTACCAGCGCTGATCGCGCAGGTCGGCGCGGTGCGCCGCAAGCGGAAGGGGCCGAAGCAGAAGAGCGCCGCCCGTCGCGGCGAGCCGAACGGCGAGGACGGTCCGGATAGCCTCGGGGGCGAACCGCAGGTAGCCGCGCATCCAATTGACGAGGCATGCGGCGAGCGCGGCCAGGGGAAGCTGCACGCAGACGGCGAGGATTGCGATGCTCAGGAAGTCCGGCGTCGACTGAACGGCCAACGCCTCGAGCGTCTCTTTCAGACCGAACAGCGCGCATTGCGTCAGGCCCAGGATCAAGAAGGTGCTTCCCAGGCCCGAGGCCGAGGTGCGGGGACTGCCGAGCACCAGCCGGATCGAGACAACCGCGATCAGGCCGAGCGCGAGCGCGATCACCAACGAGATCGCGCTGAGTGAGAAGACCCGTGGGAAGTAGGCGTGGCTGCCCTGAGACTGCAGCTGCCAGGCCGCGGACGGACCATAGCGAAGCCCGTAGGCGGCGGCATGACCCAGCGGCTCGAGCAGGGCTCCGAGGACAAGCGTCGCGAATACCCGGCCCGTCGGGAAGGGCCTCATGCCACGGGAGTATAAGCGCGATTCCTGACTGCCGTTGGTTATGGTGTAGCCGTGGCCAGCCTGCACGCCAGCCTGAGCCTGTGGACCTGGTCGTGGGATCCCACGGTGCTCGCCGGCACCATCGCCCTGGCTGCCGCGTACGCCTGGTTGATCGGCAGCCGCTGGCGCGACGTGGAGTGGGCGCCGATGGCCAGGCTCCTTTTCGCGACCGGCCTGCTGCTTTTATTCCTGGCGCTCGAGTCGCCGATCGACGTGGCTGGCGATTACTACCTGTTCAGCCTGCACATGGTGCAGCACCTGCTGCTCGCCATGGTGGTCCCGCCGCTGTTGCTGCTCGGGCTACCCTCGCAATGGCTCGACACCGATCGGCTGCACGTGTCGCCGCTCTTCGCGAACATCGCCTTCAATCTGGTGCTCGCCGTCTGGCACCTGCCCTTCCTATACGATGCCACGCTTCGCAACGCGCCCCTCCATGTGCTCGAGCACCTCACCTTTCTCGCGGCCGGCCTGCTCTTCTGGTGGCCGATCATCGTGCCGTCGACCCGGCGCAAGGCGATGAGCGTGGTCGGAAAGATCGCCTACCTGGGGTTTGCCGGAGTCCCGCCAACCATCCTCGGGTTGGCATTCATCCTTTCGCCCACAGTGCTCTATCCGTTCTACGGCGCGGCGCCCCGTGTCACACCGCTCTCGCCGATCGACGACCAGCTGCTTGCCGGCCTGGTGATGTTCGGGTTGGGGAACATCATCTACTTCATCGCGATCGCCATCATCTTCTTCGGCCTGGACGACAAGGAGGCTACCGCGGGCGAACCGATGGTCCGCGAGATCGAACCGGCGGCGATGAAGCGATAACGCCCCCACCGTAAAACCAGTCTCGACCGGCATGCGAAGATACCCCGGTGGCCGAAGCGAAGCAGGCGTCTGACGGAGAATTGCAGCCGCTACACGACCTGGATGCGCCCCAGGGTGGCATCGGCAGATCGCTACGCGACATCATCCTGGGTGGACAGGACGGCCTCGTCAACGTGCTGGGGCTGGTGCTTGGGGTGGCGG
>DATASI010000133.1:0-2952 GCA_036269255.1 Candidatus Dormiibacterota bacterium
TGGCGGACTTCCGCGCGCGCTTCCAAAACGTGACGATGCGTGATGCTTCTTTTCTCCATATGCAGGCATTCCTTGCAATGCGTGCCGACGGCGATCCTGAGCGAGCCAGGGTGCTGCTGGAGTCCGCGCTTCCTCAGGCCCAGGAACTCGGAGAGACCCTGTTTGCCGGCCGAATGCGGCTCGATCTTGCGTACGTCTACACCGCGCTCGACCGCCTGGCTGACGCGCGCCGCCAGATGGGCGATCAGCCGGCAAGCCCGGAGCGCAACGAGGTGATGTACCTCCTGTACACGCGGCTCGCGATCAACCTGGCGGACGCCGACCTGGAGGCATTGCGGTCAGACTCGCGGAAGGTCCTCGAGCTGGTGGTGGAAGCCCCGGCACTGTGGTCAGAGATCTACCTGATCGACCGTACGATCGACGCCCTGGTTCGAGTTGGCGATCACGCCTCGGCACGGAAGCTCTTGGACACCGCCCCGATGGATCGTTTTAAGGCCAACCCCATTGCCTGGCGCGCCGAAGGACGAGTGCTGCTTGCAGAGGGCCATCTGAGTGACGCACTGAAATCGCTCCAGCGAGCGGCGCGCGCGCTCGAGCAGGCCGAGTATCGGGATGCCGAATGGCCGGCCCGGCGAGCCTATGCTCAGGCGCTTGCCGTTTCCGGAGATCATGCGGCCGCCGAGTCAGAACTGCGTGAGGTGCTGCGAGACGCCGACGCGCATGGCCATCGGCTCGAGGCGCGCTACGCGCGGGAGCAACTCCGGACCCTGGGCGTCGAGGTGGCCGAGCCGGATATCGTCGAGCCGCTTGCCGCCAGCATTCGCCAGCCGACCGAACGGCTGGTCACCGTCGTATTCCTGGACGTTCGTGGCTATACCGCGCTCAGCGCACGCGAAGCCCCGGACCGCCTCGCTGACCAGATCGGCACGCTCTATCGCTGGGCCGAAGAGGAGATTCGCCGTCACCAGGGGCTGGTGGCCCGTTATGAGGGCGATGCGATGATGGCCACCTTCAACGTGACAGGTAGCCGCCTGGATCACCCCGTGCAAGCGCTGCAGGCCGCCCTCGCTATTCGGGATAAGGCGGCCTTCGCCGGCTTGCCGGTAGGCATCGGGATCGCGGTCGGGCCGGCGGTCGTCGGGCAGTTCAGTCAGGGCTCCTCGGTGACGGCGGTGGGGGACACGATCAACCTGGCGGCGCGGCTGCAATCGCAGGTGCGCGAGGGCGAACTGGTCTTGAGCGATGAAGCCTACCGACGCACTCGTGACTGGCTCGCCGAACAGGATCTGGCGGCAGCGGAGGAATTGCTGACGCTCAAAGGCTTCGATCATGCGGTCCGCGCATTCCGGCTGACGGCGCATTCGCCGGCGGGCGCCGCGGGAGCGTAGGCCAGCTTTGGCGGATGCGCGCGTCATCCCGCACCAGCGCCTGCCAGTCCCCCAGGTAGGCGATGAGAAGGCGATGCTCGCCGGCTTCCTCGACCGTTATCGCGAAACGATGCTATGGAAACTCGATGGTCTGACTACCGAGCAGGCGACGCGACGCCTGGTGCCGTCGGCGAGCACGCTGCTCGGCATCGTCAAGCACCTGGCCTATGTCGAGCGCTGGTGGTTCCAAATGAGTTTCGCGGGAGGGCCGATCAACTTCCCCTGGCCGGAGGACGAGCCGGACCAGGACATCGATTTCCGCATCCAGCCGGCCGACACGGTCGAGAGCATCATCGCCTTGTACAAGCGGGAAAGCGCCCGATCACGCGAGATTGTGGCCGCGGCGTCCCTCGATGACCTCGCGAAAAACACCGAGCGGGGACCGCGCAGCCTGCGCTGGATCATGATCCACATGATCGACGAGACCGCTCGCCACGCCGGCCACGCCGACATCCTGCGCGAGCTCACGGACGGCGCGATCGGTCAGTAGCAGCCAGGAGCGAAGCGGTAGGGTTGATCAGCCCGGTCCGCTGATGCGCACGGACCATTCACAACCGGGCTTTGCCTTCCCCTCGAACCGGTAGGTGCCGCGCACGAGATGAGCGGTGAAGCCAAACCAATTAGACGTCGGCACCGGGCCATTCACGTGCGGTGTGAATGCGGGCCAGAGGCTGACGACCGGATACTCATTTTGTCCAACCAACCGGACGCTGGAGACACAGCTGCCGTTGGGCATCTTCGTGTCGACTGCGTACGTTCCGTGTGGCAAGGAGAACCAGGGCGATTGGTCGGAACCGGTCCAGGTATGGGCAAATGGGGGGTTGAAATCATCAACGAGCGGGATGGAGCAGCTCGCCAGGAGCAGCGCGCTGGCTATCAGCAGCAACCTGCCTTTTCCGATCGTCACATCTGGAGTAACGACTTCGCCGTGGCCTTACCGTCAATTGAGTCAGGAGGATGTTTCGCGCTCTGGCTGGGATGACCAGTACTGTTGAGCCGGCGAAAAGGGCTCCAGCCACTCGGTTGCGAACTCGGGCGTGTGGTGGATCGCTGTGAGCTTGAGGCGGTCGGTGCCCGAATTGACGAAGCGGTGGGCGCTGCCGGCCGGCGCGAGGGCGACGTCGCCTGGCCCAGCGACGACCTGACCCTGATCGACGATGAAGGTGCCAGTCCCGGCATGGACGGCGAAAATCTCCTCGTACGGATGGCGATGGAGGTTCGGACCGTGGCCGGTTGGCACGTCGACCAGGATAAGCGTGAGCTCGGCTCCATGGTCCTTGCCCACGAAGTCGCGGGCGTCGTTACTTCCGGGAAGCTCGCTCGAGTGGGTCAGCAGCTTCATGCGACTATCTAAGCACCCCGCGGATTCGCTTGCTATCTTCCGGAGTTCTTATACTTCAACGCACTAACCAGCCAAAAAGGGGTGAACTGTGCAGGTTCAGGCGATCATTCCGGCGGCAGGAGCCGGGCTTCACCAGGGGGAATCCAGCGCCAGGGTCTTGATGGCGGTCGCGGGGCGGACCTT
>DATASI010000134.1:0-5418 GCA_036269255.1 Candidatus Dormiibacterota bacterium
GCCGGCGGCGATGCCTCCCCCAAGCTCCAGCGGCTCGGATCGGGCGAGTGGGATCGCGCCAAGCGCAAGGTGCGCGAGTCCGTCGAGGAAGTAGCCAAGGATCTCCTCGACCTCTATTCCAAGCGCGAGCTGGTCGAGGGCCACGCCTTTGCCGAAGACGGTCCCTGGCAGCAGGAGCTCGAGCAATCGTTCCCCTACGACGAGACCCCGGACCAGATCCGCGCGCTGCAGGAGATCAAGGCCGACATGGAGGAGTCCCGGCCGATGGATCGCCTGCTCTGCGGCGACGTCGGCTTTGGCAAGACCGAGCTGGCGCTGCGCGCCGCCTTCAAGGCCGTGATGGACGGCAGGCAGGTGGCGATGCTGGTGCCCACTACGGTCCTGGCCCAGCAGCATTTCATGACGTTTCGCGAGCGGTTGCAACCGTACCCGGTGAAGGTCGACATGCTGTCGCGGTTCCGCTCTGATGCGGAGGCCGCAGACGTGCTGCGACGCTTGACCACCGGGGAGGTCGATGTCGTGATCGGCACCCACCGGTTGCTGCAGAAAGACGTGCGATTCAAAGACCTGGGCCTGGTGATCCTCGACGAGGAGCAGCGCTTCGGCGTCATGCAGAAGGAAAAACTCAAGCAGCTGCGGGCCTCGGTCGACGTCCTGTCGCTGTCGGCCACCCCGATTCCGCGCACTCTGCACATGTCACTGGCGGGAATTCGCGACCTATCGGTGATTCAGACGCCTCCGGAGGAGCGGTTGCCGATCAAGACCTTCGTCACCGCCGACGAGGACGACCTGATCAAGGAAGTGATCGAGCGCGAGCTGCAGCGCGGTGGCCAGGTGTTCTACGTCTACAACCGAGTGCAGACGATCAAGAAGGCGGAGGAGCGGATCAAGCGGCTGCTGCCGCGCGCGCGCGTCGTCGTCGGGCACGGCCAGATGCCGGAAACAACCCTCGCCGACGTCATGACGAAGTTCGTCAAGGGCGAAGCCGACGTGCTCGTCTGCTCGACGATCATCGAGTCAGGCCTCGACATTCCCAACGCGAACACCATCGTCGTGGTCGACGCGCACCGCATGGGGCTGGCGCAGCTCTACCAGTTGCGCGGGCGCGTGGGTCGAGCCGGGCAGCGCGCCTATGCCTATTTCCTCTACAACCCGCTGAAATCGCACACCGAGAATGCCGACAAGCGTCTGGACGTGATCTCGGAGCTGCATGATCTTGGCTCCGGGTTCAAGCTGGCGCTCAAGGATCTCGAGATTCGAGGCGCCGGCAACCTGCTCGGCGTCGAGCAGCACGGCGCGATCGCCGCCGTCGGCCTGGAGATGTACAACGCGATGCTGCGCGACGCGGTGACCTCGCAAAAGACCGGGACGCCGATCGAGATGCCTGCCGGACTCAGCCTCGATCTGCCGCTCGAGCATTACCTGCCACGGGAATACGTGCCCGATGAGAAGCTGCGGCTGCAGGTCTACCACGACCTGGCTGCGATCGAGGACGAGCAAGGCCTGGAGGCGGCGGAGCGCAACCTGAGTGACCGCTTCGGCAAGCTGCCGGTGCCGGTCCGCAACCTTATTTATGCGTTGCGCGTCAAGCTGCTGGGCCGAGCCGCGGGCGTCGCCGCGATCGAGACCGACGGCGACCTGCTAGTGATTCGCCTCCCCGCCGGCTGGAACGGCGACGAGCGGCGGCTGGAGGCGCAGTTCCGATCGATCCTGTTCGTCCGCTTCGGCAAGGTCCGGATCGCGCTGAGCAAGGCGGGACCGCAGTGGAAGGAGCGCCTGATCGACGTCCTCGGTGAGATCGAGCGGCTCGGCCGGGTCGCCGTCGCCGTCTAGTTCGCAGGCCAGCGCGCGATGACACCGCCGCACCAGAATGACGCCGTCGATGTCGAACTGGCCCGGGAGCTCGATGCGCTGATCGCCGAGGTCAATGGGCATGCCGACATCTGGCAGATCTTCCTCAGCGGCGAGCGCTTCGCGCGCATGATTGAGGCGATGGCGGCTCCCTTTGCCGGCGCAGGCATCACCAAGGTGGTGAGTGTCGAGGCCCGTGGTTTCCTCTTGGGAGGCGCCGTTGCGTTCCAGCTGCGAGCCGGCTTTGCCGCCATCCGCAAGGGCGGTCACCTGCCGGGACCGAAGTTGATCCAGCCAACGGCTGGTCCGGATTACCAGGGGCGAACCCACGCGCTGCGCCTGCAGACAGCAGCATTGCGCCCTGGCGATCGGGTCCTGCTCGTCGATGACTGGATCGAAATCGGGAGTCAGGCGGGCGCCGCGGTCACGCTGATCCGGCGGTCGGGGGCGACCTATGCAGGGTGCTCGGTGATCGTCAACCAGTTGCCGGAAGCACGCGTCGGTGATTTCGCCCCGCTTCGCTACCTGGTAAGCCACCTCCCGCGGGAGACGTAGCATGAGGCCCGTGCAAGGGCGGCGGGTGGTCACGACCGGTCGCAAGTGGGAACGGATCGTGGGCTACGCCCGCGCCGTGCGGATGGGCCCGGTGATCGAAATCTCGGGTTGTGCGCCGACCGCGGACGATGGCACGACGGTCGGCGGGACCAGCGCCTACGAGCAGACGCGACAGTGTTTGCGGGTGGTGGGCGAGGCACTGGCGGCGGTGGGCGCCGGCTTCGACGACGTCACGCGGACCCGGATCTTCACCACCGTCCCGCGTCGCTGGCGAGAGATCGGCCGGGCGCATGGCGAGGTCTTCGGAAGCATCAAGCCGGTCACCTCGATGATCGGCGTCCGCGGCTTCCTCGACCCCAAATGGCTGGTCGAAATCGAGGCCAGTGCCTACCGGGTTGATTAGCCGCCCCTCCCAGCGGACCGCGCTGTGGGGGGTGATCGGCGCCGTTTTCCTGGTGGGGACCGGCGTCGGATCCGTTCTGCCAATCCTCCCCTTGTTCTTGCGGGAACGCGGCGGGTCGTACGCCATCGTCGGAGTCGTGGTGGCCGCCAACCTGGTGGCCCAGTTCATCGGCCAGTACCCCGCGGGGAGGCTATCCGATCGCCTGGGGCGCGCGCCGCTGATGATCGGCGGCCTGGTCGTCGCCGGAGCGGCGATCGCGGCGTTCGCCATTCCGCTGTCGGTCGGCTGGTTGATCGCGCTGCGATTCGTTCAAGGCCTGGGCGCCGCAGCCTTCCGGCCCGGATCGCGAGCGGTGGTGGCGGACCTCGTGCCCGAAGGTGAGCGCGGGGTTGCCTACGGTTGGTTGTCCGGCGCCGACATGGGTGGGCTCATCTTTGGTCCGGCGCTCGGTGGTGTGCTGGCGGTCTTCGGACGGGCGACGGTATTCGAGGTGACGGGGCTGGCGATCTGGCTCGCGGCGGTCGTCCTTGCTTTCACGCTGGCCAGGGAGCCACGTGGCCTCCGGACGCCGGACGTGGACAGCGCCGCGCGCGCGCTCGACCAGGTGCGCGCGGGCGCCGCGGCCGTCCGGGGCGTCGTCATGCTGACGCTTGGAATCGGCTTTCTCTACGGCGTGTACAACGTGGTCTGGAGCCTGTTCATGAAGTCGATCGGGGCGACCGATTGGGAGGTCGGGCTGTCGTTTTCCCTGTTTGCCCTCCCGCTCGTGTTGACCGCACCGCTTGCTGGCTGGGCGTCTGATCGGCTGGATCGGCGGTGGCTCGGCGCGGCGTCCACCGCCTCGACGGCGATGCTGGCGCCCATCTACCCTTTTCTGCACAGCATCCCGGCGGTGATCGGCGTCGGTGTCGTCGAGGCGAGCACCGCGGCCTTCGCCGAGCCGGCGATCAATGCCTTCCTGATGAGCTCGGTTCCGGCGGATGCGCGCGGCCGCGCCGCTGGAACGGTCGGAACTGCGGAGACGGCGGCGAAGGCGGTGGGCGCCTTGCTCGGCGGCGGGCTCTTTGGGCTCGGCGTGGGCATTCCCTTCTATGTTTCGTCGGCGGTGGCCCTACTGCTGATCGCGCTGGCCGTGCCGCCACTCCTGGCCGCCGGGCGAGACAGGCGACGCGTTCCGGCGCTGGCGGTGGCCGGGCATGGCTGACCAGGCCGCCCGCGATATCCAGCGGCTTTCCGCGCTGACCGAGGTCGTCAGGCGCCTGCGGTCTCCCGACGGATGCCCCTGGGATCGCGAGCAAACGCACGCCTCGTTGCGGGCCACGATGCTCGAGGAGGCGTACGAGGTGCTGGAGGCGATCGATGAGAAATCGATGGACAAGCTGCGCGAAGAGCTCGGTGACGTGCTGCTCCAGGTGCTGATGCAGGCGGAAATCGCCGAGGAGGCGGGGGAGTTCTCGCTGGGTGATGTGGCGGACTCGGTGCGGGAGAAGCTGGTTCGGCGGCACCCGCATGTGTTTGGCGACACCAAGGTGAGCGGCGCCGAGGAGGTACTGCGCAACTGGGATGCGTTGAAAGCGAAGGAATACGGACGCGAGTCGGTGATGGACGGCGTCCAGCGATCGCTGCCGGCGCTGCAGTGGGCGTGGTCCTTGCAGCGGCGGGCGGCGAATGTCGGCTTCGACTGGCGCGACGTCGAAGGCGCCCTCGACAAGGTGCGGGAGGAGCTCGATGAGCTGCGCGAGGCGCCCACGGTGGAGGCGCGGGAGGCGGAGTTCGGGGACCTCCTGTTCACCATGGTGAATGTGGCGCGGAAGCTTGGCATCAATCCGGAAGACGCCCTGCGCGGGTCGACCGGCCGGTTTGAGGCGCGCTTTCGGACTATGGAGCAGCAGGCCCGCGCCGACGGCCGAGCCCTGCGCGACATGGAAATCGACGAGCTGGACCGCTACTGGGAAGCCGCCAAGCGGAAAGAGTCCTGACCGAGGCAGCCCCGATTCACACGGGCGGCCTTGCCAATGGTTGAGGCGCTGCCTATAATCGGTCCGTTTCGGGCCGGCTTGATCACGCACCCAATCCAGATCACATCTTGAACACTTCCGAGCCGAAAGCCTCCCGCGCGAAGGTCCATCTGGCCGCGCCCGATCGGGTGATCTGGCTCGTCGTTGCGGCGATTGTTGTTTGGGGAGTGTGGGCCTTCGGGTCGGAATTGATGCTGAATCTGCGGCTGAACCAGGAGGTCCAGCAGCTGCGCAACGGCAATGCGCAGCTGGCATCGACCAACGACCAGGCGCGCAAAGAGCTGGCTGTTGCGGGGCCAGCCGCATCGTTGGAAGAGGCAGCGCGCAAGGCGGGCTACGCTCGGCCCGGCGAGCAGGTTTATGTCATCGTTAAGCCAAGCGACGCGGCATCGCCGGCAGCCGTTGGGGAATCGGCTGCTCCGAGCCCCGGGTCAACGGCGAAGCTTGGCACGGCGGCGACTCGGCGGGCGGCGGCGAAACAGGGCGGCGTGGTTAGCGGCGTAGTCGGAACGGTCGAACACTGGTGGAGGAATTTATGGCATTAGGAGGGTCTGCGGGTTAGGTGGCAGTAACGCCTGGGACGGTGGTGGA
>DATASI010000135.1:0-2737 GCA_036269255.1 Candidatus Dormiibacterota bacterium
GCCAACGCACTTCTCCAGTCCGTCTGCGTAGCGGTGGAGAATGTGCCGGCCGCGCTCGCGCGGCGGGACCGCCTTCTGCCGCTCGGGATACTCGATGGTGACGATCGGCTTGCGGTTGTGCTTGAAGGTGGTCAGCATCGCTCGCGCGATGTAGATCGGTCCGAGCAGCGTGTCCTTCAGCCCGGCCATCAGGCGCCACCCTGCGCGGCGACGACCACCACCGCGGTCGCCATCATCATCGCCAGCGAGAGCGGCAGCAGCGTCTTCCAGCCGAGCGCCATCAACCGGTCGTAACGCATGCGCGGGAGTGTGGCACGCAGCCAGACATAGACGTAGAGAAGGGCCACCACTTTCAGCACGAACCACCAGGGACCGGGCAGGATGCCGAACGGCCCCCACCAGCCGCCGAGGAAAACGATGGTCGCAATCGAGCTGACGATGATCATGTTGATGTACTCGGCCATGAAAAAGAGCGCGAAGCGCATCCCCGAGTATTCAGTGTGGTAGCCGGCGACGAGCTCGGTTTCAGCTTCGGGCAGGTCGAATGGCGCGCGATTCGTTTCGGCGATGCCGGCGATCAGGTACAGAAAGAAGGCCGGAAGCAGAGGCAGGATGAACCACCAGGTGTGCTGGGCATTCACGATGTCGACCATTCGGGTGGAGCCCGCCAGGATGAAGACCGGGACCAGCGAAAGGCCGAGCGCCATCTCGTAGCTGATCATCTGGGCGGACGAGCGCAGCGCGCCCAGCATCGAGTACTTACTATTGGAGCCATACCCGGCGAGGAAGATGCCGTAGACGCCGATCGAGGTGACCGCGAAGTACCAGAGCACCCCGATGTTGACGTTCATCACGTACCAGCCGATCGAGTGGCCGAAGAGATTGAGCGTGCCCGGGCCGCTGACCGGGATGATGGCGAAGCTGGCGAGGGCGGCGCACACCGAGATGAAGGGGGCGAGCAGGTAGAGGAAGTGATCGCGAGCCGCCGGCATGCTGCTGGATTTGAAGAAGAGCTTCAGGCCATCGGCCGCCGGTTGCAAGAGCCCCCAGGGGCCGACGCGGTTCGGCCCAGGACGCTGCTGCATGCGCGCCTGCACCTTGCGCTCGAAGAGCGTCAGGTAGGCAAATCCAGTCAGCAATCCGAAGATGACGATGAGCGTCTTGATCAGCGTGACGACGACGACTTCGAGTGTCATGTCCTCTCGCCCCACAACACCCGCTCGCCCTGGTTGACCGCGGCGTAGGGCGGGATCGCGCCCACGAGGTCCTGGGTGATCGCGGTGACGTCCTCATATTTCCAGCCGGCGCCCAGGCGGTTGGCGATCTCCTGGAGCACACGCCAGTCCTCGCGCACCCAGGCGGCATCGATGGCGGCCTTGACCCGTTGCACGCGCCCTTCCATGTTGGTGACCGTCCCGTCTTTCTCGGTGAACGCATGGCCGGGGATGATCACGTGTGCAACGTCATCCAGCGGCGAGGCCTTGAAGCGGTGATAGATCAACAGGGAGAGATTGGGAAGCCACATCGACTCCGCATCGTTCGGCGCAAACTCGTTCAGCGGGCTGGACTCGTGGACGTAGAGCGCCTGCAAGCCGGCGCCGGGCCACTCCACTCGCCCCTTGCCCGCCTGCCCGTTGAGTGAGGCATAGCCCGGACCGACGTGAGGCAGGATGCCGAGGTCCTTGGCGCCTCGGCCATTGGGTCCGACGGTGACCAGCAGGCGGCGAGCGCTTCCCTTGATTTTCCTGGCGATCCCGTTCTGCAACTCTTCCGCCGCCTTTGTGTTTGCCTCGGTCGCGAGAACCCCAACGGCCTGCGCCTCGGCGGGGATGGCTTCGAGCGCCTTCTTGCCCTCCCCGGCGCCGACCTTCAGCAGCTTCATGCCTTTGCGTTGGCTCTTGAAAAGCCGCAGGTGAAGCACCGGCGCCGCATCGATCACCTCCTGGCCCCCCAGCAGCACGGCGTAATCGAGCCGCTCGATGTCGGCGATCGGCAGCGTCATGTCGTCCGGGCCGCTATCGGGGACAGTGCCGGCCCGGCGGTGATCGAGGTGCGGAGACTTCAGGACATCGCGGAAGAGCTTTCTGATCAGGAAGAGCTCTTCATTGGTATCCGCCGGTGAGGCCCAGGCCGCTGCCTCCACCCCGGCGCGCTTGAGCCCGTCGGCGGCGAACGCAATCGCCTCGTCGAAGGAGACCTCCTCCAGGCTGTCGTCCCGGCGGATCTTCGGCCGCTCCTGGCCCTTGCGTTGGAAGTGAGGAAAGCTGAAGCGACCATGGTCACAGAGCCAGCTGTCGTCGACCGCCAGGTTCTCGCGTGACTGGAAGCGGCCGATCCGGTTGTTGCGCACGTCGATCTGGATGTTGCAGCCCATGCTGCAGCCGGGACAGATGCTCGCGGTGCGATCGAGGTCCCAGGGACGACTGATGAAACGGTACTGGCGAGAGGTGAGCGCGCCAACCGGGCAGATCTCGGTCCAGTTGCCCTGGTAGTTCGACTGCGCCGGCTCGTCGTTGAAGGTGCCGATGATGGTGTGCACGCCGCGCTGGATCAGCGCCAGCTCGCGCTCCCCCGAGATCTCCTCACTGAATCGGGTGCAGCGCCAGCAGAGGATGCAGCGCTCGCGGTCCAGCACGATTTTGTCGGAGAGGGGCACCGCCTTATCGAAGTGGGCCTTGTCGAAGGTAAACCGGCTCGCGCCCGGACCGTATTGATAGGTCTGGTCCTGGAGCGGGCA
>DATASI010000136.1:0-3666 GCA_036269255.1 Candidatus Dormiibacterota bacterium
CGGTCGCGTTCGGCCTCGGCGTCGAGCTGCGGCTGGTGGACGGCGTCGGGCCGGTGATCGACCACCCGATTCGGAGCCGCACAGATATAGATAGGTTGCAGCGCCGTCACGCCGAGGAGGCGGTGCCCTTCGTCCTGGAGACCATCCGGATCCTTCGGCGCCAGCTCGACCCGGGCGTCGCCGTGATCGGATTCTCCGGCGCCCCGTTCACGCTGGCCGGCTACCTGATCGAAGGCAAGCCCTCCCGGGAGTTCCTCGTGACAAAGACGATGATGTACCGCGAGCCCGCGCTCTGGGAGTCGCTGATGGGCCGGCTTTCCGAGCTGGTCCTGGATTACCTGCTGGCCCAGGTTCGCGCCGGCGCGCAGCTGGTTCAGGTCTTCGACAGCTGGGTCGGGGCGCTCTCGCCCGACGACTACCGCCGATTCGTTCAGCCCTACATGGCGGCCATCTTCGGCGGGCTGCGGCGGGAGGGCGCCACGTCGATCCATTTCGCCACCGGGACGGCCGGCATCCTGCCATTGCTGCGAGATGCGGGCGGGGACGTCATCGGCATCGACTGGCGCGTCGATCTTGGCGATGCCTGGCGCACCATTGGCTACGACCGGGGAATCCAGGGAAACCTCGACCCCGCCTTGCTACTCGCTCCCTGGCCGGTGGTGGAGGACGGCGCGCGCCGCGTGCTCGATGCGGCAGGTGCGCGGCCCGGCCACATCTTCAACCTCGGACACGGGGTGCTTCCGGACTCGCCGGTCGAGCACCTGCAGCGCCTGGTGGAGTTCGTGCATGGCAGCTGAGCACAACGCCGTGCTGCTGATGGCCTACGGCAGTCCCGATCGGCTCGATGAGGTGGAGGCGTATTTCACCGACATCCGCGGCGGGCGCACCCCTTCTCCGGAGGCCGTCGAGGAGTTGACCGAGCATTACCGGCTGGTCGGTGTGCCCACGCCGTTATTACGAGTCTCGACCGAGCTGGCGCAGCGTCTCGAGCGCTTGTTGAACGCGCAGTCGCCGGATGGCGCGATTTACACGGTGCATCTCGGCATGAAGCACTGGACGCCGCGGATCGCGGCCGCGGTCGAGGAGGCAATCAATGCCGGCGCCGACCGGCTGACCGCGATCGTCCTGGCGCCGCATTACTCGTCGATCAGCACCGAGGGCTATCGGCGCCAGGTCGAGTCGGCGATCGCGAGCCATCGAAACGGCTCCGCCGCGCCGGTCCAGCTGGATTTCATCGAGAGCTGGCACGAGCTCGACGGCTACGTCGATGCGCTCGCCGAGAACGTCCGGGCGACCCGACGCGAGTTTGGGCACCCCGATGATGTCATCGCCGTTTTCACCGCGCACAGCCTGCCCGCCCGAATCCTCGATCAGGGCGACCCCTACCAGGACCAGTTGCTGCGGACCGCCGAGCTGGTGGCCCGGCGCGCCGGCATCGAGCACTGGCGCTGGTCCTACCAGAGTCAAAGCCATACCGGAGAACCGTGGCTGGGGCCGGACCTGCCGGACATGGTCGAAACGCTGGCTGCCGAAGGGCATCGGGCCATCCTGGTCTGCTCGGTGGGGTTCATCGCCGATCACCTCGAGATCTACTACGACATCGACATCGAGGCGAAGGCCAAGGCTGATGCGCTCGGTGTCGAGCTGCGCCGCACGCCGATGTTGAACGCCGACCCGCGCCTGGCGCGCGCCCTCTATGAGTTGGTCAATTCACGAGTCCGGTCGCGATCGGGCGTGCCGGCCGACCACTAAGATCGTCGGCTCGTGACCTTTCTCTCTCGGATGTTCGCCATCACCCGGGGACATCGTGGCCTGCTGGCCATCGCCGTTGCGGGTTCGGTCTTGTACACCGCCCTCAGCGTGGTGCCGGCGCTCATCATCCGGCAGATGCTGACGGTGCTCGCACGGCCATCGCCGCTGGGTTCGCTGCTCTGGCTCGGTTTTGCCATGGTGATCGCGACCGCGCTGATGGCCGTGGCACGCTATCTGGAAGGCGGCTTCGGACACATCGCTGCCTACAAGGTCCTGCACGACGTCCGGATGCAGCTGTACGAAAAGCTGCAGCGGCTGTCGATGGGTTTCCACACCCGGCAGCAGTCGGGGACGACGGCCGCAAAAATCATTGGCGACGTCGAGACGATCGAGTTCTTCACGGCGCACGCCGGCATCCAGTTGATCAGCGCGGCGACCGTGCCGTTCCTGCTGGGAATCCTGATGCTGTACTTCAACTGGCGGCTGGCGCTGGTGGCGCTGGCGCCGCTGGCCGTGATCCTGGTGATCCTGCTGCTCTTTCGAACGGCGGCCAACAACGCCTTCAAGCGCTACCGCGATGAGCTCGGCCGGCTGAACGGCACGATCATCGATCACATCCAGGGCGTCGGGGTCCTGAACGCGTTCGCGGCGCTGGGCCACGCGCGCCGCTGGGTGGACGAACGGAGCGAGGAGCTCGCCCGGGCCGCCACTCGCGCCAACCTGCTGCACACCTGGTATTTCGCGGGCGTCGAGTGGATGGCAGCGATCCCCGTCGCCCTGGTGCTGCTGGTCGGCGGCTTGATGGCGCATTCCGGACAGCTGAGCATCCCGAACCTGGTGTTGTTCGTCTTCCTGACAATGCAGCTCTATCGCCCGGTCACCGAGCTCAACCGTCAGCTCGAGGGCTTCCGAAACGCCGAAGCCGCGACCGACCGAATCTTCGATGTCCTGAACGCGCCGATCGAGGTCGCCGAATCACCGGCGGCGCGGATTCCCAAGAATCCGGGTTATGACATCCGGCTCGATCACGTGACCTTTGCGTACGACGCCGGCAGGCCGGTGCTCCACGACGTCTCGATCGATCTCAAGGAAGGGAGCGTGCTGGCGCTGGTTGGCCCGAGCGGCGCCGGCAAGACCACCGTCGCCAACCTGATGGCGCGTTTCTGGGATCCGCAGCAGGGCGCGGTCCGGTTGGGCGGGGTCGACTTACGCGAGCTGCCGCTGGACTATGTCCATTCCGTGATCGGGCTTGTGCTGCAGGACGTCTTTCTCTTCAACGACACGGTCAAGGCCAACATCACGATCGGCAAGCCCGACGCAAGCGATGCGCAAGTCGAGGAGGCGGCCAATGCTGCGTACGCGCACGAGTTCATCGAGGAGTTGCCGAATGGCTACGACACCGTGATCGGTGAGCGGGGCATCCGGCTCTCCGGTGGACAGAAGCAGCGGATCTCGATCGCCCGAGCCTTGCTGCGCGACGCGCCGATCCTGATCCTCGATGAGGCGACATCGTCGGTCGATCCGGAGGCCGAGCATTTGATTCAACAGGCGCTGGCGCGATTGGTCGCGGACCGCACCGTGCTGGTGATCGCGCACCGGCTGTCGACCATCCGCCAGGCCAGCGAAATCGTGGTTCTCGACAAGGGACGCGTGGTCCAGCGCGGCCGGCACGACGATCTCGTCGATGCGCCGGGGTTGTATGCCTCGCTTTACCGGGCCCAGCAGGTTGCGCGACGCTGGGATGTTGCGACCTCGCAGCGGGTCACTGAGGAGCTGCCGCAGGCGGTCGAGTAAGACGTTGCCGCCCAGGCTGCGGCTTTATCACGGGCGCGATTCGAAAAAATTGCACTTAGCTTGTTCTTACGACAGACAGCTGTCGTACCGGTGGGTCATGCTGGCCGCAGATGTGCCGCG
>DATASI010000137.1:0-3532 GCA_036269255.1 Candidatus Dormiibacterota bacterium
TTTTCAATCAGCTGCTGCCGCTGGTCGAGGCCAGGATCGCTGAAGGAACGCTCACGGTCGTCGACGCGACCAACGCGGACTGGATGCGGCGCAGCGAGCTGATCGTCCGCGCCCGCGAACATGCACGGCTTGCGCTGGCGATCGTCTTTGCCATCCCGGTGGAGGATTCGATCGCGCACAACCGGGCGCGCGAGAGTCCGGTGCCGGCGGCAACCATCCGCCGCCACGCCGCCGCGATCGAACGCGACCTGGATCGTCTCGACCTCGAGGGCTTCGCAACGGTGTGGGTGTTTCGCACCTCGGACCAGGCAGCCACCGCGCAGGTGCAAATAAAAAAGGGCCCGGAGATCCGGGCCCCGCGTTGATCGCTCGCTCGTTACTCGGGTCGCTCGCACGCCGTCGCGACGGCTGAGAAGGCGGTTCGAACGGCCAGCACGTCGCCCAGCTCGAGGCTGCTCGTCTGCTGCGCATTGACTTCCTCAGCCTTCAGGCTCAGCAGCACCGGCTGCAGCCCGGCGATCGCGGACTGGCAGGCGGTCGTGGCCTGCGGCATGCAGGCAGTGCGGGCGGTGGTCAATGCCCCGCTCCACTGCTGGACTTCCGACGTGTCTTCGCTGGTCTCTGACGCAGCAGCGGTTGCGCGATCTGCCGCGGCATCGCCGTGCTCGCCCAGGTCCTCGGCGACGTCCGCCTGATGCAGGCTCTTGAGCGCGGCGATCGCGGTCTGACATCCACTCGAAATCGCGGGCTTTGGCGTCGCCGGCTTGGCCTCGGTCTTCTCCGCATCGACCGGTTTGACGCTGGCGGCGACGGTCGCTGTCGCTGCGACACGGGTGGCGATGGCGAGTTCGTCGCGGTCCGCCTTGATCACGTGAGTGCTGGCCGCCAGCAGCGCCTTGACGCTCCCCGTGCTCGCCTTCTGGGCGCTGGTCTGGGCATTGACGGTCAAGGTGGCCGCTGCCAGGACTCCGATCGCCCCCGTAATGATGAGTTTGCTTCGCAAAGCTCGATCCTCCTTTCGCGTAGTCGCTGATTAGAACGGGCCAGTCCAAGGGCGCTTACGGCCAGTAAAGAACGATGAAGAGGTCTTCACCGGTCCGTGTCCCGAGCTCGCAGCTAGAATCAGCGGCCTTGAAATCACGAACGCTGCCGGCCCAACTCGACCGCTTGCTCACGGTCAGCCGTGCCGCGCGCCCGGTGGGCGGGCCCGATGGCGCGCTCTACTACGCCTCGAATGAAAGCGGCCACGCGCAGGTCTATCGCCTGCGATCGCCACGGGCCGCCCCCGAGCGATTGACCCGGACCGACGATCGCCTCGTCCCCGAATTCTGGACGCGACATGGGCTCGTGCTGCAAGGCGATCGCGGCGGCAACGAGAACTGGCAGCTGAGCCTGCTCCGGGAAAATGGCGAGCTTGTCGCCCTGACGCACGACGAGCGGGCGATCCACTCGCCCGTGCGGCGGCGACCCGATGGTGACGCCGTCGGGCTCAGCTGGAACCCCGGCGGGCAACAGGACATGCTGCTCGGCGAGCTCCTGCTTCCGACTGGCGAGCTTCGAGCCTGGCTGCGACCGACAGGATTCTGGAACTGGCTGGCCTGGAGCCCGTCGGGTGATCAGGCGGTGGTCGTGCAGCTCTTCGGCAGCTGGTCAGAGGCGTACCTCCTCGACCGCGACGGCCACCTGACCAGGATCCTTCCGCACGCTCGGCTGGTGGAAGCCGCGGAATGGACCCAGGCCGGGCTCTTCGTCGCCACCGATGCCGGCGAGGATTTTCTCGGGGTCGCGCAGCTCGATCCGGCGCAGCCGGAACAGATCGCGCGCTGGATTGTGAAAGAACCACGCGACGCGCTGGCACTCGTTGCCGCGCCGGATGGGCGTACGGCGGCCGCCGTGATCAACACCGGCATCAGTGACGAGATCCGGGTCATCGAGCTGCCCGGCGGCACCGTCATCGGGAAGACCAACTTCGGCACCGGCATCGTGCTGACGGATCACACCGGCGAAACCGACCAGCACCTCAGCTGGAGTCACGATGGACGGCGGCTGTTCGCCGCATGGGACACGCCAAGCCGACCGGCAGATATCGTCGCCTATCCGGAGGGCGAACGCTGGACCGGCGTCAATGCGAGCGCGCCGACGGGACTCATCGAGCCGGTCGAAACCAGCTACGAGAGCTTCGATGGCCTGACGATCCCTGGGCTTGCCTATCGCATCGACGCCACGCCGCGACCGACCGTCTGCCTCTTTCACGGGGGACCCGAGGGCCAGTGGCGGGCCGGCTACGCGCCGCTCCACCACCTGCTCAACGCCATCGGCATCAACACGTTCGCGCCCAATGTGCGCGGCAGCAACGGCTACGGCTTTCATTTCCAGTCGCTCGATGACAAGACGCTCCGCTGGGACTCGGTAAAAGACGGCTGCGAGGCGGCGCGCTGGTTACGACGCACGGGCCAGGCGACACAGGTCGCGGCCATGGGCGGTTCCTACGGCGGCTTCATGACGCTCGCCGTGATCGTCGAGGACCCCGAGCTCTGGGATGCGGCCGTCGACACCGTCGGCATTGCGCGCTGGCGCACCTTTTTCGAGAAGATGCCGCCCTGGCGCGGCGTGCTGCGCATGCGGGAGTACGGCGATCCCTTCGGCGCTGAGGCCGACTTCCTGGAATCGATCTCGCCGATCCATCGCGCCGCCAGCATCCGCACGCCCTTGCTCGTGGTCCATGGCCGCAACGATCCGCGCGTCCCGGTCGGCGAGTCGGAGCAGATCGCGAAGACCGCCCGCAATGCCGAGCTGCTGATCTTCGAAAACGAGGGCCACGGCATCGCCCGCCACGAAAACCAGGTGCCCTACCATCGCAAAATTCTGGAGTTCCTGCAGGCGCATCTCACGATTCCCGCCATTTCCTGACAGCGTGGCGCAAGCCTTTCGGCTGCTGGTTCGGCGGCTCGCCGCCTTCCTGCTCGACTGGCTACTGATTCTCGTGTACATCGCCATCCTGATCGGCATTGGCCTTCTCATACGGCAGAGCCCGCTGGCGCCGGGTTGGGGCGCGTTGTTCGCCGACGCCAATCGCGCCGAAGCGACGGCGTTCGTCCTGCTCGTGCTTCCCGTGATCGCCTACTTTGCGCTCTTCGAGTCGTCGGCCAGACAGGCAACGCCGGGCAAGCGCAGCCTGCGGCTGACCGTCGCGACGCTGGATGGGGACCGGGTCGCCATCGGACGAGCCGCGCTTCGCAACCTCCTGAAATTCATCCCCTGGGAGCTGGCCCACGCCTCGATCTGGCACATCCCGGGCCTTTTCAGCGGCCAGTTCCCGACTGCCAGTCTGCCGCTCGGCGTGCAGGCGGGGCTGATCCTCGTCTACGTGATCGCTGCCATCTACGCCATCAGCCTGCTGGTGACGCCGCGTCGACAGACGATCTATGACCTGCTGACCGGGACGGTCGTCAGACCGACGGCTTCCCTTCCAGCAGGCGTTTGATCGCGGTCAGATCTTTCTTGTTCGCCCGCCGCATCGCCGAGGCCATCA
>DATASI010000138.1:0-19104 GCA_036269255.1 Candidatus Dormiibacterota bacterium
GGCGTCGACGGCGAGCATCGCCGCGGCAATCTCGGCGTCGTACACCGCCGCCAGGGCGGCGCGCTGATCGCCTCTGCCGGGCGTTTGCAGCACCGGCCGGCCATCGACCAGCAGGCTGATGGCGATCGACGGATTGGCCAGGGCGAGCTCCCCGACCAGCCGGCTGATGACGGCGTTTTCCGTGGCCGCCTGCCGCAGGAACTTGAGCCGCGCCGGGGTATTGAAGAAGAGCCGGCTGACCGCGATCCGCGTTCCGGACGGACTGCTGCTGGTGCGCGACACGAGGGTGGTGCCGGCCTCGACGACGATCCGGTGTCCCTCTCCCCCATCGCGACGCCGGCTGACAGCCTCGACCCGCGACACCGCCGCGATGCTGGCCAGCGCCTCGCCGCGAAACCCGAGCGTCTGCAGGCTGCTGAGATCGCTCAGCGCGTGCAGCTTGCTGGTGGCATGGCGCCTGAAGGCCAACCGCAGGTCGTCGGCGCTCATGCCCATCCCGTCGTCGGCGACCTCGATCAGCTGCTGACCGGCGCCCTCGACGCGGACGTCGATTCGCACCGCGCCCGCGTCGATCGAGTTCTCGACCAGTTCTTTGACGACGGCGGCCGGCCGCTCGACCACCTCGCCAGCCGCGATTCCATCTGCCACCTCGGCAGGCAGGATGGCGATCCGCGACGGCGCCAGCTGCGCGTCAGGGGGCGGCATGCTGCTCCTGCCAGGCATAGAGCTTTTCCAATGCCTCGCGCGGTGACAGATGCTCGAGGTCCAGCTGCTTCAGCTCCGCCACCACCGGATGATCGAGCGGCAGGCTCAGCTGCGCAGCCGCCTCGGCGCGTTCGAGAGGTCGCTGCCCCTCGAGCTCGCTAAGCACCTGGCGCGCTCGCACCACGACCTGGCGCGGCAACCCAGCGAGCTCAGCCACGTGGATGCCGTAGCTCCGGTCGGCGCCACCTTCGACCACCTGATGCAAGAAGATGACGCGCTCCCCTTCTTCGCGGACCTCCATCCGGAAATTGCGCAGCCGCGGCAGGCGCTGGCTGAGCGCCGTCAGCTCGTGGTAGTGCGTCGCAAACAGCGTCAAGGCGTGGAGCTGCGGGGCATCGTGCAGATACTCCAGGATCGCCTGGGCAATGCTGACGCCGTCGTAGGTGCTGGTGCCGCGCCCGACTTCGTCAAAAATCAGCAGGCTCTTCCGGCTGGCGTGCACCAGGATGTGCGCGGTCTCGACCATCTCGACCATGAAGGTCGACAGGCCACGGGCCAGCTCATCGTGGGCGCCGACCCGGGTGAAGATCCGATCGCAGAGCCCGATCGTCGCCCTGGCGGCCGGCACGAAGCTTCCCACCTGCGCGAGCAGCACGATCATCCCCGCCTGTCGCAAGAAGGTCGATTTTCCGGCCATGTTGGGACCGCTCAGTAACACGATTTGTTGCTGCTCGGCGTCGAGTCGGAGGTCGTTGGGGACGAGGCGGCCGGGGCCGAGCGCGGCTTCGACCAATGGGTGCCGGCCGGCGATGATCTCGATGCCGGGTTGATCGCGCAGCGTCGGCCGGACCCACCGATGTCGGCTGGCGAGGGTTGCCAGCGCGGCGACCGCATCCAGCTGCGCCAGCCAGGCCGCGGCCTCGAGCAACTCACTGCCGGATCGGCTGATCTCCCGGCAGAGGTCTGCGAACAGGGTCTGCTCGCGGGCGGCGATCGCGCCGTTGGCATTGAGGACGAGCGTTTCGTTTTCCTTGAGCTCGGGCGTGATGTAGCGTTCGCCGTTGACCAGCGTCTGCTTGCGCACGTATTCCGCGGGAACGGCTTCACGGTTGGCGTGGCTGATCTCCAGGTAATAGCCGAACACCTGGTTGAAGCCCACCTTGAGCGAGCGGATCCCGGTTCGCTGCCGTTCCTGCTGCTCGAGCGCCGCGATCCACTCGCGGGCCGCCCGTGAGCCGTCGCGGATGGCATCGAGCTCGGCGTCGAAGCCCGCTCGAAAAACGCCACCATCTTTCAGCGTGGCTGGCAACTCCTCGACCAGGGCGGTCTTCAGCCGCTCGGCGATCGCCTTCACCGTCTCGGATAATGGTGCGGCTGCGAGCTCGGCCCACCGGCCGGCGAGTCGCCGGAGATTGGGCAACGCATCCAGCGCCCGTCGCAAGGCCTGCAGATCGCGCGGCGTCGCCAGGCCCTGGCCGATGCGGGCGGTGATGTGTTCGAGGTCGGGGAAACCGCGCATTGCCGATTGAACCTGACCCCGTTCGAGCGAGTCGGTTACCAGGACGCTGACCTGATCGAGTCGTCGGTCGAGGCGCTCCGTCTGACGAAGCGGGCGATCGAGCCATCGCCGCAGTTCGCGGGCGCCCAGCGCCGTGATCGCGTCCTGGAGGATGAAGCCCACGAGGTCATCGCTGCCATGACTGTCCGGCGCGAGGCCCAGGCTGCGGCGGGTGGCGGGATCCAGGTGCATGTAGGCCTGCGGATGCTCGACGTGCAGCCGCAACAGGCCGGGCTCGAGCCGCAGGTGGACCCGCTCCGCGTGACGAAGGAGGGCCCCGGCCGCAGCCAGGGCTTCCGGCCATTCATCGCAGCCGTAGGCTGCCAGCGTGTCGACCCCGAGCATCGTTTGGAGGCGATCGACCGCCGAGCGCGCATCGAACTCCTGGGCACTGACCCAAGTGACCGGCGTTTGACCGACGAGCGGCGACAGCGGCTGTCGATCCGCCTCGGATACGACCAATTCGGCCGCATGCAGCCGCGCGAGTTCGGCTCGGAGCGCCTCATCCGTCGGTTCGATCCGCGAGAGCGCCAGCTCGCCGGTCGAGCAATCGAGCGCGGCGACTCCGTAATGGTGTGAGCGCAGGCAGATCGCGACGGCATAGTTGGCGCGGCTCTCCAGGTACGCCTCTTCCACCACCATGCCTGGCGTCAGGACGCGAACGACCTCTCGTCGGACGAGGCCTCGCGCCTGGGCCGGATCCTCTACCTGGTCGCAGAGCGCAACCCGCAATCCGGCGCGCAGCAGCTTGCCCACGTAGCCCTCGAAGGCGTGATACGGAACGCCGGCGAGGGCAAAGCGCTGTCCCTTGCCCAGCTCGCGCGAGGTCAGGGTGATGCCGAGGATCGGCGCGACCCGTTCGGCATCTTCGCCGAAGGTCTCGTAGAAGTCGCCCAACCTAAACAGCACGATCGCGTCCGGATGCTCGCGCTTTACCTGCAGGTATTGCTCGAGGACAGGACTCGGCTTCAGCGGCGTGCCTAGTTGAGGACCTGGCCTTTCAACTGCCAGGCGGTGGCTTGCTCGATCTTCACCCGGCGCACCGTTCCGACCTCGCCGCCGAACGAAGCGGCTCCGATGACGACCCTGTTCTGACGGCTTCGCCCGGTCAGTTCGCCATTCTCGGCCCGCTCGACCAGGACCTCGACCGTCTTCCCCAGCCAGCGGCGGTTCGCGTCTTCCGCAATCCGGCGCTGGGCGTCGAGCAGGAGATTGATCCGCCGCTTCTTTTCCTGCGGGGTGACGTCGTCGGCCTGACGGGCCGCGGTGGTGCGTGGGCGCGGTGAGAAGCCCTGGATGTGGACCACGTCGAAGCGGATTTCCTCCAGCAACTCGAGCGTCCGGCTGAACTGCTCCTCGGTCTCACCGGGATAGCCGACGATGACATCGGTCGACACCGAGAGCTCGGGGATGACCGCCCGGGCGTGATCGATGATGCCGCGATACTCGTCGCGGGTGTAGCGGCGGCGCATCTGCTTCAAGATCGCGTCGTCCGCCGACTGAAACGGCAGGTGCAGATGCTCGCAGACCCGCGGCAGGTCGCGAATGGCGAGCAGCAAATCGTCGTGGACATGGCGTGGATGTGAGGTCAGAAAGCGAACCCGCCAGATCCCCGGCACCCGTTCCACGGCTTCCAGGAGCTCGGAGAGCCGGGCTCCCGTCTCGGGATCGCGGTAGGAGTTGATGGTCTGGCCCAGCAAGGTCACCTCACGCACCCCCTGGAGGGCGAAGCGCCGGACGTCTTCGACGATGTCCTCCAGCGGCCGGCTCCGCTCGGTGCCGCGGACGAAGGGGACGATGCAGAAGCTGCAGACCTCGTTGCAGCCAAAGATCGCCGGGACATAGGCGGTCAGGCCATGCTGCAGCACCGCGCCGCCGGTCTGGGCGGGATCGGTTTCATATTCACCTTGCAGGTCCTGGATGAAGGTCTCGTACTGGCGCATGTCGAAGCGGTAATCGAGATCCGGCAGGCGCTCGAAGAGCCGATCCTTTTCCCGGTTGGCCATGCATCCGGTCATCGCGATCGCCCGGCCGGCGCGCGCACGCTTCCAGCCCTTGAGCTCGCGGAAGCGGCCGTACGCCTTCTGCTCCGCGTTCTGCCGGACCGAGCAGGTCACCAGGATGGCGATGTCCGCGTGGTCCAGGTCGCTCACGGCCGTGAAGCCCGCGGCCGTCAATCCCTGGGTCAGGTAATCGGCGTCGGACTCGTTCATCTGGCAACCGCTTACCCAGAGATGGAAGCGCTGGCCGGACGGCGGGCGCTTGTGCCCGTTACGGCGCGGTCGCGCGAAGCCCGGCGGCTCGAGGGTTAATGGTGCGCCTGGAAGTCGAAGCCGGGGAGGTGCGGTCGGTTCGGGCACCGACCGAGTTTAGCGGGACTCGACCAAGAGCCGGATTCCGGTCCGCTCCTCACCGTCGATCGAGATATCTATAAAGGATGGGATGCAGACCAGGTCGATGCCGCCCGCCGCGACATAACCGCGCGAGATGGCGATCGCTTTGACCGCCTGGTTGATCGCGCCGGCGCCAATCGCCTGCACCTCAACCCGCGTCTGGCTGCGAACCACGCCGGCGATGGCACCGGCGACCGCCACGGGCTTGGAGGTGGCAGAGACCTTCAGGATCTCAATCGCCGCGCGGGTCGTCCGGGGTACGCCGGCAGCCGGGCTGGCGGATAACGTCTTCTCCCTTGTCGAGCCGTTCGATGTGGATGTGGTTTCCAGAGTGTCCATCTATTCTAGGGATGCGTGACCGAACGCCTGCTTGCCCCACGACACCTTAACCCCAAGTGCAGGGGTCGTCAAGCGCCTAAAGGGCCGGAATCTCGCGATCGACCCGCTCGACGCTGGCCGCCCTGCCCGAAAGGGCATCGATTCGCGCCAGCACCGAGTTGAACTGCACCGGTCCGTCGGCGACCTTGAAGCGGTAGGGCACGCCGGTCAGGAAGCGTTGCAGGCTGGCCTCGCGATCCATGCCGATCACGGAATCCCGCGGACCGACCATGCCCAGGTCGGCAACGAAGCCGGTCCCTTCGGGAAAGATCCTGGTGTCGGCGGTGGGAACATGCGTGTGGGTCCCGAACACGAAGCTGGCCCGCCCATCAAGGTGCCAGCCCAGGGCGATCTTCTCCGAGGTTGCCTCCGCATGAATGTCCATCAGGACCATCCGCGTGCCGGCACCCTGGCGCAGGATCTCGTCGGCGGCCTTGAACGCCGAGTCGATCGGCGGCATGAAGAGCTGGCCCTGGACGTTGCCGATCAGCACCTGGCCCTTTTCGCCCAGGTCATAGCAGAACCAACCCTTTCCCGGCGCGCCCGCCGGATAGTTGTGCGGGCGAAGGATCGGCCGGTGATCAAAGCCGGTCATCATCTCGCGCTGGTCCCAGATGTGGTTGCCTGAGGTGAGAACGTCGATCCCCAGACCGAAGAGGTCATCGGCGATCTTCGGGGTAAGGCCGAAGCCACCGGCGGCATTCTCGCCATTGGCAACCACCAGGTCGATTCCGAATTCTCGCCGCAGCGGCGGCAGCAGCCTGGCGACCGCCTCGCGCCCGGGCCTCCCGATGATGTCGCCGATCGCCAGCACGGTCACCACCATTGGCCGATCCTAACAAGGGTGCCGCGATCGCGGCCGTGATCCGGGACCTGGCCGGCGCAACCATCGGCACCACCTTCAATCAATTCCGCGAAGCAAGCCCCGACGATCTGCCCGATGCGCAGGCGATCCGGCAACGGAATCTTCTTCGATATCTCGAGGCGCGCGACGGCGCCGACATCCTCGCCGTCGGCGAGGCGGCAGGATACCAGGGGATGCGCTGGTCGGGGATTGCGTTTACCAGCGAGTTCGACCTGCTGCGCTGGGGCGACCCCTATGCTCGAACGAGCCGGCGACCGCGACCGTGGAAAGAGCCGTCGGGCACGATCGTGCACGGGACGCTCGAAGAGCTCGGCGCCGAGCAGCGCGTGATCCTCTGGAACACCGTTCCAACCCATCCCTATCTGCCGCGCTCGCCGTTGTCGAACCGCCGGCCGACTCGTGAGGAGGTCGCCGCCGGCAAGAGCTATGTCGACCGCCTGATCGCCATCCTCGAACCGCGAATGCTGATCGGGGTGGGCCGGATCGCCTGCGCCGCCCTACCCGGCGCCCAATACGTCAGGCACCCGGCCCAGTCAGGCGCAACGGCCTTCCGCGCCGGCATGCGCGAAGCGCTCGCGAATCTGCCGAAATAAAAGAGGCGACCCCACATGGGGCCGCCTCTCTCGCTTACTTGGCGAATTCGACGATCCGCGTCTCGCGGATTACGGTGACCTTGATCTGTCCTGGGTAGCTCAACTCGCCTTCGATTCGCTTGGCGATGTCGCGGGCCAGGATCTGGGCCCGGCTATCGTCGATGGTCTCGGGTTTGACGATGATGCGGATCTCGCGGCCGGCTTGAATGGCGAACGATTTCTCGACGCCTTCGAAGTCGTTGGCGATGCTCTCGAGCTTCTCCAGCCGCTTGATGTAGGTCGTCAGTGTCTCCCGGCGGGCGCCCGGTCGGGCCGCTGAGACGGCATCGCAGGCGATCGTCAGGACCGCTTCCAGGCTGGTCGGGTCGACATCCATGTGGTGGGCGGCCACGGCATTGACCAGCAGGTCCGGCTTGCCCAACCGTTTGAGGAGTTCGCCGCCGATGATGGCGTGCGATCCCTCGACCTCGTGGTCGACGGCCTTGCCGATGTCGTGCAGCAATCCGGCTTCCCGCGCCATCGGAACGTCCGCGCCGATCTCGGACGCCACCATGCCGGCGAGGAAGGAAACCTCTTTGCTGTGGGTGAGGACGTTCTGGCCGTAGCTGGTTCGAAATGCCAGCGTCCCCAGCAGTTTGACGAGCTCCGGGTGCAGACCGGTGACCCCGGTCTCGAACATCGCTTGTTCGCCCTCCTCACGAATACGGTTCTGGACGTCGCCGCGAGCCTTCTGCACCATCTCCTCGATCCGGGCCGGATGGATCCGGCCGTCGACGAGCAGATGATTGAGCGCCACCCGTGCCACCTCGCGGCGAACCGGGTCGAAGCCGCTGAGGATGACGGCTTCGGGAGTGTCGTCGATGATCAGGTCGACCCCGGTGGCGTGCTCGAGCGCTCGAATGTTGCGCCCTTCGCGGCCGATGATCCGGCCCTTCATCTCGTCGCTGGGAATGGCGACCACCGAGACCGAGGTTTCGGCCGTCTGCTCTGCCGCGACCCGCTGCATCGCGGTCACCAGGATGTTCCGGGCGCGTTTCTCGCTCTCTTCCCTGACGGTCTCTTCGCCGGCACGGATCTTCTGGGCGATTTCCTGGCTGAGTTCTTTTTCAAGGTTGCCGAGGATCACGGTCCTCGCTTCCGCTCGCGTCATGCTTGAAATGCGCTCCAGCTCTTTGACTTGCTGGGCAAGGGCATCGTTGACGCGCTCCCTGGTCCTCCCGATTTCCAGCTCTTTGGCGTTGACCGCCTGCTCTTTGCGGTCGAGGTCTTCGAGTTTCCGATCGATCGATTCTTCTTTCTGCTGGACCCGGCGTTCCGAACGTTGGGTCTCAGCGCGTGCGTCGCGGACCTCCTGTTCCAGGGACATGCGAACGCGGTGGGCTTCCTCTTTGGCCTCGAGGACCATCTCCTTCATCTGGGTCTCGGCATCCGCCAGCAACTTCTCGCGTTCCGCGTTGGACGTGATATCGCGCTGCCGGTTGGCATTGCCGATCCACAGATAGGCGACGAGGGCACCCAGTGCCGCGCCCACCACAACCCCGACCAGGAGAAATGGAATGGGCATCGTTACACCTCGCTTATGGACTTGTGAACGTTCTGCTCACCGCGCGTGAGCGCGGCGGGACTAGTCGTTACTAGGCGACAAAATCTTGACCATTCTAGTTGTGTTCATTCTGTTCGTCAAACAAACGTGCCGCCTGCCACTCGGCGGCCAGGGTGCGGCAGGCCCGATAGACGAGCCCGCTGCCAAACCCGCGCCGGGCCAGCTTCGGGGCGAGAAACTGAAGCAACGCCTCCGGATCGGCTAAGGTCCGGCGGCCGAGCAACCCCCGGCCCACGGCCAGGGCGCGCGCCAGCTCGGCTTCGGCATCAACGGTGGCCAGGGCGGGCTCGGCGGCCCAGCCCTCGAGGCCCTTGGCCCGCAGCTCCTGGGCGATCAGGCCATGGCCCCGCGAGCTAGCCCGGCGCCGGACCAGCGCCTGCGCAAACTCGCGGTCGTTGAGGTAGCCATGCCGCTCCGCCTGGTCGAGCGCGGCGGTGACCGCAGCCTCGGCGTATCCGGCCTGCAAGAGCCGCTGGCGGAGCATCGCCCGAGATTGCGGCTGACGCGCCAACCGCTTGACCGCTTGCTCGTACGCCGCCTCGACGCTCTCGGGCTCCCTTGCGGTTGCCGGACGGCCGCGACCCGCCCGGCCGGTTCTCACGCGGGCTGGAGGATGGCTTTCTCGGCTTTCTCCTTGAGGCGACCGATGAATTCTTCACCCAGCTTCGGATTCGCCTTGAGAAACTGGAGCGTCTGATCCCGGCCCTGGCCCAGGCGCTGGCCGTTGTAGGAGAACCAGGAGCCGGCCTTGTCCACCAGGGTGGCGTCCACCGCAGCGTCGAGCACGCTCCCCCAGTAGGAGATGCCCTCGTTATAGAGGATGTCGAACTCGGCCGAGCGGAAGGGCGGCGCGACCTTGTTCTTGACGACCTTGACCTTGACCCGGTTGCCGGTGACGTCCAGACCATTCTTGATCGAGTCGATCTTGCGGATGTCCAGTCGGATCGAGGCATAGAACTTCAGCGCCCGGCCGCCGGTCGTCACTTCGGGGTTGCCGAACATGATGCCGACCTTCTCGCGCAGCTGGTTGATGAAGATCACCGAGGTGCTGGACTTGGAGATGGCGCCGGTCAGCTTGCGCAGGGCCTGCGACATCAGGCGCGCCTGCAGCGCCACGTGGCTGTCCCCCATCTCGCCGTCGATTTCGGCCTTGGGAACCAGCGCGGCGACGGAGTCGATGACGATCACGTCGACCGCACCGGAGCGCACCAGCACGTCGACGATCTCGAGCGCCTGCTCGCCGGTATCCGGCTGCGAGATCAGGAGGTCCTCGGTCTTGACCCCGATGTGGCCGGCGTAGACCGGGTCGAGCGCATGCTCGGCGTCGATGAAGGCGGCGACGCCCCCCTTCTTCTGCGCCTGGGCGATCACGTGCAGGGCCAGCGTCGTCTTCCCCGATGACTCCGGTCCGTAGATTTCCACCACGCGGCCCCGCGGGATGCCGCCGACGCCGAGCGCCATGTCCAGCGTCAGCGAGCCGGTGGGACTGACATCGATATTGCGTTGGGTGGCGGCCTCTCCCAGTTTCATGATCGCGCCCTTCCCGTACTGGCGCTCGATCTGACTGACGGCGGCCGTGAGTGCCCGCTCTTTCTCCGACATATGCTCCCTTCTTTTCAGTTACGCGGCTGGTCCACGCCAACTGTAATACGGATTTGTGTTACTGTCAACGCTAGTGCTCGAGAGCCTGGACCAGAAGCTCGAGAGCCGCCAACACCGAGCGCCGCCGGTTGTCCCAGCGGTCGCCGGTCCACTGAAATTGATGGGTCGTCAGCGTGCCGGCCGCCACGCTGATAAAGGTCAAACCGGCCGGTTTCAAGCCCTCGGCATTGGGTCCAGCTACGCCCGTGATGGAGACGCCGATGTCCGCCCTCAGTAGCTGCCGGACGCCCACGGCCATCGCCGCGGCGGTCTGCTCGCTGACCGCACCGTAGCGGCGAACGGTCTCCTCCGGGACCTGCAGCTGCTCGATCTTGACCCGGTCCGCATAGCTGATCACTCCGCCAAGGAAGTAGGCGGAGCTGCCAGGAACGTCGGTCAGGGCTCCGCCCAGCAGCCCGCCGGTGCAGGATTCGGCCACCGCCAGCCAGCGGCCCAGCTGACGAAGCCGCTCGCCCACCCGCTGCGCCAGCGCAAAGCTCTCGGGATCGGGCGCCATCATTCACCGGTAGTTGATGAACTGCAGCGGCACCGGCGTGTCACTCGCCTTCAACGACTGGATGACCTGCTGGAGCAAATCCTTTTCCCGGCTGGACACGCGAATCGCATCTCCCTGGATGCGCGGCTGGACCTTGGGCGACACCTGCTTGATCTGCTTGACCAGGTTGCGCGCCAGCTCGTCATCGATCCCCTGCTGCAGTTCCAGCTTCTGGCGCACCGTGCCCTTGGCGGCCGGCTCGATCGGGCCCGGCTTGAGGATCTTGAGCGACAGCTGGCGCTTGATCAGCTTGCTCTGCAGGACGTCGACCATGGCCTTCAGCTTGAAATCGCTCGGCGCGCTGAGCGTGATCTCGGTCTCGCCCAGATCGATGCTGGCGCCGCTGTCCTTGAAGTCGTAGCGCGTGACGATTTCGCGCTGCGCCTGATTGACCGCGTTGACCAGCTCCTGCCGATCGAACTGCGAGACCACGTCGAACGAATAATCCTGAGCCATTGGGGCCTATCGTACCGGGGCGTTTTGACAGCTGCCTGTCGGAGTTATCAACAGGTCGCCCAAGTTAGTTCGCGTCGTCCAGGTCTTTGACCAGCTCGTCGACCTCGAGCAGGTTCATCAAGACTTCTCGCGATTTGCTGCCCTCGTAGGGCCCGATCACCCGGTGATCGGCCAGCTGGTCGACGATCCTGGCCGCCCGGGTGTAGCCGACATTGAGCTTGCGCTGGAGCAGGGAGACCGAGGCGCGGCCCTCGGTGGCGACCACGTGGGCGCCCTTGGCGAACAGCGGGTCACGTTTGGTGCCCTCCTTCGCCCAGGAGACGGTGGCTTCCACGTTGAAGATCTCTTCCTGGTACTGCGGCCTGCCCTGGCCCTTCCAGAAGTCGATGATCGACTTCATCTCTCGATCCGAAACGAAGACGCCTTGCAGCCGGGTGGCCTTCCCCGCCTCCACCGGCAGGTAGAGCATGTCACCGCGACCAAGCAGCTTCTCGGCGCCGGTCTCGTCGAGAATGACCCGCGAATCGATGCTCGAGCTGACCGCAAAGGCGATGCGAGAGGGAATGTTGGCCTTGATCAGGCCGGTGATGATGTCGGCGGAAGGCCGCTGGGTCGCCACCATCAGATGGATGCCGACCGCCCGGGCCAGCTGGGCGATCCGACAGATCAACTCCTCGATCTCGCCGGCCGCAACCATCATCAGGTCAGCAAGCTCATCGATGACGATCACGATGTAGGGCAGCGGACTGAGTCCCATCTCGTCGGCACGGCCATTGAAGTCGGCGATGTTGCGAACCGTGTGCGAGGCGAACAGCTTGTAGCGGTTCTCCATCTCGGCGACCGCCCAGCGCAGGGCCGACACGGCATGGTCGGACTCGGTGACCACCGGCACCAGCAGATGGGGCATGTCCTGATAGAGCGAGAACTCGACTCGCTTCGGATCGATCAGGATGAACTTCAACTCCTCCGGGGTGGCCTGGAAGAGCAGGCCGGCAATCAGGGCATTGATGCAGACGCTCTTGCCGGAGCCCGTGGCGCCGGCGATCAGCAGGTGCGGCATGCGCGTCAAATCGCCGACCACGGTGGTGCCCGAGACGTCGGTGCCGATGGCCAGCGACAGCAGCGTCTTGTCGTTCTGGAAGGTCGGCGTCTGGATGATCTCCCGCAGAGTCACCAGGCTGGTCGCTTTATTGGGCACCTCGATGCCGAGCGCCGGCTTGCCCGGGATCGGCGCCTGGATCCGAATCGCCGCCGAGAGCGCCAGCGCGAGGTCGTTCTGCAGGGCGGTGATCTTGCGGACGGGAACGCCCACGCCAGGTTGCAGCTCGTACTGCGTCACTGAGGGACCGGAGTTAACACCGATCACCGTCGCCTGCACATCGAAGCTGGCCAGGGTCTGCTCGATCAGGTGGATGTTCGCCTTGATCTCATCGTGCAGCCGTTCTTTGCGAACCGTGACCGTGTCGAGCAGGCTTAAATCGGGCTTGCCCCAGACCCGCTGGACCTCATCCTCGGCCACTGCCGGCGCAGCGACGGCTTCGTTTGGGACAACCGCGAGCACGGGGGCTGATGTGGTAGCGTCGCGGCGGCGTCGCGGCGCGACGGGTTCCTCGTCGGGGACGGCATCGAGCTCGGCGCGCGAAAGGACAGCTGCGGCTGGAATCGCCACAGGGCTCTCGGGGGCCGTCGGCGCCGCCACCCCGTTGATTGGGACCAGCACGGGCTCATCCGGCTGCGGCCGGACGACTCGATTCTGCGCCGCAACCGGCTCGAGCTTCTTGACCTTAGCGACCTTCTTCGAGGAAGTGTCCGGACGGTTCTCGAGATAGTGCTCCTGCAAGGCCTCGAGGATGCCCCGGAGCGAGATGTCGAAGGCAAGCACCAGCGCGCCAAGGAAGACGGCGCAAAGAATAAGGATGCTGCCCGGCGTTCCGGCAAGGCTGCGGAGCGTTTCGCCTTCGACCCGACCGACGGATCCGCCATTTCCGCCGCCCGAAAGCTGAAGCAGGCCGAGGGCACTGACGACCAGCAGCGCGATGCCGAGGCCGCGTCCCCAGGTGACGTTTTCGATCCAGGGTGTCAGCAGTTCGAGGGCTGCCGCAGCCGCCGCGAGAATGAGGAAGATGACGCCCCAGCCGAAGAGACCCAGCAGCCCACCCCGGAGGATGTGCATCGCCGACCCGCTGGTTTGAAGGAGCACGGCGAGCACCAGCAGTCCGGCGAGGAGCAAGAAGCCGATGCCCGCAAGCTCGCGCTGCTGACCCTTGGAGACTTCCAGATTCGGCAGGCGGGGCGCCTTGATCCGAAAGCGCTGCTTCGAACTGGCGCGCCTGGGGCGGGCGATCCGCTTCCGCCGAGTTTTCATAGCCGTGCTGCTACGACGATGGCTGGGACGAATGGCTGCATTCTAGCCGGATGGCAGTGGAACGAAAAGCCCCACGTAAAGGAGGAGCAGGGCACGGGAGTATAAATGGGGCATGGCAAAGCGAGATCGAGAAACTGTCGACGATGATGGCCTGGATACCAGCGGCATTCCTGACTTAGATGCGGCGCCCGGCCCAAAGCGAGTGCCGCGCGGCGAGCTTCCTGAAAACGAGGATCTCGACTCGGAAGGGCAGCCCGACCTGATCGGCGCCCTGCCGGGCAAGGAGATCACCGGCGACGCGCAAGAGGGCGAGATTGCCCCGCGCGACTACAAGCAGGCGCCCGACGACTACTACCACCAGGACACCCTCGACGAGCGGCTGGCGGAAGAGCGCCCGGACGTGGTTCGTGCTGACCAGGAGGAAGTCCGCGTGCTCGACGACGGCACCGATACCGGTGGCGACCTCGACTCAGAGCTGGGCGACGAAGGCGGATATCCAAGCGCCGAGGAAGCGGCAATGCACATCACGAGCAATCCGCCGGGAGCAGTCGATAAGAAGATTGACAGCTATACCGGGGATCCGGTTGAGGACCTCGACCTCCGGGAGGAGCGCTAGGCTCGCACGCCAATGGCCCCGACGCGTATAACGGGGTTTATGGCCAACGAAGAAGAGCTACCTGAAAACGAAGACCTCGACTCGGAAGGTATCCCGCCGCTCGAGGGCGCTCTGCACGAAAAGGAGTTAACCGGCGACGCCCAGGAAGGGATCTGGCCGCCGCGGGATCGGTCGGTTGCCCGCCGGGTTCTCCACCAGGACGACCTCGATCACCGCCTCAGGGCAGAACGGCCGGATCGGGTTCGCGCGGATGACCAGCCGGCTCTGGTCGTAGACGACGAGCCCGAAACCGGGGATGCCCTGGACGCCGAGCTTGCCGACGACGAGGTCTATCCCAGTGCCGAGGAAGCGGCGGTCCATATCACCGAGAATCCACCTGGCGCCGTGGACCGGAACGTCGACAGCTATACGGGCGAGCCGATCAACCCCGACTAGCCTGCGCGCCTAATACCCGCTGCGCGTGCTGGAGCTCGCAGCCGGTGATGAGCTCGAGCCTGGTCCGTAGTTGATCGAGCCACAGGCGGCGGTCAGCAGAGCGACGAACGTGATGACAACGACGATCGCCGATTTCATACCGGTTATTACGTATCGATGTTACGGCCCACGCTCTAGACTTCGACGACGATCGGGATGATCATCGGCCGGCGCCTCATCTGCTCGTAGAGGAACCTGCTCAGCGAGTCCCTGATCGAGCCCTTGATCACCTGCCACTCCGGCGGTCCCTTGCCGGCTTTGCCATCGATTGTGGTGAGCACCTGCTGGCGCGCCGAGTCGAGCAGGGCATCCGAGGTCTGCTGGTGCACGAAGCCTCGTGAAATCAGGTCGGGTCCGGAAACGACTTTGCCTGTGTCCTTGTCGACGGTCACGATGACGATGAAGATTCCGTCCTGGGAGAGCACGCGCCGGTCCCGTAGCACCACCGAGCCGACGTCGCCGACCCCCAGGCCATCGACGAAGACATAGCCGGCGGGTACCTTGTTCCCGAAATGCGGCACGCCATCGCCAACCTCGACGTTGTTGCCGTCGTCGGTGACGATGATCCGGTCCTTCGGGATGCCAACGTCCTGGGCGATCTCCGAGTGAAGCGCGAGGTGCCGGAACTCGCCATGCACCGGCATGAAGAATTTGGGCCTGACCAGGTTCAGCATCAGCTTCAGCTCCTCGCGGCTGGCGTGACCCGAGGCGTGCACCCGGTTGCGCGCTGAATAGAAGACGCGCGCGCCATGCTTGTAGCAGTTGTTGATCGTCCGCGAGACCAGTTCCTCGTTGCCGGGAATGGGCGTCGCCGAGAGGATCACGGTG
Source organism: Candidatus Dormiibacterota bacterium (assembly GCA_036269255.1). Taxonomy (GTDB): domain Bacteria; phylum Chloroflexota; class Dormibacteria; order CF-121; family CF-121; genus CF-13. Next base: position 15,032 of record DATASI010000138.1, read on the forward strand.
TCACCCGCCTTGAGCTTGACCTGCGGGTGTTCCTGCGCCGCGATGCGCGTCAGCGCTGAGAGCGGCTCGCCTTGACTCCCGGAGGAGAGGATGACGAGCTTCTCGTCGGGCTCCTTGTTGATGTCCTGGACCTTGATCATGATGTCGCCCGGCATCTGGATGTACCCGAGCTCCTGGGCAATCGTCAGGTTGTTGACCATCGACCGGCCGATGACCGCCACCTTGCGGTGATATCCCGCGGCGGTGTTGAGGACCTGCTGGATGCGATAGATGTTGGAGGCGAAGGTCGAGACGATGATCCGCCCGGGGCACTGGCCGAACAGCTCGTGGAAAGCATCGCCGATGGTCCGCTCCGACGGCGTGAAGCCGTCGCGTTCGGCATTGGTGCTGTCCGACATCAGCAGCAGGACGCCGTGGTCGCCGACGTTGGAGAGGCGGGCCATATCGGTGGGCCGGCCGTCGACTGGCGTCTGGTCCATCTTGAAGTCGCCCGAGTGCACCACCATTCCGGCCGGAGTCTGAATCGCCAGCGCGGTCGTGTCCGGGATGCTGTGCGCGACGTGGATGAATTCCACTTTGAACGGGCCGAGCTCGATGACGTCGCCGGCTTTGATCTCGCGCAGGTCCGCCTGCTCGATCACCCGGTGCTCCCGCAGCTTGTTCTTGATGAGGCCCAGCGTCAGGCGGCTGCCATACACCGGCGCCGGTACGCGGGGCAGGATATAGGGCAACGAGCCGACGTGGTCCTCGTGGCCGTGAGTCGTGAGGTAGGCCAGCACCTTGTCTTTTCGCTCGGCCAGGTAGGTCACGTCGGGCAGAACGAGATCGACCCCCAGCATCTCTTCCTCGGGGAACATCAGGCCGGCATCGACCACGACGATGCTGTCGTCGTATTCGAGAACCATCATGTTGCGTCCGATCTCGCCCAAGCCTCCGAGCGGGATGACGCGCAATCCTGGTCGCTTAGCCAAAAAGGGTGAGCTGCTCCTCCGGTTTGTTAACCGGCAGGGAAGCCGCCGCGATCGCCCGGCGCCGCTCCTCCATCCGGTCGAGATGTGCCTTCACAGCTTTGAAATCCTGCTCGAGCGGCCCCATAAGGAAGCTGTTGTAGAGCGCGGCCGCCGGGTGGTAGATCGGAACATAGGTTACGCCGTCCTTCACGATCACCTTACCGTGCACGCGGGAGATGGAGTCGTGGCCCGGCAGCAGCCGCGCCAGCGCATGCCGTCCCAGCAGCAGAATGACCTCCGGCTGGATCAGGCGTTGCTGCTGGTCCAGATACGGCGAGCAGGCCTGGACTTCCATCGGCATCGGATCGCGGTTGCCGGGCGGCCGGCATTTGAGGATGTTGGTGATGAACACGTCGGCCCGAGATAGGCCGATGCCTTTGAGCAGCTGGTCGAGCAGCTTCCCCGCGGCGCCGACGAAGGGCTCGCCCTGCTGGTCCTCGTTCTGGCCGGGCGCCTCGCCCACGATCATGATTCGGGCGCTCGCCGGGCCCACACCCGGTACCGCCTTTGTCCGTGAATGCCCGAGGGGACAGAGCCGGCATTGATGCACCGCGGAGCTCAGGCTCTGCAGATCGACGAAGTCCAAACCGGGCGCCATTGTATGCCGGGATCACGCTCCCGGCATACGGCTTTTCCACAGGTTTAACTACGGCTGTCGTGACCTCTCGAGCCGGCGCGATCGAAATCACGCCGTGGTCCGCGATCGCCGCCGCCGCGGTATCCGCCACCACCGCCGCCTCCGCCTTCGCGGCGGGGACCGCCACGGTCGCGGTCAGTGACGATCCAGTCGCCATTGGTGATGCCCTTGGCTTCTTGGAGGACCGCCTTGCGGGACAGGTTGACGCGGCCCTGGCGATCGACCTCCGTGACCTTTACCTCGATCTCATCGCCGACGTTGGCCACATCCTCGACCCGGCCGACGCGATCCTCAGCCAGCTGGCTGATGTGCACCAGGCCGTCGACGTTGGGCAGGATCTGTACGAAGGCGCCGAACGGCATCACCCGTACCACCTTGCCCTTGTAGTTCTTGCCGACCTCGACCTCGCCGGTGAGCTCCTGAATCATCTTCTGGGCTTTCTCGGCTGACTCACCATTGACCGATCCGATGACCACCCGGCCATCGTCTTCGATGTCGATGCTCGTCACACCCGAGTCTTCGATGATCTTGCGGATCATCTTGCCGCCGGGGCCGATCACTTCGCGGATCTTGTCGGGGTGGATCTGCACGGTGACCATCCGCGGCGCATATTGCGACATCGACGAGCGCGGCCGGCTGAGTGCCGCATCCATCTTGTCCATGATGAAGAAGCGTCCGTCCTTGGCCTGCTGAATCGCGCCGGCCATGGTCTCGATGCTGATGCCTTTGATCTTCATGTCCATCTGCATCGCGGTCACCCCGTTGCGGGTCCCCGCGACCTTGAAGTCCATGTCGCCGAGCGCATCCTCCAGGCCCTGGATATCACTCAGCACGGCGACCTTGCCGTTACCGGTGATCAGGCCCATCGCGATGCCGGCCACCTGTCCCTTGGTCGGGACGCCCGCGTCCATCATCGCCAGGCTGGAACCGCACACGCTGGCCATCGAGGTCGATCCGTTGGACGAGAGAATCTCGGTCACGATACGGATCGTGTAGGGGAACTCCTCCTCACTCGGTACCACCGGCAAGAGCGCGCGCTCGGCGAGCGCCCCATGGCCGATCTCTCGGCGGCCGGGCGAGCGCAGCGGCCGCGCCTCGCCGACGCTGTACGGCGGGAAGTTGTAGTGATGCATGAAGCGCTTGAACTCCTCGAGGCCGAGGCCATCGAGTTTCTGCTTGTCACCGATGGAACCCAGGGTGACGATGCTCAGCGCCTGCGTCTGGCCGCGGGTAAAGAGCGCCGACCCGTGGGTTCTGGGCAGGATGCCTACCTCACACGTGATCGGCCGGATCTCGGTCGTCTTCCGCCCGTCGGGCCGCAGCCCCTCGTCGAGGATCTTGCCGCGCACCCGCTCTTTGACCTTGGCGTCGAAACTCTTCGACAGGTATGGCAGCCGGTCGGCGAAGCGTGGGCCAAGCTCGGCGATCGTTTCTTTCTTCAGGTCGTCAAGCGCCGACTCGCGCAGGGCCTTGTTGGGATTGAAGAGCGCCTGGTCGAGCCGCTCGGCCAGGAACTGATCGACCGCCTGGTCGATCTCCGGATCCTTCGGGCTCTCCGGCACCTGGACTTTGGGCTTCCCGACCTCCCGGGCGAACGCATCTTGCATCTCGCAGAGGCGGATGATCTCCCGGTGCGCGACCCGCAGCGCTTCGACGATCTGCTCTTCCGGCACCTCTTTGGCACCGGCCTCGACCATGATGATGGCCTCACGCGTTCCGGCGACCACCAGGTCGAGCTTGCTCTCGTCCATCCGGTTCACCGGCGGGTTCACGGTCAGCTGGTCATCCAGCAAGCCGATCCGGACCGCTCCGATGGGCCCCTGGAAGGGGATCGGCGAGATCGACAGCGCCAGCGAGGCGCCGTTGATCGCCAGGATTGCCGGGTCGGCGTCCTGGTCAACCGAGAGGACCGTGGCGACGACCTGAACGTCGTTGCGGAAGTCCTTGGGAAACAGCGGGCGGATCGGCCGGTCCATCAGCCGGCTATTGAGAATGGCCTGCTCTGAGGGACGGCCCTCGCGGCGGATGAAGCCGCCCGGGATCTTGCCGGCGGCATAGAGCTTCTCTTCGTAGTCCGCGGTTAAGGGAAAGAAGTCGATCCCCTCGCGCGGGGCCGCGGCCATCGTGGCCGTCACGAGCAGCATCGTGTCGCCGCTGCGAATGGTCACGGCGCCCGATGCTTGCTGGGCGACCTTGCCGGTCTCGACGGTTATCGTCCGCCCACCGATTTCGATTTGTGTTTGATTCACGAATTCCTCCTGGGCCGCGATTTCGCGGCACGCAACATTGATGTGGCAGCCGGCCCAGGCGGTTCCGTCGTCTTGTGGGTTAGGGGTTGGGGTCCGAAGAAAGGAACCCTTTCTCCGCGCGCCAATCTCTAACCCTGGGCGGGAGCCCCGCCGGGCAACAGGTTATGGCGCTAAGCC
>DATASI010000139.1:0-11253 GCA_036269255.1 Candidatus Dormiibacterota bacterium
ACAACCACATGCAGTATTAGCTCTGCTTTCGCAGGGTTATTCTGCACTCTCAGGCAGGTTGCCCACGTGTTACTCACCCGTCCGCCACTAGCGCTAATCACCCTTGCGGGCAATTAGCACCCGTTCGACTTGCATGTGTCAGGCACGCCGCCAGCGTTAATCCTGAGCCAGGATCAAACTCTCCGTTAAAAACCTCGACCCAACAGGGCTGAGGTTAAAGAATCGAATCAGGGTCCCTACGACATTTCGAAGGGCCTTCTCGGAGAAGTCCGTTCCACTCTTCAATTGTTAAGGTGCTCGCCGGGCCCAAGACATCTAAAGCGCAGGATTACCTCCCGCCGCTCGGGCAGCTTGAGAATGATACCCCATCGGGCTGCGCAATTGTCAAGAACGTACGGACGCCCCAAAAACCTACCCCAGGCGGCGCCCCGCTAAACCAACCCGCCACGCAAGGCCGCCCCCGGGGCCGCGCCCCCGGCCGAGCCTCAGCTACCGATACTCCGGCAGCCCCTCGAGTTCCTCCTCCGCCAGGTCCGTATATACCCGTTGCGTCGTGATCTTCGGGATCCGATCCGCCCGCACCTCCACGCGCTGGCCCCCTCGGCTGAGCTTGACCACGATCCCGTGGAAGATGTCCTCCTCCTTGTCTCCCAGGAGCTCCTCGGCTCGGCCGATCTCCTGGCCGGCCTGATCCATGACCGGCGCCTTCTCCGGCATCGCCAGCCAGGCGACCTCCCGCTCCTCGTCGACTTCGGCCATCTAAAACGCCTGCCGGCCCGAGAAGGCTCGGGCCAGGGTCAACTCGTCCGCATACTCGAGCTCGCCGCCAACCGGCAGGCCATGCGCCAGCCGCGAAGTTCGAACCCCCAGCGGTGCCAGCTGTTCGGCCAGGTAGGCCGCCGTCGCCTCCCCCTCCATGTCAGGGTCAGTCGCCAGGATCACTTCCGACACCGGCTCTCGCTGCAGCCGTACTACCAGCTCCCGGATCTTCAGCTCCCCGGGGCCGATCCCGTCGATTGGCGACAGCGCTCCCTGCAGCACGTGGTAGAGCCCGTGATATTCCCCCGTCCGCTCGATGGCCATTACATCCAGTGGCTCCTCGACCACGCACAGGACACTCCGATCCCGCCGCGCCGACAGGCAGATGGTGCACCGGTCCCCTTCGGCGATAAAGAAGCAGTCATTGCAGAACCGAATTCGGGCTTTAACCTCGACCAGGGCCGTCGCCAGTCGCTCGACCGACTCTCGCGGCGCCCGCAATATAAAGAAGGATAATCGCTGGGCCGTCTTCGGCCCAATGCCTGGCAAGCGGCCGAGCTCTTCCATAACCCGGGCCAGCGCCGGCGGGACCTCAGCCACCGAGCCCGACCTCAGCCCATCAAGCCGGGAGGCAGCCCCATGCCCGCGGTCAGCGCGCCCATTTCCTTGCCCGCGAGCTCGCGCGCCTTGTCGAGCGCGTCATTCACCGCCGCGAGCACCAGGTCCTGCAGCATCTCGACGTCGGCCGGGTCGACTACCTCGGGTTTGACTGTCACCGATAACAACTTCTGGTGCCCGTTGGCCACCACCTCGACCACGCCGCCGCCGGCGGTCCCGGTCACGGTCTTCTCACCAAGCTCTTCCTGGACCTTCGCCATCCGCGCCTGCATTTGCTGGAGCTGCTTGAGCATCTTGAACTGCTGTCCCACTACGCCCTCCCTCGCGGGGTGACCCGCACATTGGTGGCATCAAACCGGTTCATGGCTTCCTTGACCAGCGGATCGTCGGCGATCGAGGGGCCAGGACGCACGGGCGCGACTGTCGCCGCCGGTTTGCGCGCTTCCGCAACCAGCTCGACGCGGGCGTCGGCTCCAAACACTTCACGGACAACCGTGAGCAGCGTCTCGCGATTCCGCGGGGTGCCCATCAGGTCGGCATGCGCCGGATAGCGAAACTCGATCCGCACCAATCCATCGCCAACCGCCGACAGGCGCGCGTCCGTCAAAAGGCTCGCGACCGGTTTGGGCAGCTTCTGCTTCAACGCCTCCCACCGCGCATCCGGCCCAACGACCGCCGGCTCGGCATCCATCGCCGGCTCGAGCAGGCGCTCGCCCGCGGCCTCCTCACTGGCCACCTGCGGCGCCACGACCGCCGGCACCGGCTGCGCCATTTCCGACAGCAAGGTGACCTCCAGCAACAGGCGCGCGTCGGCGCCTTTGCGCAATTCGGGCTCCATCTCCATCAGCCCCTTCCATAACCCCAGCAGCGCGTTGCGACCGGCGGCGCGCCCGATCTTCTCCAACCCGGCGGAGGCCGCCCCACCCAGGCCCTCGGCATCCTGATATCCAACCGAGCGCAATGCCGCCTCCCGGATCGCGCCAAGCAGGCTGCGGACCAGCTGGCGGATATCGCCTCCCGCGTCATAAAAACGCTGCAGTTCTCCAAGGGTCCGGGCGCCATCGCCTTCAACGACGTACCCCAGCAGGCGCACCAGCGTGTCGGGATCCGCTAAGCCCAGCAGCTCATGCGTCTTGGCGATCGTCAACTCCTCGCCACTCTGCGAAATCAGCTGGTCGAGCAGCGTGATCCCGTCACGCATCGATCCGCGCGCCAGCCTCGCCAGCAGCGCGAGGCTCGGTGGGTCCACCTTCACGCCTTCTTCCTGCACGATCATCGCCAGGCGCTCGGCAATGGCTCCGGTATCGATCCGGCGGAAATCGAACCGCTGGCAGCGGGACGCCACCGTCAGGGGGATCTTGTGCGGCTCGGTGGTCGCCAGGACGAACACCACATGCGCGGGTGGCTCCTCGAGCGTCTTCAGCAGCGCATTGAAGGCCTCCGTCGTCAGCATGTGCGCTTCGTCGATGATGTACACCTTCACCTTCAAGACCGCTGGAAGATACTTGACACGCTCTCGCAGATCGCGGATCTCGTCGATGCCACGATTGGAGGCTGCGTCGATCTCGATCAGGTCCACGGCGGCCCCGCTCGCGATCTCCAGGCAGTTGGCGCAGACGCCGCACGGCTCAGCCCCATGGCGGTTCAGACAATTGATCGCCTTCGCCAGGATTCGGGCGGTCGAGGTCTTTCCGGTCCCACGGACCCCGGAAAACAGATAGGCGTGCGCGACACGCCCCTGCTCCACGGCGTTCGTCAGGGTCTGAGCGATTGCATCCTGGCCGACCAGCTCGCCAAATCGCTGCGAGCGGTACTTCAGGTAAAGGGTTTGATAGGGCATTGGCTGCCTCGACAATTCTACGGGCAGGCGCGCCGGAATTCTGCCACCGAATCCGTCAACTGCGCAGGCCTAGAAGATCGGCGCCACCAGGCAGGTTGGACCGCCGTCCGCGCGCAAGAATTCGTCGAGCTCCACTTCGACGACCGATTCCCCGGCGGCCTCCATGACCGACACCGCATCCGGATGACCCCGGACCACAAAACACCTCCCGCCGGCGGCCAGCACGTTCGCGGCCTCCACATCGCGCTCGTCGACCACGAGCCGCTCGACCTCTGCGGGCGCTACCTCGGCGCCTCCGGCATCCAGCGACCGGAAGCCGGATGGTGTCCCGATCAATCGTTGAGGCCCCAGCGGCGTGACTGCCGACGCCAGGTGCAAGCGATCATCGACCGGACACAGCCAGGCGCGATAACCAAAGCGCGCCACCGCGTCGGCGAGCTGGCGAGCGCCCGCTTGATTGGTTCGTGCCGAGACACCGATCGCGATCCGTCGCCCGTACGTAATCACATCGCCGCCATCCAGCGTGCCGGGGGCTGAGATCTCGACCACCTCAGCTCGCGGCGCGAGCTGCCGCGCACAAGTCATCACCGAGGCAACTTCGGCTCGACGCGACGGCTCGCCCGGTCGAGCCGCGACCAGCAGCCCCGTCTGCCCATCGGACTCGGAGGCAAACGCCAGCACGGTGTCCCAGGTGAAGCACGCGTCCGGCAGCTGCGAATCGGATGGCAGGACGCTGACCGCGACCCCGGCCGCCTCGATCGCTCGCACATACCTCCCGTGCTCCCAGGCCGCGTGTTCCGGATCGATCCGACTGCGCTCCGGATGCTGCGAGAGCGCTCGACGCAGCGCATCGCCGGGCGGGCGCATGATCAGCCGCATCCCTGCATTCTGGCTGACGCCGATGGGCCGCCGTACGTCAGCATTACCGGGTGGACCAGCCGATGCCGTGGCGCGATCTCTTCCGGGGCAGCCGGGGCCAGCTTACCGCCGGCATTCTCCTCGTCGAGTTTCTCGTTGCGGTCGAGGCGCTGGTCGTCGTCGCGATCATGCCCGCCGCCCGCCACGAGCTCGGCGGTCTCCAGTACTACGGGCTGGTGTTCACCGGCTTCTCGCTTGCGGCGCTCGTCGCCTCGCCGCTGGGCGGACGCGCCGCCGACCGTCGCGGTGCCGCCGGCCCATTTCTCGGGTTCATGGTTGTGTTCGCTGCCGGCACCCTGCTCTGCGGCCTCGCTCCCAGTATCGAGGCGCTCGTCCTTGCTCGCATCCTGCAGGGTCTCGGGGCGGGTGGCGCCTACACCGCTGCCCTGGCGGCCGTGACCCGGACCTACCCCGATTCGGCGAGGGCCCGAATGCTGGCCCTGCTTGCCGGCGCCTGGATCGTGCCCGGCTTGCTCGGTCCGTCCTATGGCGCGCTGCTGGCCAGCTCGGTCGGCTGGCGCTGGGCCTTCTTCTCGATCATTCCCCTGATCGTCGTCGCGCTCGCGCTGGCGTTTCCACGGCTTCGCACCCTGCCACGATCGCCGACCACCGATACGCTCGCGCTGCGCTGGCCGCTGCAGCTCGCGATGGGACTGGCGGCCGTCGTGACCGGTGCATCGTGGCCGTCATTACTGAGCGGGCCGCTGATCCTGATCGGCGGGGCGCTGGCCATCACCTCACTGCTTGCGATCCTGCCGGCAGGCTCGCTGCGGGCGAAGCGCGGCATGCCAGCCGCGATCGTGATGACCGCCATTCTCGTTCTCGCGTTTATCAGCACCGAATACTTCATTCCGCTGATCCTGACGACGGTTCGCGGTCGCTCACTCACCGAGGCCGGCATCGTCGTCACGATTGGCACTGTGAGCTGGTCACTCGGAAACTGGTGGCAGGCCCGCGTCGTTGATCGCCTGTCGACCGTCACGTTGGTCCGTGCGGGCGCGCTCATCCTCACCATCTCGATTGCGGGCATCATGCTGATGCTGGCGAACGCGCCACTCCTGATTTCATACCTCGCCTGGCTGCTCGCGGGCGTCGGCATGGGCATCGCGTATCCGTCCGCCTACCTCGTCATCATGCGTGATGCCCCCGCAGGCGGCGAAGGTGCCGCGATCAGCTCGCAGCAGGTCGCCGAGCGGTTGGCGCTGGCCGTCGGCGGCGGGCTGGGCGGTGGCTGCATTGCGCTCGCGCTTACGCTGCACGCTCCCCTACGAGCCGGTCTTGCCGGCGCGCTCGGCCTCGCGTTCGTGGCGTCGCTCGCGGCACTCGCAATCGCGCGACGGGTCACCCTGCCGCTGGCCGCCGAATCCGACGCGCCATAGCGTAGGCCACCATCAGCACCGCGAAGGTCGCCAGCAGCCAGGCGAGCGCAGCGAAGAATGGTGGACGCTGACCGATGACGACCTGCATCACCAAGATGCTGATCAGTCCTAGGAAGCTGAAGACGGTCGATAGTCTGCGCTCGGCTGTTGTCTTCGCCCTCCCCACGCCCATTTGCTCGAGTGCTGGGCCGAGTCGCCCGCGACTCAGCAGCCAGAGCGCAGCGAGCGTCAGCATCACGACGCCAGCGAAGATCCCAAATCGCGACGGCTCGAAAGGCTGGCTGATCATCCAGGCGAATATGGCAGACAACTCAACCACGATCGCGACCGCCACGCCCCAGGCCAGGCGCATGATCCCAGCCTACCGGGAACACGGAGCCGCCGACTGAATGTCCGATTTCCGCTAGCACGATCGGCGGCCGCCGGTCAAAATGAACTCCATGACCAGCCAGCCGCTCGACTTCGAACGGTGCTACCGAGCGGTCGAGAGCCGTGACGCGCGGTTCGACGGCTGGTTCATCACGGCCGTCACGACGACCGGCATCTACTGCCGGCCGAGCTGTCCCACGCCGGTCCGGCCAAAGCCCGAGCACGTCCGTTTCTACCCGACCGCGGCTGCGGCTCAGCTCGCCGGCTTTCGTGCTTGCAAGCGCTGCCGCCCCGACGCTTCTCCCGGGTCGCCTGAATGGAACGTTCGCGGCGATCTGATCGGTCGTGCTATGCGCCTGATCGGCGACGGCGCCATCGATCGCGACGGCGTGGCGGGGCTCGCGAAACGGCTCGCGGTCAGTGAGCGCCACCTGCATCGACTGATGCTCGTCGAGCTCGGCGCCGGGCCGCTCGCGATCGCCCGCGCCCAGCGTGCGCAGACGGCCCGCACGCTGATCGAGACCACGGATCTCGCGTTTACCGACGTCGCGTTCGCGGCCGGCTTCGACAGCGTCCGGCAGTTCAACGACACGGTGCGCGAGGTGTTCGCGCTGACGCCGAGCGATCTGCGGCGGGCCGGGCGGCGACGAGGCGACCTGGCTCATGGCACGCTGCGCCTTCGCTTACCGTATCGCGCTCCGCTCGATTGGAGCGCGCTGCTCGGCTGGCTTCGGGTGCGGACCCTGGCCGGCGTCTCCGAGGTGGCCGGCAATACCTACCGCCGCACGCTCCGCTTGCCGCGCGGCGCGGGGATCGCAACGCTCGAGCCGGTGAACGGCCACATCGGATGCTCGCTGCAGCTCGAGTCGATGGCGGATCTCACGAGCGCCGTGCGCCAGTGTCGCCGCCTGCTCGACCTCGACGCGGACCCCACCAGCGTGGCCGAGGTCCTGTCGCAGGATCGCGTTCTATCACGCCTCGTGAAACGTCGACCGGGCCTCCGCGCTCCCGGCGCGGTGGACGGTACCGAGCTCGCCGTGCAGGCGATCCTCGGTCAGCAGGTCTCACTGGCGGCAGCGCGCACGCTGGCGACGCGTCTCGTGACCGCGCACGGCGATGTGATCAAGATCGCGGACCCAACGCTCACCCATCTCTTCCCCGCCGCCGATCGAATTGCCGCCGCGGACCTCTCCAAGCTGGGTGTGCCGTCGACCCGTCGGTCGACGATCGGCTCGCTTGCCGGCGCGATCGCAAGCGGTGAACTCGCACTCGACCCGGGGGCCGACCGCGCGCAGGTGCATCGCACGCTCGTCTCCATGCCCGGGATCGGGGAATGGACCGCCGGGTACATCGTGATGCGAGCGCTCGGCGATCCCGACACGTTCCTGCCCGGCGATCTCGGCATCCGGCGAGCCGGCGAGCGCCTCGGCCTGGGCAGCAATCCACGCGCGATATCGGAGCATGCCGCTGCCTGGCGTCCCTGGCGCAGCTATGCGACGCATCAACTCTGGGCAACTCTCGCCGATCATTGAGGAGGACATCTATGCCAGCCACGCAACCGCTCTACCGCACGATCCATCGAACGCCGATCGGTGAGCTCACGCTGATCGCATCCGATCGGGGCCTGCGGGCCATCCTGTGGCCCAGGGAAACACCGCAACGCGCCGGAATTCAGACCCGTGTTCGGCGAACCACCGACCATCCCGTTCTGCAAAAGACGGCCGAACAGCTCGATGAATACTTCGCCGGCAGCCGCACCAGTTTCGGTCTTCCACTCGATCTCGAAGGGACGCGATTCCAGCTGGCCGCCTGGCGCGCCCTCGCGGACATTCCCTTCGGCGCCACCGCGACCTACGGCGAACAGGCTCGCGCGCTCGGCGTCCCGACCGCCGCCCGCGCGATCGGCGCCGCGAATCGCGTCAACCCGGTTTGCATCGTTCTGCCCTGTCACCGCGTGATCGGTGCGAACGGCGCGCTGACCGGCTTCGCCGGTGGGCTGGCGGTCAAGCAATGGCTGCTCGACCACGAGGCCCGTACTATCGAGGCATGGCCGTCACGCCATCCCATCCAACAGCGCTTGTCCATGCCCGTGGCCTGACCAAGCGCTTCAAGGCGCTCGTCGCGGTGGACGGCATCGACTTCGATGTCGAGCGTGGGCAGGCGTTTGGCTTTCTCGGACCAAACGGCGCCGGCAAGACCTCGACGATGCGCATGATCGGCTGCGTCTCGTCTCCTACTGCCGGCACGTTGCGCGTGCTGGGCATGGATCCGATCGTCGACGGGCCGCGGATTCGGGCGCGGCTCGGCGTCGTCCCACAACTTGACACGCTCGACATGGAGTTGCATGTCGACGAAAACCTGATCACCTACGCCCGCTATTTCGACATTCCGCGCGACGTCGCCCGCCGGCGAGCGCAGGAGTTGCTCGAGTTCGTCCAACTCCAGGAACGCGCCCACGACGACGTCGAGCCGCTCTCCGGCGGCATGAAGCGCCGGCTGACGATCGCACGCGCGCTCGTGAACGAGCCCGAGATTTTGTTGCTGGACGAGCCCACGACCGGCCTGGACCCGCAGGCACGACATCTCGTTTGGGATCGGCTCTACCGCCTCAAGCAGCAGGGCGTCACGATCGTGCTCACGACCCACTACATGGACGAGGCCGAGCAGCTCTGCGATCGGCTCGTCGTCATGGACAAGGCCCGGATCGTCGCCTCCGGGTCTCCGCGCAGCCTGATCGACCAGTACGCAACCCGCGAAGTGCTTGAGCTTCGTTTTCCGATCGATGCCACACCGGCACTCGACGGCAAGCTCGATGGAATCGCGCAACGGGTCGAGATCCTCCCTGACCGGGTGCTTCTCTACGCCGAGGACGGTGACGCTGCCGCCGCCGCCGTGCATCAACGCGGCCTTCAGCCTGAGAGCATCCTGGTGCGGCGGAGTTCGCTCGAGGACGTCTTCCTGCACCTCACAGGACGCAGCTTGATCGAATGACCGGCGTCGCAGTGACCCGAACCTGGCGGGTGATCGAACACCATCTGATGGTGTACCGGCGCACCTGGAAAGGCTCGATGTTCGTTTCCTTCCTTTCGCCGATTCTGTTTCTCGCCGCGATGGGAATCGGCCTCGGCACCTTGATCGCGCGCGGCCCGGTGCGCACGGTGGAAGGCGTCAGCTACCTGGCGTTTCTGGCGCCGGGCCTGCTCGCAGCAACCACAATGCAAACCGCCTTCGTCGAGGAGACGTATCCGATCATCGCCAAGATGCAGTGGCTGCGGACCTACGAGGGCATGCTGGCCACGCCGCTCACCGTTGGCAACGTGCTCGGGGGTGAAATCGGTTGGCTCGTCATCCGGCAGGCGATCACGGCGATCGCGTTTTTCGCGGTGATGGTCGTATTCGGCGCCATCAGCTCGCTCGCGGCGCTTCTCATTATCCCGGTCGCCGTCCTCAACGGGCTCGCGTTTGGGACGCCCATGATGGCCTTCACCGCCACCCAGCGAAAGGACAAGCACTTCCCGACGATCGGGCGCTTCATCATCACGCCGCTCTTCCTACTCGGCGGTGTGTTCTTCCCGATTGCGAAACTGCCGGTGCCGGCCCAGGTCATTGCCTGGTTTACGCCACTCGCTCACAGCGTCGCGTTGGCGCGCCAGCTGGCGATCGGCAACGCGCCGGCCTTTGCGCTCGCCCATCTGGCGGTGCCCCTGCTGTACGCCATCGCGGGGATCGTCGCTGCCGGCATCACGTTTCGCCGGAGGCTGACGCTGTGATCGCCGGCCTGGTCACCCGCCCTCACCTGCAACTCCCCGCAGCCGGTCGTGCCTCGCGGCTGGTTGAACGCAACCTGTTCCTCTACCGGCGCGAGTGGACCCTGATCGTGACCGGTTTCTTCGAGCCGCTCTTTTACCTGCTGTCGATCGGCTATGGCGTCGGTTCGCTCGTCGGGTCGGTCGTGACCTTGAATGGCGTGCCAATCTCGTACGCAGCCTTTGTGGCACCGGCGCTGATGGCGACCTCGGCGATGAATGGGGCGGTATACGAAACCGCGTTCAACTTCTTCTTCAAACTGAAGTACATCAAGCTCTACGATGCGGTGCTGGCGACCCCACTCGGCGTCGCCGACGTCGCCCTCGGCGAGGTCGCCTGGGCCCTGATGCGCGGCACCATCTACGCTCTTGGATTCATCATCGTCATGACCGCGCTTGGCCTGGTGCGATCGCCCTGGGCGGTCCTTGCGGTCCCTGGTGCGATGCTGCTCGGCTTTACCTTCGCGGCGGTGGGAACGGCCGCCAGCACCTTCGTCCGCACCTGGCAGGATTTCGACCTGGTGCTGATCGTGATGATCCCCCTCTTCCTCTTCTCCGCAACCTTCTTTCCGATCACGGTCTACCCGGCTGCCCTTCAGGTTTTCGTGCAGCTGACGCCGCTGTATCACGGCGTCGATCTGCTGCGGAGCCTCACCACCGGATCGATTGGTCCGTGGCTGCTCGGCGACCTGGCCTACCTTGTCGTGCTTGGGATCGCCGCGCTCCTGGTGGCGGGGGCCCGTCTCCAGCGGCTGCTGCTGAAATAGCCCTAGCCCTCGAAGCGTCGGCAGGCGGTACATTACTAGGGGTGCGTCCAGCCAACAATCTGACTCGCGATGAAGCACGCCGCCGTGCCGAACTGATTCATACTCCCCTCTACGACATCTCGCTCGACCTCACGCAGGACATCGACACCTTCACCTGCGAGGCCACCCTCCACTTCCTCTGCCACGAGCCGGGCGCTGAGTCGTTCATCGATTTCCTGGTGCCGACGCTCGACAGCTGCGAGCTCAACGGCGAGGAGGTCGCGCGCGAAGCCTTCGATGGCGCTCGCATCACGCTCAAAAATCTGCGCGAAGCGAATGAGCTGCACATCATCGGGACCTGCGAGTACGGCAACATTGGCGCGGGCCTCTCCAAATTCCGTGATCCGGTCGACCACAAGGTCTATCTGCACAGCCAGTTCGAGACCTTCAGTGCCCACCGCGTTTTTCCCTGCTTCGATCAGCCGGACATGAAGGCCAGCTTTACCTTCACCGTGCTGGCGCCTAGTGATTGGGTGGTGGTGTCCAACAACCCTGGTCAGGCGCAACCGGTGGCCGGCCGGGAAAACATCAAACGGTGGACCTTCGGCGCCTCACCGAAGATGTCGACCTACCTGACCGCGATCATGGGCGGACCATTCCACGGCGTGCGCGATCGCCACGGTGACATCGACCTGGGCATTTTCTGCCGCCAATCGCTGGCTCAGTACCTCGACCCGGAGGAGCTCTTCACCATCACCAAGCAGGGCCTGGATTTCTACGGACAAGCCTATAAGTTCCCCTATCCATTCCAGAAATAT
>DATASI010000140.1:0-5248 GCA_036269255.1 Candidatus Dormiibacterota bacterium
CATCTGCACCACGACATCATCTATACGGTCGCGTACTACGCGCAGGGGATCCTGGGCCTGACGGCGAGCGACCGGACGTTTTCCGTGGCCAAGCTCTTCTTCGCCTACGGGCTGGGCAACGCGCTGACGTTTCCGCTTGCCATGGGGGCGACGACCGTGCTCTGGCCGGGCCCGCCAACCGCGCCCAACGTCTACGCGCAGATCGAGCGCTTCAAACCGACGCTGTTTTTCTCAGTGCCGACCAATTATGGGCAGCTGCTCGCCCACCGAGGCGACGGCGGTGACTTCGATCTCTCGAGCATCCGCCTCGCGGTCTCCGCCGGCGAGGCGCTGCCGAAGGCGCTTTACGAACGGTTCCACGAGCGCTTTGGCGTGGAGATCCTCGACGGGATCGGGAGCACCGAGATTCTGCATATCTTTATCTCCAATCGCGCGGGACGCGCGCGGCCAGGCTCTGCCGGTGAACTGGTCCCCGGGTACGAGGCGCGCATCGTCGACGACGCCGGAGCCGATGTCGCCGATGGCACGGTTGGCAATCTGCTGATCAAGGGGGGCAGCATCTGCGCCTACTACTGGAACAAGCACGAGCGAAGCAAAGACACCATCGAGGGACACTGGATCCGTACCGGCGACAAGTTCTCGCGCGACCGGGACGGTTATTACTGGTACGCGGGCCGCAGCGACGACATGCTCAAGGTTGGCGGCATCTGGGTCAGCCCGGTGGAAATCGAAAACACGCTGATCGAGCACCCGGCGGTCCAGGAGGCCGGCGTCGTCGGACGGCCCGACGCCGACCGGCTCGAAAAGCCGATGGCGTATGTGGTGTTGGCCAAAGAGTATGTGGCCTCAGCCGAGCTTGCCAGGGAACTGCAGGACTTCGTTCGCTCGAGAATCGCCGAGTACAAGCGGCCGCGCTGGATCGAGTTCGTCGAGGCGCTGCCGAAAACGGCGACGGGCAAAACGCAACGCTTCAAGCTGAGGGAGAGCGCGGTCTCAAAACCGGTCTAGCGCGCCGTAGTACCAGCCGGCCGGCCGCAAGAACCAGGGATGCTCTTGATAGAGAGGAACCGTCGGAAAACTGCGCTGCCAATGACCGGGTAGCGCGCCGCCTGCGATCCAGTCGGCGGCCAATTGGCCGAAGTAGGTCGACATGGCGACTCCAGTTCCGCAGTAGCCCATCGCGTAGGTGATGCCCTTGATCCGGCCGATGTGCGGCATCCGGTCGAAGGTGAAGCCGACCTGGCCACCCCAGGCACGCACGACACGCAGACCCTTCAGTTGCGGGTGCACCCGAATCATGGCGTCGTAGAGCCAGTCCCGCGCGTTCCAGGTGGTCGTCGCCGCGAAACTGGCGCGACCGCCGAAGAGCATGCGATTATCCCCGCTGAGCCGCCAGTAGTAGAGAAAATTCTTCGTGTCGAAAAGCATCCGGCGGTGTGGGATCGTTTGGGCCGCCAGCTCGTCGGGCAGCGGCTCGGTAGCAATCATGTAGCTGCCAATCGGGATGATTCGCCGCCGGACCTGCGGCATCAGCCGATCGCTGTATCCATTGGTCGCCAGCAGGACCGCGCCGCAGGCGATGCTGCCGCGCTCGGTCTTGACCACGAACCGGCCCTTGCGCCCGCGCTCGATCCCCGTCGCGGCCACGCCGCCATACAGGTGCGCGCCGCGATCGATGGCGAGCCGCGTCAGGCCGGCATGGTACTTCGCCGGATGCAAGCCTCCGCTCGCGGCGACCAGCAAGCCGCCGTGGTAACGGTTGGAGCCGACCTCAGCGGTGAGCCCGGATCGATCGATCATTCGGACGTCCAGCTTGAACCGCTCGGCCAGCACGCGCGCCTCCGACTCGAGCCCTTTGAGGTGGCCGGGCCGGTAGGCCAGGTCGAGATGGCCGGAGCGCGTGTAATCGCAATCGATGCGGTGCTCGGCGATCGTCCGTTCAACCAGGTCGAACGCCTCGAGCGACGACTGATAGATCGCCGCGCCGTCCTCGCCGTGGCGCTGCAGCAGCGTCGCCGCGCCGACCTTGAATCCTGGATGAACCATGCCGCCGTTGCGGCTGCTGGCGCCCCATCCCAGCTCGTGGCTCTCGAGCAGGGCCACCGCGCGGCCACGCCAGGCGAGGCGTGCCGCCGCCATCACCCCGGTGTAGCCGCCGCCGACGATGACGACATCGGCCTCGGTCGGCAGTGGGGCCGGGCTTGGCCGTGCCGGCGCCGCCTGGTCCCACCAGTAGGGCGCTTCCCGATAGCTCTCCGCGAGCGGGGCCGGTGGCTTCAGCTTCGGGCAGCCGCCGGCAACCGGCTGCGGCTGACACGCTCGATCAGCTCAGCGGCCTGAACCGTTCCCGGCTTTGCCTGCAGACGCCGGGCGGTCCCCTGCAAGCGATCCTTGAGCGCCTCGTCGCCGAGCAGCCGGTCGATCGCCCCGACCAGCTCGTCATCGAGAAATTCATATGCATGCAGGCGCACGCCAAACCCAGTTTCCTGCAAGCGCTGGGCGTTGTCATGCTGGTCCCAGAAGAGCGGGAGCGCAATCATCGGCTTGCCGAAGTACACGCTTTCGGTGACGGTGTTGTTGCCACCGTGGGTGATCACCAGGTCGACGAGCGGAAGAATCGATGTCTGGGGCAGGAATTCGGCGCCGATCATGTTGGGCGCGAGGCGAAGCTCCTGATGCTGAGGGCCCAGGCTGACGATGACGCGATAGGCCGTGGCGCCCAGCACGTCGATCAGCCGGCTCATCAGTCCGGTATCGGCTGAGCCGAGGCTGCCAAGGCTGAGGTAGATCAGCGGGCTCTTCCATCCGTCCGGCAGTTGAAAAGCAGGATCATTCCGTCGCACGCACGACTCGAGCCGCTCCCAGGTCTCGTTCAGCGGCCGTTCGCGCGGATAGTCGAGCTCGTCCGGGTAGACATAACAATTCAAGAATGGCGAGGGGTACATGAATTCGCCCTCCGGAAGCGGTGGGCAGCCATGGTCGCGGCAGAACTGGTCGAAGTCCAGGTGCAGCTGAGCCGTCGACTCGCGGTAGCCGCGACGGAAGCGTGCCCACTCGGAGCGGTCACCGCTCGGCAGGCCCGATAAGGCGGGGGGCAGCGACGGATCGGCGATCTCGAGTGGATTGCAGGACACGACGCGCACCCAGGGAACGCCCGCGGTCAGGACGGCGGGAAACGCCACGACGTTGTCCTGCACGATCACGTCTGGCTCAACGGTGTCGAAAATCTCCTCGAGGCGGCGGTTGACGTACTTCGAGCCGTCGATCAGCTCCGCCCAGATCGGCGCGGTCAGCGTCTCGATCTGTTCGAGCGTCGGCTTGCGAAATTCCGGGGCGGTCTGCCGGATGAAGTCTTTCCAGAACTGACCGGGCGCCTCTTCCATCGCCGGCTTCGGCTTGAGCCGCATCAGCTGCTCCTCGAAGCCCCTGCCGGCGAGGGTGCCGGCGAACGACTCCTCGATCACGAAGACGGCGCGGGCGCCACGGCGCTGCAGCTCGCTCGCGATCCCGACGCAGTTGTTGGTCGGGCCGTACGCCCCTTCAGGGAAAAAGACGACGGTCGGTTGCTTCCCTTCGATCCCTACAGATTAAGCGCCGGATCCAGTGCCGGTTCGCAGCGCGGTCGACGGCTGCGGGGCGCTGGCCGGAAGCTCGGCGGCGGGCGCCGCGCCAAGCGTGTAGACGTTGTAGGCGTGGCGAATCACGGGCTGCGCCACGTTGCGGACGGGAATCCCGGCCGGGGTACGGCCCTTCTCGGAGCCGTGGTGCGCGTGCCCGTGGAAGACGAGGTCGGCGCCGGCATTATCGATCGCTTCGGCCAGCAAATAGCTGCCCAGGAAGGGATAGATTTCGAGCCGTTCGCCTTCGAGCGTCGCTTCGATCGGCGAGTAATGCAGAAGCGCGATCCGGAAATCCGTGCGCAGGTTGTTGAGCGCCCGCTCCAGCCGGTCCGAGAGCATCTTGGTGTGATGGACGAAGGCCTTCATCTCCGGCTCTCCGAAATCGGTGCCGTGCGCGCCGCGGAACCCACCGCCGAACCCCTTGGTCCCGGCGACACCGATCGATGTCCCGTTGATATCGAGCGTCACCGCTTCGCCTTCGAGCACGACGACGCCGGCATCCTCGAGGACTTTGCGGACCTCGTCTTCGCGGTCGGCCTGATAGTCGTGGTTTCCGAGGACGGCGACGACCGGGACCGCAAGGCCGCGCAAGTCGTCGGCCAGCACGGCAACCTCGTCCGTGCCGCCGCAACGGGTCAGGTCGCCCGCCAGCAAGAGGAGATCGGCGTGGCTGGGCAGCTGCTGCAGACTGGGCCGAAGGATGTCCGTCGATCCGGCGCCGTAATGGAGGTCGCCGACGGCGGCAATCCGGATCATGAGACTGGTTCCTCGTCTTGCGGCTCGTCGGAGGGAACCACCGTCGTTTCGTTGACGATCTGATAACCAGGCAGCAGCTCGCGGGCGACCTCGGTGATCTTGTCGCGGATCTGCGGTGTGGCGACGTTGCCGCCGAGGAGCACCCGACCCTCCTGGACTTCGACGCGGATGTCCTGCTCGGCAACCCGCGGGTCGTGGATCAGTCGGTCGCGGATGTGCTCGGGAACGTAGTCGGAACGCGCGGTCATTGGGTGTAGACCTCCTCGTAGAGCCGCCGGATCACCCAGGTCGGCACCAGGATGTCGCTCGACTGCGCATAAATCAACAGCGCCAGCACGCGACGAGCACCAAGGCGGGCACGATGCAAAAGATAGTCCCAGTCCAGCTCGGCGCGGCCGATGATCGCCAGCGCGTCGAACCAGTGCCGCGACGTCTCCTCCCGATGGACGATCGCTTTGATGACAACCTGGTCTTCGGGACTGGGAATGCGGACCGGCAGGCCGTCGTATTCCCGGATCACCGATCGCTGATCCATCTCCGCGTCGAGGTAGATGCCGCCGGTGATCATGAAGATGACGTCGACCATGACGTCCTGTTTGAAGGCCTTGAAGAGCCAGACGGGATCGGTCTCTTCCGTCTGAAAGCCGGCGGCGCGCAGCGCCTCGAGGGCGGTCCGCGCGTCATCCGGCCGCACCAGGAAGTCGATGTCGTGGGTCCAGCGCGGCCGGCCGACCAGCGACGACGCGAGCCCGCCGAGCACCAGAAACTTCAGTCCGGCCTGCTCCAGGGCCTGGACCGCCTCGTGGAGGACGCGATTGAAGGTCCGGTCGGAGGCGGCCTCCGCCTGCCGCACGCTTACGATGTCACGCTTG
>DATASI010000141.1:0-3500 GCA_036269255.1 Candidatus Dormiibacterota bacterium
AACGGCGCGACGATGATCAAGGAGGGCACGATCTGGAAGGTCGTGCCGGCCGCGACCGCGGTTCGCGGCAACATCACGCCTCAGCTCGGCAACAGTTCGCGGGCCTTGAGCCCGGGTTACGGGGTCCAGATCGTGCCGCTCAAGTACGTGGGCGTGCGGCAGATGATGGCGATCCTCGAACCGTTCCAGAAAGATGCGACGACCATACGCGCCGACGATCTGCGCAACCTGCTGATCATCTCCGGCACCGAGCTCGAGCTCCGGCACATGCTCGAAACCATCGATATGTTCGACGTCAATTGGCTGGCCGGGATGTCGGTGGGCCTGTTTACGCTGCAGAGCGCCGAGGTCAAGACGGTCGTCGCCGAGCTCGACAAGGCGATGGGGCCAGCCGACAAGAGCCCGTTGGCCGGTATCCTGCGCATCATCCCGATCGAGCGGATGAACGCGCTGCTGATCGTCACGCCGCAGCCCGCGTACCTCGAGGAAGCCAAGAAGTGGATCGACCGCCTGGACAAGGGCGACGCCGGCGGCGGCGTTCGCTTCTATGTCTACCAGGTGCAGAACAGCCGCGCCGAGCGCATCGGCCCGTTGCTGCAGCAGGCTTTCACCGGCCGCACGACCCAGCAGACGACGACCGGGCCGCCCACCCTGGCGCCGGGCACGCCGGCCGGGACTATCGTCTCCCCGCCCAGCTTTCAGGCCCAGCCTTCGTCGTCCGTGCCGCTGCCGGCGCAGCCGCAAACGACGATCGTCCAGCAGCAGGGAACGCAGCCGGCGCCGGGCGGCCCGGTCGCCCAGGCGGTCGCCCGCGCGCTCGCCAACACGCCGGTCGCCGCGGACGGCAGCGTGGGCGTCGTGCGCAATGTCCAGGTCGTGGCCGACAAGGACAACAACACCGTCCTGATCGTCGCCACCCCGCCCGAGTACGCGGTGATCGAGGCAGCGCTGAAAAAGCTCGATATCCCGCAGCGTCAGGTGCTGATCCAGCTGACGATCGCCGAAGTGACGCTGACCGACGATCTGTCGTTCGGCGTCGACTGGCTGTTTCGCGGCGGGGCGCCCTCGGGGCGCGGCAGCGGCGGAAACTTCTCCGGCACGCCGTTCAATCCGCAGCCGACGTCGACTTCGACCACCACGACGGGCACGTCCGCCGTGGGGCTGGCGTTGCAAACCGGATTCAACTACATCCTGAACAGCGCGACCTTCCCCGGCGGGATTCAGGCAGTCCTGCACCTGCTCGACAGCTACGGCAGCACCCGCGTCATCTCCAACCCGCACCTGTCGGCGCTGGACAACCAGAAGGCGACGATCAAGGTCGGCGACCGGATCCCGATCAACCAGCAGACCTTCGTCGGAGGGACGACGACCGGTACGGTCACCAACGCCGTGACCACGACCTCGCAGTACATCGACACCGGCGTGCTGGTCCAGGTCACGCCGCACATCAATGCCGGGGGCCTGGTCACGCTGGAAGTCAACGCCGAGGTCAGCAACCCGGGCAACCCGGCCGTCGCCGGCGATGCCCCGCCGATCAGCACCCGGTCCGTCCAGACGCTGCTGGCCGTCCCGTCGGGCCAGACGATGGTCATGGGGGGATTGATCACCGAGAACAAGCAAAACACCTCGAATGGCCTGCCGCTGGTCTCGCGAGTGCCGGTGCTGGGCGGCCTGTTCGGCAACCAGGACCTGAAGAACAACCGGACCGAACTGGTCCTTTTCATCACGCCGCAGGTGCTCGAATCGGAGAGCGACTACCAGCGCGTCATCGAGGATTTGAGGCGAAAGATGGAGCAGATCGAGGACGTCTTCCCGCGGCCTAAAGTTGCGCCGGAAGCACCGGTAGGGCCAGAAAACGTCTCCAAATGACGACGCACCTCATGTTGCACGCGTGCAACAGGCGGGTACCTCTTGATAAATAGGGAGTAAAGCAATTGACGATACAGGGTGATTTATTTAGTCTTGGCTCGACGATTACGGTGCTGCGGCGCCGGGGCGGCCGGCTTGATCCCGGCATAATTGAGGTCCCGGCAGCGGGAAATTGGCACCAGATGCAATCAACGATTCAGAAGCATACGCAAGCACCGCCGGCAGCAAGATCGTGGCGCGAAGGGCGAAAGCCGCTGGCAGCGACGCTGATCGCGGCAGGTGCGGTGGCAACGATGGCGTTGGGTGGATGCGCGGGCATGGCCGGTTTCGGGATCAGCAAGGACTCGGATCCGGCGGCCAAGCAGAAGGTGGTGGCGCAGCGGGCCGAGGCGCGCTGGCAGTCGCTGATCAAGGGTGATCTCGACGCCGCGTACGTCTACCTGAGCGAGGGCTCCAAGGCGACGACGCCGCTGGACGTGTACAAAGCGAAGACCCGGCCGGGGCTGTGGCGCCAGGCCAAGGTCGAAAAGGTGGAATGCGAGGCGGAGGTCTGCAAGGTAGAAATGCAGATAACGTTCGATCACAAGCTGATGAAAGGTATCCAGACGCCGCTGAACGAAAGCTGGATCATCGAGAAAGGGTCGGCCTGGTACGTTTATCGCTAGGGATCCCATCCGGCACCACGGAATAGTGGCAAATATCACACAGGAGAGCGGTAAGTGTGGTCAATTCTGTTTGTAAAACGAAGTAAGCTGTACTAACATCGCGGGTGCGGTCGGTTAAAGTGATCACTTTAAATCTGAAACAGAGGAGTCAGCAAAAACCATGAACACGTTTAAAAGAAAATCGCTGTACGCGGCTCTGGCGGGTGTGAGCGCGTTGGGCGTGACGGGAGCTGCGCAAGCGGTCAACCTGAACCCCGATGGCCTCGGCCAGGTACTGATCTATCCGTACTACACGACGCGCGCCGATGCGGGCGGAAACGCGTACTCGTCGCTGCTGTCGGTTGTCAACACGACCAGCTCGGCGAAGGCGGTCAAGGTTCGCTTCCTCGAAGGCAAGAACAGCCGAGAAGTGCTTGACTTCAACTTGTTCCTGTCGAAGCACGACGTCTGGACCGCTGCGATTCTGCCGAGCTCGACTGGCGGCGCGCTGGTCGGGACGCTCGACAAGTCCTGCACGCTGCCCACGATCCCGAGCGGCGGCCAGAACTTCGTGAACTTCGCTTATACGGGCAGCAACAGCGACAAGGGCGGCACCAGCCTCGATCGCACGAAGGAAGGCTACGTCGAAATCATCGAGATGGCGACGTTCACCACCGGTTCGACGACGTCGCAGATCGTCACCCACGTCGGCGGCGTTCCCGGGCAAAACGGCTACGTTTGCAGTGACCTGACCGACGCGCAAGCTTCGAGAGATGCGACCAGCGTTCAGGGCGGCATCTTCGGCGGCATGACGCTGATCAATGTCAATGACGGTACCGACTTCACCGAAGACGCGGTCGCGCTGGACAACTACGTCCAGTTCGGCGGCAGCATCTACAACCCAGCCGGATCGATCCTGCCGGATCTGCAGCAGGCGTTCCCGCCGGTCAGCCAGGTTCTGGCCAACAGCAAGGTCTACACGTCGAG
>DATASI010000142.1:0-1579 GCA_036269255.1 Candidatus Dormiibacterota bacterium
GCTGATCGAATGCATCGATCGGCCAGGTCCACAGCCGACCGTGCTCGACTACGCACAGGGCATCCTCGAGCGGCTGCGCGGCGCGGTGCCCGCCGCCGCGTCCTGGTCGGTGGACGCGCGGGCCACGATGGTGTTGTCGCACGACGGCGGATTCAAGCCGATCGAGGAGATCTGCCGGATTGAAGCGGCAGAGCAGACCGAGGTGACCTGGGGCGCCGCATTCAAGGTTTGTCTGGCCTGTCCCCAAGCCCAGAGCGCGATCGCCTTCGACCGTGACGACATGGACAACGTCGGCGAGCATCCGTCCCACAATCAGGTTTGCGATCTGGAAATCACCGTGACCGGGGACTTGGCGACCGTCGCCGGTCGTTCCCTGGCCGACCTGCTCGCCGTTGGAGAGTGCGCGGCCAGCGGGCCGGTGCGGGAGCTGTACAAGCGGCGTGGCGAAGCCGACGCGGTCACCGCCATCCACCACCACGCGGTGTTCGCAGAGGATGCGCTCCGGATGATCGCCGACAAGACCAGGGCCCAGTTCCCGACGGCTACCAGGGTCACTTGCCAGGTCGTGAACTACGAGAGCATTTTCGAATACCCCCTCCGCTGCATCGTCATCGCCTGACGAAACGTTGACGGAAATGAAAGCCCGCCAAGGCTTTTCGTCTTGACCCGCTTTCTGTTGTTGATCCGCCGCAATCCAACTAGGCGTAATTCTCAGCGTTTCCTAAGCGCGGCTAGCGTAAGCAATGCCGTAAGCACGCGCACGATGGTCGAGCACCAGCTCTCGATTCCCACCGATTTCACGTGAGGCCGGAAACTTGTTAGCCGATGAAGGCTCGAAACAGGCGTTGACCAAGGTGCCGGCGGTGACCTTGGGCTTCTGGGTCATCAAGATTTTGGCCACAACATTGGGCGAGACGGGCGGTGACACCGTCACAATGACCCTGAACTGGGGCTACGTGGCTGGAGTCGCACTTTTCGGCACCGCGTTAGTGGCGCTGGTCGCCGGGCAAATCGTCGCCAAACGTTTCCATGCGGCATTGTATTGGGCGACGATCGTGGCCTCGACGACCTTCGGCACGACTCTGGCGGATTTCGCCGACCGATCGTTGGGAATCGGCTACACCGGCGGATCGCTTCTGCTTCTAGGTTGCCTGCTGGCGACCCTGGGACTCTGGCGTTGGTCCGAGGGAACAGTAGCTGTTAGCACTGTTTCTACGCCGAAAGTCGAGGCGTTCTACTGGGCAACCATCACGTTTTCGCAGACGTTGGGCACCGCGCTCGGCGACTGGCTCGCCGACACAAGGGGATTTGGATACGAGCGGGGTGCGCTGGTATTCGTCGCTGCGCTGGCGATCGTCATAGCCCTCTATTACTGGACCGAGGTGTCGCGCGTCACCTTGTTTTGGGTCGCTTTCATCCTGACGCGGCCTTTGGGCGCAACCGTGGGCGACTTCGTCGATAAGCCCGTCGCCAACGGCGGCCTCGCCCTGAGCCGGCCGCTGGCCTCGGCGGTCATCGCGGCCGTCATTGTCGTACTGATCGTCGTCCTGCCACAACGCCCGGGACGTCATCCGTCGGA
>DATASI010000143.1:0-2110 GCA_036269255.1 Candidatus Dormiibacterota bacterium
CTGCAGTTCAGGCGGTACCACGACGTCCGGAGCGCACGCCGCCGCCGGCGGCATCCCGCTTCCCCGGCCGAACAACCCGGTGACCTGGCCCCTGTCCAAGGACAACCCGGCGATCAAGAGCGGGCTTGCTCCCGAGCAGAACGCCACGCTGCGGCTGTTCAACTGGGTCGCCTACATCAACCCCGACTGCCTGAAAGCGTTCGGCAAGAAGTACAACTGCAAGGTCGAGGTGACCACGTTCCAGAACATGGACGCCGCCCTGGCCAAGCTGCGCAGCGGGCAGCTCAACTTCGACGTTTTCTTCCCGACCGTCGACGTCATGGCGCAACTGGTGTACGGGAAGCTGATCCAGCCGCTCAACCACAGCTACATCCCGAACATCACGCAGGCCTGGCCCGACTTCACCAACCCGTTCTACGACGGCAAGTGGCAGTACACGGTGCCCTACACGATCTACACGACCGGCATCGCCTGGCGTAAGGACCACGTCAACGAGAACCCGTACACGATGGCGAATCCATGGGCGATGCCCTGGCAGGCCAAGTACAAGGACCGGGTCGCGATACTCGACGACGCGCGGGAGTCGATCAGCCTCGGGCTGATGAAGAACGGCATCTTCGATCTCAACACCACGAACCCGAACCAGATCAACGCGGCCGGGAAGTCCCTCGAGGAGCTGGCCCACCTCACCAACGTGCACATCGACAACAACGACTACACGGAGGTCCCGAGCGGCCAGATCTGGATCCATCACGCGTGGTCGGGAGACATGGCGACGGCGCAGTACTACATGCCGAAAGGCGTGAACGTCGATGTCGTCGGCTACTGGTTCCCGCCCGACGGCCGCGGCCCGGTCGCCAACGACACGATGGCGGTGCTCAAAGGCGCGCCCAACCCGGTGCTGGCCCACCTGTTCCTCAACTACATGCTCGACTTCAACAACGTGATGACCAACATCAGCTTCAACGGCTACATGCAGCCCATCAACGGCGTCACCCCCCAGCGCCTGGTCAAAGAGCAGCTGCTGCCACCCAGCCTGATATCCACGGCGGTGCTGCCTTCCTACTTCAGGCGCGGGATCATGCAGCTGCAGATCCCGGTGGCGACGAACGCGTTGTGGCAGCAGGCATGGCTCAAGGTCAAGAGCGCGTAGGCCCCGGCCGACGTAGCCAGCCGAGGCAGAAGGACGCGCACCGGCTGTTCTGGGCGGCGCTCGCCGCTCCGGGCATCATCTGGCTCGCGCTGCTGTTCATCGTGCCTTTCTACGCGATACTCGCCATCGCGGGCGGCTACCTGGATCTCTTCGGGGTCCCGGTCCCGGTGTGGAATCCGCTGCGCTGGAGCGCCGCCAACTACTCCGCGGCGTGGCATGACGTGGCGGGCTCGCAGGCCTTTGTCGGCCCGACTATCCTCAGGACGCTCTTCTACGTAGCGCTGGCCTCGCTGATCTCGCTGCTGATCGCCTATCCGGCCGCGTACTTCGTGGCCAGGTTCGCCGGCCGGCGCAAGGCCCTCTTCCTGATCTTGCTCATCGCGCCGTTCTGGATCAGCTACATGATGCGCATGCTCGCCTGGATCGACCTGCTGCAGACCAACGGATACGTGAACAAGGCCCTGAGCCTTTTGCACCTGATCGGCCAGCCGGTCAACTGGCTGGGCGGACTGGGCTTCACGGTCGTGCTTGGCCTGGTCTACGGCTACATCCCCTACCTGATCCTGGTGCTCTACGCGGGCCTGGACCGGATCGACCCGGCGCTGATCGAGGCCGGCCGCGATCTTGGCCTGGGCCGGGTGCGCACCTTTGTCCACATCACCCTCCCGCTGTCCAGGCAAGCGATCCTGACCGGGATGCTGATCACGGTGCTCCCCATGCTCGGCGACTACTTCACCAACCAGTTGCTGTCAGGGACCTCGGGAACCACGATGTTGGGCAACGTGATCGACGATCAGCTGAGCTCATCCGGAGGAGTGCTCCAGGGGGAGGGCGCGGTCTTCTCGCTGCTGTTCCTGCTCGTGCTGGTCGCCCCCATGATCTACTACGTCGTGGCGACCAATCGCTCGTCGCGGGGGGCGACATGACAGCCGCGAAGACCGCCCCGACCCCGGAGAG
>DATASI010000144.1:0-23667 GCA_036269255.1 Candidatus Dormiibacterota bacterium
GTGAGCAGCAGCTCCATCGCTTTCTGCCGCCCGATCAACCGCGGCAGCCGCTGGGTTCCCCCGTTTCCGGGCAGCAAGCCGAGGGTCACCTCGGGAACGCCGATCCGGTAGTCGCCGTCGGCTGCGACGCGAAAATCGGTGGCCAGCGCGATCTCGAGACCCCCGCCCAGGCAATGCCCGCCGATGGCGGCGATGAAGATCTTGGGCGTGTGCTCGATCTTGCGCAACACCTCGTGCATGTGCAGGATGGTCATCGCGCGTGTCTTCGAGCTGACCGAGCGGAACATGTTGATGTCGGCGCCGGCACTGAAGAACTTGGGCAGATCCGACATCAGTACGGCGGCCGCGATCGAGTCCTCGAAGCGGACCTCGTCGATCGCCGCATTGAGCTCGTCGATGAAGCGGCGGTCGTAGGAGTTGGCAGGCGGACGATTGAGATGAATCAGGGCCACCCCATCCTGCTGCCTGCTGACCGACACCACCCTGGCCGACGTTGCCGTTTGCTCCATCGATCCCTCCATGACTGTCACCAGCCTTTCCACACCGGGGCCGCTTAATGTGTACCCTGAAGTCTAGTTTGGATCGCAATTGGAGGACGAGCATTAGATGAGCACGATGGTGATTGACGGCAAGCCGGTGAGCGCCAAGTCGGGCGCGACCATCGAGATCCATGATCCCGCGACCGGCGAGCTGGTCGACCGGGTGCCGCAAGCCGGCGTCGAGGAGACCCGCCAGGCGATCGATGCCGCGCACGCGGCCTTCCGTGGTTGGGCCGACACCCTGCCGCAGAAGCGCGCCCAGATCCTGATGAAAGGCGCGCACCTGGCGCGCGAGCACCTGGACGAGGTTGCCAACCTGTTGACGCGCGAGCAGGGCAAGCCGCTACGCGACTCGAAGATCGAGGCGCAGCGGTTCATCGAGAACATCGAGTTCTATGCCTCGCTTTACGCCTCGGGCGCGATTCGCGGCAAGCACGTCCCGCTCTCGGTGCCCGGCGCCTACGGGCTGGTCGTCAAGCGGCCGCTGGGCGTCTGCGGCGCGATCATCCCCTGGAATTTCCCGCTGACGCTGCTCGCGAACAAGATCGCACCGGCGCTGGCCGTCGGGAATACCGTCGTCGCCAAGCCGGCGAGCACGACCCCGCTCTCCACCATTCGCCTGGTGGAGTTGATGAACGAGGGCGGCTTGCCGCCGGGCGTTCTCAACGTGGTGGTCGGGCCGGGCGCCGTGGTCGGGCAGGAGCTGATCAAGAACCCCAAGGTGCGGAAGATCGGCTTCACCGGGGAAACCGGTACGGGAAAGATGGTGATGTCGGAGGCCGCCTCGGATCTCAAGCACGTCACCCTCGAGCTTGGCGGCAGCGACCCGAGCATCGTCTGTGACGACGCCGACGTCGAGATGGCCGCCAAGGCGATCGCCATCGGCCGCTTCTTCAACTGCGGCCAGGCCTGCCTGGCGGTGAAGCGCGTGTTTGTTCATGAGGCGATCGCGGACGAAGTGATCGAGAAAGTGACCGCGCGCGCCAAGCGACTCAAGGTCGCCCCTGGGATGGACCCGGCGGCGCAAATGGGCCCAATGCACACGGCGGCGGGACGGGAAACGCTCGAAGCTCAACTAAAGGATGCACTCGATCGCGGCGGCCGGCTGCTGGCCGGTGGCAAGCGCCTCTCCGGCGACCCCTACGATCGCGGATTCTTCTTCGAGCCGACCGTGATCACCGATGTCCCCTGGGAGGCTCGCGTCTGGCGCGAGGAGACCTTCGGGCCGCTGCTGCCGATCGCACGAGTCAAGAGCCTTGATGAGGCGATCGAGCGGGCCAACGATTCGGAGTTCGGGTTGGGCTCATCGGTCTTCACCCGGGACATCAAAAAGGCGCAGCAGACCATCGACCGGCTGGACGTCGGCTACAGCTGGATCAACCAGGTCAACCTGGTCGCCTACGACGAGCTGCCCTTCGGCGGGACCAAGCACAGCGGCTTCGGCAAGGAGCACGGCGTCGAGGTGCTCGACTTCTACACCGAAGAGAAGAGCGTCATCATGGGCGGGATCTAGGAGCCGCCGATCTCGCCCGGCCGGCGCCGGTCCTTCCAACGCCGCGTGCTGGGATGGTATGCGGCCAACGGCCGCGACCTCCCCTGGCGGAAGACGCACGACCCGTACGCGATCCTGGTTTGCGAAATTCTCTCGCACCAGACGCAGATCACGCGCGTGATCCCCGTCTACGAGGAATTGCTTGCCCGTTATCCAACCGTCGAGGCCATGGCAGCGGCGCCATTGGAGGCGGTGACGGCCATCACCGACCCGCTTGGCTACAAGATTCGCGGCCGCTGGCTGCACGAGGTCGCGCTGCGCGTCCGCGACGCGGGTGCCTTTCCGACAACCATCGACTCGCTGCGACAGCTTCCCGGCGTCGGCCGCTACACCGCCGGCGCCCTGGCGAGCTTCGCGCACGGCCAGGACGAGGCAGTCGTCGACACCAACATCGCCCGCTTGCTGACACGGCATTTCGCACTGCGCGGGGCGCGAGCCCGGGCGCGTGCCCGGCTATGGCAACTCGCCACCGAGTTGATTCCCAGAGGCAACGGAGGCCGCTTCAATCAGGCCATGATGGACATCGGCGCCCTGCTCTGCCGGGCGCGGGCGCCGCGTTGCGAGGCGTGCCCGCTTCGCCGCAGCTGCGGCCATCGCATCAGGCGCCAGGCCTCAGCTCGCCCGCCTGGCGCCCGCTTGCCTTCTAAGGGATCGCCCAGCCCCCGTGGGGGTCTTTAGCCTCGGGCTCATCGAGGAACACCGTCCCGGTTTGCGTGATCCGGGCCGGGTCGCGCGTCGCGAAATAGATGAGCAATGCGATCCCGAGCACCATCCAGACGGCGATGATGATCGGGGCCAGGTTGGCTGGAGCCGTCAAGGGCAGGATGCCCAGGTTCAAGAAATCGATGCCGAACGAGGCGATCAATGCGGGAAGAAAGATGATGGTGCCGACAATCGGGACGATGCCGTTCGTGAGAACGTTGAACTCGCCCCGACGCTCGCGCAGGTAGAAGGCGAGGTTACTGAGGTTGGTCAGGATGTAGATGGTGACGACGATGATGGTGGCCATCGTGCCCAGGAGTGCGAAGGCGTTCAGAGGACCACCCGTCACCCAGCCCAGCAGCACAGCGAGAAGGATGCCGCCCACCGCCTGGACATTCACGGCGAGGTACGGCGTTTTGAATTGCGGATGCACCCGGGCGAGCGGCCTCGGCAGTAGGCCAATCCGCGCCAGGGAATAGCCGACACGGGTGGCCGCGTTCGCTCCGGCGTTGGAGTTGGCGATCGCGCTGTTGAGCACCGCCAGGATCACGATGATCAGGCCCGGACCCCAGACCGCCTGTGCCATCCCTGACCATGGATCGCCGCTGTTGAACAAGATGAAGCCGTGTCTCGGATCGGCCATCTGGTTGGGACCGAAGTAGACGGTCGCCGCGTAGTAGCAGAACAGGTAAAAGACGCCGATCAGCAGCGCTGAGAGAAACACCGCACGCGGAATCGTCTTGCGCGGCTCGCGGGCCTCTTCGGCGAGGGGCACCGAGGCTTCAAAGCCGATGAAGGCGAGGATGGCGAAGATCATGGCCGGAAAGACTGACCCGAGCCCATGAGGATTTCCGGTGTTGGGCGCAAATACCGACAACGTGTTGCGACTGCCGGCGGCAACCATCAGAGTGAGGGCGAGGGCAAGGAAGACGACGATCTCGAAGGCCCCAAGAGCGACGCCGGTGCGAGTCGAGAGACGAATCCCGCGATAGGTCAGCACCCAGACGATGAGGCCGGCTACCACGGCAAAAGGCGCCCAGAGCCACAGCGGCCACCCGAAATGCGAGTTCAAGTTGGCAGCCAGCTCATTGCCGAAGATCAGGTAAAGCAGCGGCGCGACGATTGGCTCGGCCAGCATGAAGCCCCACGCCACCAGAAAGCCAACCCAGGGATGCAGTCCGCGAGAACTATAGGTATAGAGACCGCCGGCCGATGGGAGGTGCCGGGCCAGCTGTCCGATGCTCACGGCAACCAACAGGCAGGCAACGAGCGCAAGCAGGACGGCCAGGGGCAGGCTTCCCCCGGCGTAGGGGGCGCCGACGATGATGGAAAAAGCCACGGCGGCGGCGGGTGCCATGTGGGTGATGGACTGGAAGAGTGTCGGCGCCAGTCCAACCGCGTTGCGTTCGAGTCGTTGCGCGTCGACCGATGTGCTCAATTTCTCCCTCCTTTAGGCGGCAGCCTAACACGGAGCGAACGGGCTGACAACAGTTGCCGGCGGGCTGCTGAGTCGCTTAGCCCGACCCTGATTCGTGAGCGAGCGTCGCTTCCGCATCGGCGCGCGAGATGATGCCGAGCAGCCGCCCCTCCGACGTCGTGACCAAGCTATTGGTCTTGATCTCGTGCTCGCGCATGAATTTGAGGAGCTCCTCCAGGGTGACGTCCGGGCGGAAGGTCTTGGGGCCCGGGAGCATCACCTCATCGACGCGGCGGGCCGGATCCCCGGCGAGGGCGTTCTTCCGGAGCACGCCCAGCACGATGCCCTGCTCATTCACCACCACACAGGTCTCACGCCCATCCGCGCGCACGCGATCCAGGACATCACCCAGGCGCTCGTCGAGACGGCAGGTCGGGACCTCACCATCCGCCACGTCGCCGAGCCAGGTCTCGTCGACGGACTTGCCCTCGCGCGGCTCGTTGTGCTCGAACCATCCCTGCTTACCCGGGACGTAATCGAAGACCCGGACGAAGCCGAGACTCTCGAGCCGCCACGCGGCCCGCGGAGAGAGGTCTCAACCGAAATCGTTGCAGTAGACGATCACCGGTCGCGTCTGATCCAGCCGCGCCCTGGCCGACGCGGTCAATTCCTTGAGTGGAATGTTGATCGCCCCCGGGATATGGGAGTGCGCAAACTCCTCCGGTTCGAGGACATCGACCAGCTGCGCGCCATTCTCCAGCAGCCGTCGCATCTCCTCGACCGAAAAGACCTGTCTGGGCATCGTCTAAATGCCGCGGATCAGCGCGCCCACACGCCAACCGGCGTAAAACGAAGGGGGACATCGACGAGGAGCAACTCGCTGGCCCCGCGGGACCGGAGCTGCAGCTCGGGCTCCTCGAAGATCTTGACCGCATCGCCGCTGTGCAGGGTGCTGCCGGGCAGGCTGAGCTCGCCGTCGATCAGGTAGAGATAGCCCCCGCGGCCCGGCCCGAAGGCGTGGCCGGCCTCGACGCCGTCGCCGAGGGCCGCCACGTAGACCGAGGCATTCTGATGCACCGTGATCACGTCGCCCCCTTCTGGTCCGATGACCTTGAGCAATCGG
Organism: Candidatus Dormiibacterota bacterium; assembly: GCA_036269255.1. GTDB lineage: Bacteria > Chloroflexota > Dormibacteria > CF-121 > CF-121 > CF-13. The sequence goes on from DATASI010000144.1 coordinate 5,334, forward strand.
TCGGTGCGGTCTTCCTTGCTGAACTGCCGCTGCTGCAGGGATGGCCGCAGCGACGGGGTATCGGGAAGAATCCAGAGCTGCAGAAATTCCATCGGCTCGGTGGTCGAGCCATTCTGCTCCGAATGCAGGGCGCCCGAGCCAAGCGACATCAGTTGCACAGCCCCGGGACGAAGCAGCCCATTGTTGCCGAGGCTGTCCGCGTGGCGGAACAGTCCTTTCCAGACGTAGGTGATGCCTTCGACATCGGCGTGCGGATGCATCGGCCAGACGGCGCCGGGCTCGAGGCGATCGTGGTTGAAGACGCGCAGCGGTCCGACGCCCATCTGCTCCGGGTCGCGATAGCTGTCGAAGGAGAAATGCCAGCGCGCCTGGAACCAGCCGCCGTCTTCCCGGTGAATCTCGGCGTCGCGCCTGACCTGCAGCGTGCGAACCGGCACGGGCTTGCCCTCAGGGCACCTGGATGGAGCGCTTCGACAGCCCCATCCAGTAGCCGTCGATGATGCTGGGGAGCTCCGCGCCGCTGACGTCGCCGGCACCCAAGGTCACGAAAAGCGGCGCCAGGTGCTCGGTGCGCGGATGGGCGTAGCGCACCGCCGGCGCCCGGTGGGCGAAATCGGCAAGCGCATCGATATCGCCGTGCTCGAGGGCCTCGTGCGCCCAGGCGTCGAACTCGGTCGACCAGCCCGGCGGCGCCGCATCGACGCGGAAGTCGCGCAGGAACGGCAGGCCGTGCGTCAGGAATCCGCTGCCGACGATCAGGACGCCCTGGTCGCGCAGCGGGCGCAGTCGGCGCCCGACCGTAAAGAGCTGTTCCGGATCCAGGCTGGGCATGGAGACCTGCAGCACGGGGATGTCCGCGTCGGGGTACATGACGGTCAGCGGCACGTAGGCGCCATGATCGAGGCCACGCTCGGGATCATCCGCCACCGGCTGGTCGGAAAGCAGCTTGCGGATTTCATCGGCGAGTTGCGGGGCGCCCGGAGAGCGGTACTGGGCTCGGTAATAGCGTTCGGGAAAGCCGAAGAAGTCATAGACGAGCGGCGTTCCGGGCTGCGTCGAGCCGATCGTCAGCGGCGCGTTCTCCCAGTGCGCGGACACGATCAGGATCGCGGCCGGCCGTGGCAACGCTTTTGCCCAGGCGGCGAGCTGCTCGACCCACAATTCGTCGTCGACCAGAGGTGGCGCGCCGTGGCCCATGTAGATCGTCGGCATTCGGTCGCCCGCCCGAGCGTTGGCGGCACGCCTGGCCACATCAGCGGCCGCGTCGTCGTCATAGTCGTGCGGCTGCGATTGTGGCTTGAGCTCTTCGTCCATCCATCCTTTGTACACGATTCGCACCAACGAGGATTCCGGCCGCTAACCTGTTGGCGGTGGCGACCGAATATGCGATCCGGGCCGAAGGCCTGAGGAAGAGCTTCGGCAAAACGCGTGCGCTCGATGGCCTCGATCTGCTGGTGACGGAAGGCAGCCTCTTGGCATTGCTCGGCCCCAACGGCGCCGGCAAGACGACGGCCGTGCGCATCCTGACCACGCTGCTCAAGCCAGACAGCGGGCGGGCAACGGTGGCCGGCATCGACGTCGTCAAGGACCCCGACCACATCAAGCCATTGATCGGCCTCGCCGGGCAGTCGGTTGCGGTCGACGAATACCTGACGGGTCGAGAGAACATCGAGATGATCGGCCGCCTCTATCACCTGCGGTCGAGCGATGCGCGCAAACGTGCGGATGAGCTGTTGCGCCAATTCGACCTGGTTGAGGCTGCCGACCGGACGGCGAAGACCTACTCCGGCGGCATGCGCCGCCGGCTCGACCTCGCCGCATCGCTGGTGGCGCTGCCGCCAGTGATCTTCCTCGATGAACCGACGACCGGCCTCGACCCGCGCAGCCGGCGACAGGTGTGGGACATGATCGACTCGCTCGTCGATGAGGGCTCCACCATCCTGTTGACCACGCAGTACCTGGAAGAAGCGGATGAGCTCGCTGACCGAATCGCCGTGGTGGACTCCGGCAAGGTCATCGCCGAGGGGACCTCCAACCAGCTAAAGGATCAAATCGGCGGCAGCCGCATCGAGATCGCCCTGGCCAAGGACGCCGACCTGCAGCGCGCCGCCGAGATCGCGCGCCGCCACCTCTCGGGCGACGCGACTATCGATCACAACCAGCGTCAGATCTCAGGCCCGTCTCGCGATGGAACCAGCGAGCTCGCCGCCCTGGTTCGCGACTTCGACGCCGCCGGCATCCCCATCATCGACCTCGAGCTCCGACGCCCAAGCCTCGACGACGTCTTTCTCACGCTAACCGGGCATCAAGCCGAACAGCAGGCTGAGCAGGCTACCGGCCGCTGGGGCAGGCGGCGCTGATGGCAGTCGCGCAGGCTCGACCGATTGCCGGCACGCGCTATCAACCGGCCAAGCGCCCGTCATTCGTCTGGGCCTTCCTCGACGCGGTCGTGCTGGCCCGTCGCAGCGTCCTGGAAACAATGCGCCTCCCCGAGCTGATCGTCTTCGTCGCCATCCAGCCGGTCATGTTCGTCCTCCTGTTTCGCTACGTGTTCGGCGGCGCCATTCACGTGCCCGGAGGCCAGTACGTCAATTACCTGATGCCGGGGATCTTCGTGCAGACAGTGGCCTTCGGCAGCGTGACGACCGCGATCGGCCTGGCGCAAGACCTGCAACGCGGCATCATCGACCGATTTCACTCGCTGCCGATGTCGTCATCCGCGGTGCTGACCGGGCGAACCTTCGCCGACCTGGTGCGCAACCTGTTCACGGTCATCATCATGCTGATCGTCGGGTTCCTGGTCGGCTTCCGGCCGCAGGGTACCGTGTTGGAGTTCGCTCTCGGCATCCTGGTGCTGATGGGCGTCAGCTTCGCCTTCTCATGGATCTCCGCGTTCATCGGGCTGCTGGTCCGCAGCGTCGAGGCCGCCCAGTCGGGCGGATTCATCTGGATGTTTCCGCTGACGTTTGCCTCGAGTGCGTTTGTTCCGGTCGCCACGATGCCGAGCTGGCTGCAGGCGTTCGCGCGCCATAACCCGGTCTCCGTGCTGGCCGATTCTCTGCGCGGCCTCTTCCATGTCAACCCGGCGCTGACGACGGCTGACACGCGCTGGGCCTTGATTCAATCGATCCTCTGGATCGCCGGCATCCTTATTGTCTTTGTGCCGGTGTCCGTGATTCGCTACCGGCACACCACCGGCCGCTGATCCCGGGCGCGTCGGGCTGCTGTCACGACCCTGTTACAAGGCCAAGACGCTCGCCGTGCGACGGTTGATGCTGTAGAGGCCACGCGTGACCGATCCATCTCGCGCTTACAAACTCGCCGAGCTGGTTTCGGCGATCGTGGAAGCGTCCGACGACGCGATCTTCCTCACCGGCGTCGATGGGCGGATCCAGACCTGGAACCAGGGCGCCACCGCGCTGCTTGGCTACACCTCCGAACAGGTCGTGGGTCAAGACGCCTCGATGCTGCTGCGGCCGGAACGACGCGGAGCAATGGAGGGCTTCCTCAATACGGTCCGCACCGGCGAGACGGTTCGCGACGTCGAGTCGAAGTTCGTCAGGCAGGACGGCTCCCTGGTCGACGTGCGGATTTCGGTCTCGCCCCTGGCTGATGCCCGCGGCGAGTTTGTTGCGTTTCTCGCCATCCTGCGCGACCTGAGCGAGCGCAACCGGCAGGAGGCCGAGCTGCGCGCCAAGGAGACCAGCTACCAGAAACTCGTCGAAACCGCTCACGAAGGCATCGCGATGGTCGACCCGGCCGATCGCATGGTCTTCGTCAACCAGCGATTCCTCGACCTGATCGGCTACACAGCCGAGGAGCTGCTCGGCCGTTCGCCCAGTGAGTTTTACATGACCGATGCCGGCCGGAGCGAGCGCGACCTGCACCGCGAGCGCCTTCGGGAGGGCGTCCGAGAGACTCGAGAGGTTCTCTACCGGCGGCGCGATGGGTCGCCTCTCTGGCTTCTGGTGGCTAGCAGCCCGCTGCTCGACGACGGCGGTACCTTGACCGGCACGCTGGCGATGCTGACCGACATCAGCGACCGCGTGAAGGCGGAAGAGAGCCTGCGGGCACGCGAGCGCCTCTTTCGCAGCATCTTCAAGGAGTCGCCGGCCGGACAGATCCTCTCCTCCTCCGACCGGCGCATCATCGCGGTCAATCGCGCCTTCTGCCAGATGACCGGCTACACCGAGGCCGAGCTGCTGGAGAAGGGCTGGGAGGCGATCACGCCACCCGAGGACCAGCCGGGCATCTTTGCCGCCTTTGAACGGCTCTGGTCCGGGGAGCTCGACTCGCTGGACATCGAGCGCCGCTACCTTCGCAAGGACGGATCGGTGCTCTGGGGGCAGGTCAGCGTCGCGCGCGTGGCGGACGAGCACGGCCGCGCGGAGCATGTGATCGACCAGGTGCAGGACATCTCGGAACGCAAGCAGGCTCAGCAGGCGCTCGAGCATCAGGCCCTGCACGACGCGCTCACCGGCCTGCCCAACCGCGTGCTCGCCCGCGACCGCCTGGACCAGGCGATCCTGCTGGCCCGCCGCCAGAACGCGCGGGTTGCGCTGCTGATCATCGACCTCGACCACTTCAAGGAAGTCAACGACACCTTCGGCCACCAGGCCGGCGACCAACTGCTGCGCCAGGTGGGTGAGCGGTTCACCGCCGAGCTTCGCGAGACGGATACCGTCGCCCGCCTGGGCGGCGACGAATTCGCGATCGTCCTGATGGCGACGGATGCGGAGGGTGCGGCGCTGGTCGCGGAGAAACTGCTCCACGCCCTGGAACGCCCCTTCCTGGTCGAAGGCCAGGCGCTCGATGTGGGTGCCAGCATCGGAATCGCCATCTATCCCGACCACGCGGACACCGCGGACAGCATGTTCCGCCGCTCCGACATTGCGATGTACGTCGCCAAACGCTCGCGGCGGACGCACGCCACCTACAGCCGCGACCACGATGAGCCCGGTGACAGCCGGCTCGCGCTGATGGCGCAGCTGCGGCACGCCATCAACGCCGGGGCTCTGACGCTGCATTACCAGCCGATCGCACGGTTGAACGACGGCCGGGTTGAACGCCTGGAGGCGCTCGCCCGCTGGCAGCGGCCGGGACACGGGCTGGTGCCGCCCAGCGATTTCATCGCCTTTGCCGAGCAGACCGGCCTGATCCAGCCACTCACCCATTGGGTGCTGCAGACCGCGCTGCGGCAGTGCGCCGGCTGGAACCGCAGCGGCCAGCCGTTCGGTGTTGCCGTCAACATCTCCATGCGAAATCTCCTCGACCCGCAGCTGCCGGAGACCGTCAGCCAGATCCTGCGCGAGAGCGGTGCCGATCCGGGCTGGCTGACGCTCGAAATCACGGAAAGCACGATCATGGCCGAGTCACAGCGGACGCTCGAGACCTTGCATCGGCTGCGCGCCCTCGGCGTTCGGCTCTCGATCGACGACTTCGGCACCGGCTACTCGTCGCTTGCCTACCTCCATCGTCTGCCGGTGCACGAGATGAAGATCGATCAATCGTTCGTCAGAAATCTGATCAGTGACGACGTCAGCGGCGCCATCGTCCGCGCCGCCGTCGACCTCGGCCACAAGCTCAAGCTGGCAGTGGTTGCGGAAGGCATTGAAGAGGCGGCCACCTGGGCCCGCGCCCGTGAGGATGCGATCGATTACGGACAGGGCTATTACCTGGCCCGGCCGCTAGCGGTCGCCGACCTGACCGATTGGCTCAGCCGGCGGGGATCCACCGCGGCGGCAAACGCCGCCTGACGCCCACTGGGGCGTCCCTCCTCCGCTTAGAGCGGTCGTCCGCCCGGGTAGCCCTCGAGCGGTTCCGGAAACGCCTTTGCCGCGATCACTTCCAGCCGGCGCTCCTGCTGCCGCACCACGATGACACCGATGACCACGATGATGGCGGCGAAGACTCCAACGACGATTGCCACCGGGCGGCTCAGTTGCTCGACAGCGTGCCCGAACACGTAGGCGGCACTGCCGTAAAGCGTCGCCCAGACGATGCCGCCGGACGCGTTGAAGACGAGGAAGCGGCGCCAGGGCATGCGACTGACCCCGGCCAGGAAGGCGGCATAGGCGCGCAGGATCGAGACGAAGCGCCCGAAAAAGACCACGCGGCCGCCGTAGCGGTGAAACAGGTGCCGGGCCACCTTGACCTTGGCCTGGTCGAGCCGGATGTAGCGGCCATATCGCACCAGCAAGCGATAGCCGCCCCAGTGGCCGAGAAGATAGCCGATGTTGTCACCGACAATGGCGCCGGCGATCGCCGCCAGAATGACCCCCTCGATGTTCAGCTGGTGGGTGGCGCCGGCGTAGAGCGCCGCCGTGATCAGCGTCGTTTCCCCGGGGAGCGGGATACCCAGCGACTCCAGGGCAATCACCACAAAGACGGCCAGATAACCGTAGTGCTGGACCAGGTTGGTCATGCCCCTCGGCCTCGCCTGTTCACCGGCGCTTCATGCTAAATGGCCGCGAAAAGGGGTATATAGGCGGTATGCAGCGCAAGCTTCCCGGCGACTTTGGCCTGACGGCCCGGATGTTCCTGACGATGTTCCTGCTGGCCGTCGTCTATCTGATCTTCATCGGGGTGCTCTGGCGCGTCACGGGCGGCAGCCTTTTGCTGATCATCCCGGTCGCGGTCCTCCTGCTGGCGTTGCAGTACTACTACAGCGACAAGCTGATCCTGCTCTCGATCGGCGCCCGCGAGGTCTCCGAGCAGGAGGCGCCCCAACTGCACCAGATCGTCGCCCGGCTGGCGCAGACGACCGGGATCCCCAAGCCCAAGGTCGCCATCATCGACACCCCGGTTCCCAACGCGCTTGCGACCGGACGTGATCCCAACCACGCACTGGTTGCGGCCACGACCGGCATCCTGCAGCAGCTGAACGAACCGGAACTGGAAGCGGTCATCGCCCACGAGCTCAGCCACGTCATCCACCGTGACATGCGCGTGATGGCGATGGCCAGCTTCTTTGCCACCATCGCGTCCTTCATCGTCCAGATGGGCATGTGGGGTGGCTTCTATGGCGGCGGGTATGGCCGGCGGGACTCGCGCGACAACGGCGGCAATGCCTTCATCATCATCTTTCTCGTCTCGGCCGCCGTCTGGGCAATCAGCTTCGTCCTGATTCGGACGCTCTCGCGCTACCGCGAGTACGCCGCCGACCGGGGATCGGCGATCATCACCCGCCAGCCATCGAACCTGGCCTCGGCGCTGATGAAGATCAGCGGCACGATGCAGCGCGTTCCGGATCGGGACCTGCGCCAGGTCGAGGCGGCTAATTCCCTGATGCTCTTCCCGGTTGCCCATCCGGGCTCCCTGAGCGAGATCTTCTCCACCCATCCCTCGCTCGAGCACCGGCTGGCCCGGCTGCGCGAGATGGAAGCCGAACTCTCCCGTTAATCTCAGAGGGTCATGGGGTTTCTCGACAGCCTGATCGGGCGAACCCAGCTGCCCAAGACCCAGGAAGACAAGATCTTCGCGATCACGACGGCGGCGATCACCCTGGAAGCCGCCGGCGGGCTTGAGCCGCCCAAGCGAGTCGGCGTCGTCTTCCGGCGCCTGCCTCCGGGCCGCTTCACGCAATCAACCGATGAACTCCACAAGCTGCTGGACGTCGAGGGCAAGGCTGGCGCGTTCAGCATCGAAGACCGGGTCGACCAGTATGGTTTCCAGTGGCTGATCATCGGGGGTGACGACTTTCAGATGATGGTCGCGGCTCTCCATTCGATTGCGCAGTCGCTGATCGACGACGGCTACGCCGATCTCCTGCTGGCCGCCGCCTTCCGTTTTCAGCAGGGCGAGAAGGCGGTCTACTGGGTCTACGAGTACAAGCGAGGCGCCTTTTATCCCTTCGTCCCCACGGACGGACACAACCGCGACAACGCTGAGGAATTCCGGCAGGCGTCAATCGCAGCAAAAGAGCTGCCGGTTGAGCAGGACCAGGGATGCTGGTACCCGCTCTGGGAAATTCCCGTCTAGCGCTTAGCTCTTGCTGACCGCCGGCTCGCCGGCCATCAGATCCTGGGCCTCCGTCAGGCTCATGTCCGAGGACGGCAGCACGACATCCGAGGTTGAGAGGTCGTCGTTGGCGAGTTTCTGGCCAGCGCCGCGGACCCAGCTGAGCAGCGTGGTCAGCGTGCCCTTGAAGCGCGGTTCGTCACCGGCCTTGATGGCGGCCAGCAGGTCGGCGTCGAACTGATCGAGCTTGGCCCGGTCGTTCTGCTGCAGCCGGTACTGATCCTCACCCTGGATCCGGACCACGATGGTTCCCGCGGAGAGCTGCCCAGCGCTGCCGCCGCCTAGCTGTCGCTTCATCGCGGCCAGCTGCTGATCGACGGCGTCGTCGACCACATGAACCTTGAGCTGCCGGTCGATATCGTCCTGGCTGCCCGGGCCGATGGTGTCGAGGGCGCCGCTATCCATCAGTTGATCGACCGCGGCGGCCCGCGCTTGCATCTGGCTCGTCTTCTCCCGAGCCCGATCGAGCATGAGGTTGACATCGGCCATGTGTTCGGAGAGGCCGGTCACCGACTCCCCCACCTGGGTCGAAGCTTTGGCCGCAGTGTATTGCGCCTTCATCGTTTCTCGCTGCGTGCGGAAGGCCTCCACCTTGGCCTGGAGTTTGGCGGCAGTGTCCTCCAGCTTCTGCTCCTGCGCGGTCAGCTGCGCGATCTGCTGCTGCAAGCCGTCGAGCTGCTCCTGCGCCGCCTGGGCGCGGGTGAGCGCCAGCCGGGCGAGGTCTTCACGACCCTGCTGCAGCGCCTCGCGGGCCTGCGCCTGCAACTTGGACTGGCTTTGCTGGAGCTCGTTTCGTTGCAGCTCGAGCCGCTTCTCCGAGGTCAGCACGTCGGCGACGCCGCGGCGGACCTGCTGCAGCGCCTCGAGCTGTTTCTGATACGAGAGATCGAGCGCCTGGTTTGGATCCTCGGCCTTGTCGAGGACCGAGTTGACTTTTTGTTGGATTACATCATTCATGCGCTGGAAAACACTCATTTGAAGCCTCCTCGGGCACGCGTTGCGCTGCCCTCTTCACGCCCGATTATATGGACGAGGTCCGGCATGCGCCGAGACCTGGTCAGCGCGGTTTTACTACGCAGCTTGGGAAACTCCGTCGCCAGCCCGAGCGCCTCGAGCTGGTAGAGCATCTCCGGCTCCGGGAGGCCCGCGAGCCTGTAGCGACCGAGCTCGCGAGCCGTCATTCCGGCGGGCATTGCCTCGGCCAGCGCAGCATGGGTCGCCGAAGAGAGCAGAACCTGGCCGCCGTGTCCGGCCGAACAGACACGGGCCACGGTGTGGACTTCTATTCCCACGTAGGCGGCATCCGCGATCGTCGGTTTGCCGGTATGCAGTCCGATTCGAACCCGGACCGTCTGGCCCGGCGGCCAGGCGTGCTTCAGGATGCCGCGTTGCACGTTGGCCGCCGCCATCAGGGCGTCCGGTACCCGGCGAAAGACGGCGAAATACTCATCGCCCCGAATGTCGACCTCGTCGCCGCCGCTGCTCCGGATGTTCCTGCGCACCTCCTTCCAGAGGTCGCCGAGCAGGCCCGGCCAGGCATCACCCAACTGGCGAGCCAGGGGAGTCGAGCCCTCGATGTCGGCCAGCAGGAATGTCACGATCCCGCTGGGCAGCCGGGCGATCCTGGCCTCGCTCGCCTCGCGCTGGCCCTGGCGTCGCTCCGTGCGAAGCTGCCCATCGAAGAAGCCGAGGGTGGAGATGCCAAATTTTTTCGCGGCCCGAAGCAGCCGCAAACGAGCGCGTTCACGGGCGGCATCGCTTTCGAACTCGGTTTGCTCGAAGCGGGCGAGCGCATTGCGGGTATGGGCGGGATCATTGATCGGCAGCCGGCGCCGCCGCTTTGCGTCGATATAGGCAAAGGCGCTGTCCGGCAGCGCGGCGCGGGCTTTGCCGTCGAGAGGTGCCACGGATCCTTCCTCCTGTCCGGCCAATGATAGGCAGTCGCGGCCAAGGGCCAGGCTTAAGCGACGACATAAGTTGGTATACTGTCGCTCGACCTCGATTTATGAGGTCTTCCGCTCCGGGTCCCTCTACCGCCGTCATTGAAACGGTGTCCTGCAGACGGCAAATCAAAAAAAGGCAGAGAGGGCCGAGGAGTAACTAATCGTGACGTCGACCTTTGCCGATCTTGGCATCAGCGCGCGCCTGCTGCATGCCCTCACCGAAAACGGCGTAGAAACACCTGTCCCGGTACAGGTGGAAGCCATCCCCCCATTGCTGGAGGGGCGCCATGTCGTCATCGAGGCGCCCACCGGCTCCGGGAAAACGATGGCGTTCCTGCTGCCGCTTGCCGCCCAACTGATGGCAAGCAGCGGCCCTGGACCGCGGGCGCTGGTCGTGACGCCGACGCGCGAGCTCGCCACCCAGGTGGCTGGCGTTCTCGACTCCCTGAAAACCGGGCTGCGGGCTGCCCTGCTGTACGGCGGCATCGGCTATGCCACCCAGGAGTCCGCCTTGAAGCGCGGCGCCGACGTGGTGGTGGGGACGCCCGGCCGGATCCTCGACATGGTGTCGCGGCGGCGGTTGTCGCTGAGCCGTGTCCAATTCATGGTCCTCGATGAGGGCGATGCCATGCTGGATGCTGGGTTTGCGCCATCGGTCGAGCAGATCCTTGGCCTGACCTATCAACCCCAGATGGTGCTGGCGTCGGCTACCGTTCCCCACTGGGTGAACGACGTGATCGAGCGCCACATGGACCATCCGGTTCGCGTCCGGGTTGAAGCGGACGAGGCGGCCACCCTCGAGCACAGCCTGGTTCGGGTGGGACGCGACGAGAAGCTGCAGACCCTGAGCCGGCTACTGCAACAGCATCCCGGCTCCGCGATCGTTTTCGGGCGGACCAAGTACGGAGTCCGAAAGCTCAACCTGGCGCTGCGCAAGCTGGGTCATGAGAGCGCCGAGTTGCAAGGCAATCTGTCGCAGGCATCTCGCGATCGCACTCTCGATGACTTTCGCGAATGTCGTATCGGTGTGCTGGTGGCCACCAACGTCGCCGCCCGCGGGCTGGACATTCGCCACGTCGACCTCGTGATCAACTACGAGCTGCCGGATTCACCCGAGTGGCTCACGCACCGAGTCGGCCGGACGGCGAGGATGGGTGGGCTCGGCCGCGCACTGACCTTCGTCGGTCCGGAAGACGAGACCGCCTGGCACAAGCTTCGGCGTGAGGGGGCGCCTGTCCTCCCGGAAGTGGACCTTGCCCACCTTCTCGAGGAAGGTGATTGGCGATACGTGGCCTCCTCGATGGTCGAGCGAAAGGGCAGTCCTCCTGCGCGTATTCGCCCGATCCGCTCAGTCTCCGCCCGCCCGCCGCGCGCGCCAAGGAGCTTGGCGCGAAATCGACCGGCACGTCGCAAGCCAGCGGCAAGAGCAGGCGTACCGGCCATGCCAAAGGGCACGGTCAAGAGGATCGTTTCCGATAAGGGATTCGGGTTCATCGCCGCCGATGACGGCAAGGAGTACTTCTTCCATCAAAGCGGCGTCGATTCCTCGCTCAACTTCGACAGCCTGCGCGGCGGCGAAGCCGTCAGCTTCGACATCGAACACAGCCAGAAGGGTCCGCGCGCCAGTCGCGTCCGCGCCGCATAAGGCGAACGTCTTGCAATAAGGGGCGCCCTGCGGCGCCCTTTCTTATTTCTGCTCGGGTGGGCTGGCGGGGCTGGCCGGACTGGCGGGCTTGGGATACCGGGTATAAGGGGTCCGGCGCTCCACGGCGGCACTGAGCCGCGTCAACCCAACCTCATCGCCGAGGTGCTTGCTGAGCCGGCCGATGTGCTCGACGGGAACGAAGACTCGATCGCCGTCGGCGTAATCGAGCTCGAGATACTCCGACTTGGACCCATCACCAGCCTGGAGGAGGCGGGTCCCCACATACCGGCTGATCCCATGGGTGGCGTGGACCACCAGGTCCCCTGGCTGAAACGGCGACACGAACTGCTCAGGCATCGGCTAAGCCTACGCCTTGAACCCTTCCGTATGTAATCGAATCGAAAGAGAGGCAGGCGCATGCTGCCGTCATCAACGTTCGAGGAGGTGAACAACGATGAACGGAATGCGACGGATCCTGCTGAGCGCGGCGCTTGCTGGCTCACTCGTCACGGGCGGTGTCATCGGCGCAACCGTGGCAGGGCCATTGCTGGCGAGTGCCGCGGGGACCACCGGTACGGCGACGACGGCCGCGAGCCCGAGCACGAACTCCGGAAAGTTCGTACCGAATGAGAATGCCACGCATGAGGCCGGTGAGAGTGCGGCCCGCGAGGCCCAGGAGAATGCTGGCCAGGTGCCGACCGTACCGTAAGTCTTCGCATCAGGGGCCGGATCGTCCGGCCCCTTACCATCATGAATTCGAAAGGAACCGTCTGGCAGCATAAGGACCGGGTGAAAGGACGATGAGCGTGGCGCGTGTCGATCTGGTAGGCTCCGGCGCCCGGCGCGTGGCCCTGGCGGCGACCGGGATCGTCGCCACCGCCTACCTGCTGATCGCGGTGGCCCTGGTCTTCATCGTCACCCACAACCTGACCTCGAACATCGACGCCACGCTGGACCAGTCGCTGGCCTCGATGGCCGCGCTGCGGGCCTCGCCAGGCGGGCCCTTTTCTGGACCCCGCGGCGGCAATCCGCTCGAGGCGCCAGTGCTCTGGTGGATGTACCACCCGGACGGCAACTTCGATGACAGCAGCGCGGCGGCAAAGGCCAATAACCTCAGGCTGCCGGTCTCGCCGACCACCATCAAAGGCCCCCAGAACATCGTCATCTCCGGCACCGATTTTCGGGTCGAAGGGGGCCGCGTTGGCGACGACTGGGCGGTTGTCGCCCAGTCGATGAGCACGGTCGATGAGGCGCGAGCCAACCTTATCCAGACCGAATTACTGATCGGACCGGTGCTCCTGGTGGTGGTGTTCCTGGGTGCGCTCGTGATTGGCCGCCGGGTGGCGCAGCCGGTCGAAGCGGCACGTCGGCGGCAGATGGACTTCACCGCCAATGCCTCGCATGAGCTGCGCACACCGCTGGCCGTGATCCAGGCGCAGAGCTCCCTGGCGCTCGCCCAACCGAGAAATTCAGAGTGGTACCAGCGGGCGTTCGAGCAGGTCAACCGGGAGAGCCGTCGAATGCGTCGCCTGGTCGACGATCTGCTCTGGCTGGCTCGCTTCGAGGCGATGCCCGCCTCAACCCGGCCGGAACCGGTGGATGTCGGGGTGATGGCGCAGAACGCGGTCGATCGCTTTGCCGCGGTCGCGGAAGCGCGACAGCAGCGGCTGCAGCTCCATGCCGGGAAAGAGTCGGCCGTGATTGCGGCTTCGGCCGAGTGGCTCGATCACCTGATCGGGGTTCTGATTGACAATGCCAGCAAATACACGCCGCCAGGCGGATCGATCGAGGTGAGCGTGATTGCGGAGGCCCACAGCGTCAGGCTTGCGGTCGACGACTCCGGGCCGGGCATTCCCGAGGCCGACCGGGCTCGGATCTTCGACCGCTTTCAGCGGGCGACAGATCAGGCAGGCGGCGCGGGTCTAGGGCTGGCGATCGCCGACGCGGTGGTCCGTGCAACAAATGGCCGCTGGCAGGTGGGCAGCTCCGCTGCAGGCGGCGCCAGCATGGCGATCAGCTGGCCGCGCGTTCTCTCCCGGACCGCCATGCGACGGGCGCCGGCCCACGACGCGCCGCCGCTCGCCTCCCTCGACGCCTAGGAAGCCCTTAGCCGTCGCTTAAACAGGTATCACCGTTCTGCAAGGTGGCAGCCCCCACCATAGCCCTATGAACTCATTCACCTCGACCGACCGAGACCGCGGGCTCGGGCGTCTGCGCAGGCTGACCTTTGGGGCGGCAGCCGGCGCCACCATGGCCCTCCTCGGCATCAGCTACGTGGCGGCGTCATCCACCGCCAGCACGTCATCGACAACCGCCCTGAATACATCGACGACCAGCTCGAGCTCGACCTCGAGCAACAGCTCGGCATCGACCGCGGCGACGACCGCGCCGTCGAGCTCATCGGCCACTACCGGCAGCAGCGGCAGCGGCACGGTGACTACGGGCGGTTCATGATGATCGCCCTCAAGAGCTGGAAAGCACTCGGGACCTCGGTCCACGTCCTAACCGCCGATGGCGGCGACCTCTCGGGGGCCGAAATGGCGGTACGCGAGATTCTCCAGGACGTTGACCTTGCCTATAGCCGGTTCCGCACGGACAGCGAGCTCAGCCGTTTGAACGCACGGGGCGGGCAGGCGGTCCAGGTCGGCCCGCTGTTGGCGCGGGCGATCGGCGTCGCCCTCCAAGCGGCGCGCGCCACTGGCGGCGCCGTGGACCCGACAATCGGGAAAGCGATCCGGGTGGCCGGCTACGACGACGACTTCGCCCGGCTCACCGCCGACCGTGGTCCGGTCACGCTTCGCGCCGTCAGCGTTCCGGGCTGGCGCGTGATCCGGTTCGATGCCGTCTCGCGGACGGTTCAGATTCCGGCCGGAGTCGAGCTCGACCTGGGATCGACGGGCAAGGCCCTGGCCGCCGACATGGCCGCCACTGCAGCGCTGGCCGCGATCGACAGCCCCGGCGCCCTGGTGAGCCTGGGCGGCGATATCGCCACTGCAGGCAGGCCCCCCGAAGGTGGCTGGCGTGTGCTCGTCTCCGAGGACAGCAACGTGCCCCCGGATAGCGACGGCCAGGTCCTTTGCATCCAGCGAGGTGGCATCGCCACTTCGAGCACAACCGTTCGGCGCTGGTCGCGTGGGAAGGCGTCCCTGCATCACATCATCGACCCACAGACCAGCCGGCCAACCGATGGGCCATGGCGGACCGTGACCGTGCTCGCCGGCAACTGTGTCGACGCCAACGTCGCCGCGACCGCCGCGATTGTCCAGGGCGAGCGGGCGATCGACTGGCTTCGGGCGCACCGCCTACCGGCGCGCTTGGTCGAGACGGACGGAACCATCCATTTCCTCGGCCCCTGGCCGGACCCACAGCAGATCACGGCATGAATAACACCATTCTCTGGTACGCAACCCGCGGCGCGGGCGTCGTGTCATTGATCCTGTTCACCGCCGTCGTCGTGCTCGGCGTCATCGCTGCCATGCGCTGGCAAACGCCCTCCTGGCCACGCTTTCTGACGACGGGCTTTCATCGCAACCTGGCACTGACGTCGCTCGTCTTCCTCGCGATTCACATTGTCACCGCCGTCGTCGACCCGTTCACGGCGCTGGGTTGGAACGCCGCCCTGATTCCGTTCTCATCCTCATACCGCACCTTCTGGCTGGGCCTGGGGGTGGTCGCGCTCTACCTGCTATTGGCCATCGTCGTCACCAGCCTGCTGAGGCCGCTCTTCGGCTATCGAACCTGGCGTGTGGTCCACTGGCTGACGTACGCGATGTGGCCGATTGCGGTCATCCATGGCATCGGCACCGGCAGCGACACCCGGTTCTCCTGGATGCTCGCGCTGGACGGCGTCTGCATCATTGCGGTGGTGATGGCGATCCTGTGGCGGACAAGCCGCCGCTCACCAACCAGCTGGCGCGAGCTGGCGCCCGGGCGGCAGGCCAGCCGGAGCGCGGCGCAATGAGCCCGGCGCTGGAAGGAACGGCCGGCGAGCGGCTGCCGGCGATCGGCGGTGAGGCGTTGATTCGGCGAATCGAAGCGGCCAACCTGCTGGGACGGGGTGGGGCCGGCTTCCCGGTCGCCCGCAAGTGGCAGACCGTCAAACAGCTTGGCAAGGGCCGCGCGGTCGTCCTGGCCAACGGCGCCGAAGGCGAGCCATTGAGTCACAAGGATCGGATCCTGATGGCGGAGCAGCCGCATCTGGTGCTCGACGGCGCCCTGCTGGCCGCCGGCGCCGTTGGAGCTGGCGACATCATCTTCTATGTCGGTACCGAGCACCGCGCCGCCATCACGGCGATGCGCCGGGCCTTATCCGAACGGTCCGAGCGCCTCTTACAAGGCGCACGCCTGGTGGAGGCGCCGATCGGTTACGTGTCCGGCGAGGAGTCGGCGGCGGTGCATTACATCAACAGCGGAGATGCCCGACCCACCACCACGCCACCCCGGCCCTTTGAACGAGGCGTGGACGGGCGTCCAACCCTGGTTCAGAACGTCGAGAGCCTGGCGCGGGCAGCATCGATCGCCCGCGGCGATGATTGCGGAGCCGCATTCCTTACGGTTTCCGGTGCGGTGCAGCGCGCTGGTGTGTACGAGCTTCCGCTGGATGCGACCGCCGCCCATGTCGCGGACCGGGCCGGTGGCCTCCGCCGCGACGTCCAGGCGGTGCTGGTGGGGGGCTACTTCGGAGCCTGGGCGCAGGTCGACGAGGTCTGGGCGCTGACGCTGGATCCCGCCTCGTTACGCGCACGCGGGCTGAGCTTCGGCTGCGGCGTTCTCCATTTCCTGGCCTCCGACAGCTGCGGCATCGACGCAACCGCGCGCATCCTGAGCTACCTGGCGGGACAGAGCGCGCGCCAATGTGGGCCGTGCGTCTTTGGCCTCGGCGCGGTCGCGGCGGCGAGCCGCCGGCTGGCGGAGCGCAACCCGCAGCCCGACGACTTGATGCGACTGATGCGCTGGAGTGGCCAGCTTGCCGGCCGGGGCGCCTGCAAGCATCCCGATGGCGCCACCAGCCTGCTGCGCAGCGGACTCGACGTCTTCGCCGCGGATTTCGCGGCGCACCAGAACCGGCGCTGCTTGGTCAGACCGCAAGCAGCCCGCGCCACCGAGCGCCTCCGGGTCGAGGCGGTCGCCTGATGGCCGACCAGATTGTGATCGACCGGATTCGTTGCGACGGCCACGGCATGTGCGCCGAGCTCTTTCCGGAAATGATCAGTCTGGATGAGTGGGGATATCCGATCGTCAAGCCGGGCGCCATTCCTACGCGGTTGGTGGAGCATGCCCGGCGAGCCATGGATTCCTGTCCGGTGCTGGCTCTCAAGCTGGCGGCCGCACGGGCCGAGCCGGCGCGCTCTAACTCTTAGGAAGCTTTTAGGAAAGCGCCTGGTCACGTCACGGTTCCGCAAGGTTGGCGGAGGCACCATGAGGACACAAGGAAATCCGAAAGAAGAGGTAATCACCATGGTCGCCCACGAATACTTCCAGCCACGTCTTATTGATGAGCCCGCTACCAGCTCGCCGACAGGCCCCACCAGCCCGCCGCCAAAAAGGCGGTTCCGCGGCCGCCTCGCCGCCGGGGTGGTCATCCTGGCGCTGGCGGGCGGCGCGGGGTCCGGCGCGCTGACGAGCACCCTGCTCGGCAAGAGCGGCTCGACCGCCACCTCGACCCGGACCAGCAGCGGCACGGCGACCGTTTCCACGGCATCCAGCTCGACCCAAACGGGCAGCAACGCGGTCGGCGTCTATGCGGCCGTCTCCCCTGGAGTCGTTACGATCACCGCCAGCGTTGGCGGACCGTTCGGGTCGCGGGGGCAGGCAACCGGATCGGGCATCGTCCTCGACGGCAAAGGCGACATCTTGACCAACGACCATGTCGTCTCCGGCGCGCAGCAGGTCACGGTCACATTTAGCGACGGTTCGACGGCAAGCGGGACCGTGATTGGGACGAACTCGGGCTATGACCTCGCGGTGGTTCGCGCTTCCGCCTCCGCCTCCAAGCTGCACCCAGTGACCCTTGGTAATTCGAGCAGCGTGCAAGTCGGCGACACCGTCTATGCGATTGGCTCCCCGTTCGGGCTTTCGGGAACGCTGACCGAAGGCATCGTCTCGGGGACCAATCGAAGCAGCAGCTCGATCACCTCCTCCTCTTCGATTGGAAGCAGCCTCAGCAACCTGATCCAGACCGACACCGCCATCAATCCCGGCAACTCGGGCGGCCCATTGGTCAACACCCAGGGGCAGGTGATCGGCATCAACCAGTCGATCGAAAGCCCGGTTGACGGTAATGTCGGCGTCGGCTTCGCTATCCCGAGCAATCAGGTCACCCAGCTCCTGTCGTCGCTTGAAGGAGGGTCAAACCTGTGAGAGGCGATCTGCTGCTGATCAGCGACGGTCTCGAGGGCGCCGTGCCCTGGGTGAGCCAGGTCCTGCGCGCGTCCGGCCTCAATTTGAAAGTGGTGTCCGCCGGCGGGCTGGTCGATCAGCGGCCGGCGGATGCCATCTTCCTTCGCCTCCGCGAGCAGAGCGCGGTCGATACGTGCTGGCGGCTGCACCGCCAGGGCCACGGCTCGGTGGTCGCGCTTAGCGCCTCAGCCAGCAGCAGCGAATGCATCCGGCTGCTGAACGCCGGCGCGGATTATTACCTCGATACCTGGATGCCTGCCGCGGAGCTGGTGGCGCGCATGCGCGTGGTGCTGCGATTCACAGGATGGCTGGACCGTCGGTCGATGGC
>DATASI010000145.1:0-5645 GCA_036269255.1 Candidatus Dormiibacterota bacterium
TTCTGGATCAGCCGCTGGGGCTACCGCAATCGCGAGGAAGTGATGACCGTCGCGCGCCGGATGCGCGAGGAAGGGATTCCGTGCGACGTCATTCATGTCGACCCCTACTGGATGCGCTATCACGAGGGCCATCATGGCGACTTCGAATGGGACGAAGCCGCGTTCCCTGACCCGAAGGGAATGATCGAGGAGCTGCGCTCAATGGGATTCAGGCTCTCGCTCTGGGAGAGCCCTTATGTTCCGCTCGATTCCGAGATGTGCAGAGAAGGCGAACGCCGCGGATATTTTTTGAAGAGCAAATCCCCTCCCACGCGCGCGAGGGAGGGTCAGGGTGGGGGTGGCGGCGACCTCGCCCTGGTCCGGGGATTCGCCAAGCCGAGCGCCGCAGTCGACTTCACCAATCCGCAGGCGGTCGACTGGTTCAAAGGAAAGAACCGCAAGCTGCTCGAGATGGGCGTCGCCGTGATGAAGACCGACTTTGCCGAAGACCTGCCTGACGATGCCGTGGCGCATGACGGCACGCCCGCGGAGCAGCTGCACAACGTCTATCCGGTGCTGTATCAGCAGGCCGTCTTCGACACCACCCGGGAGGTCCATGGCTACGGCCTCATCTGGGGACGTTCTGCCTATGCCGGTTCCCAGCGCACGCCGGTCCACTGGGGCGGCGATCCCGGTTGCAGCTTCAACGACATGGCGGCCAGCCTGCGCGGCGCGCTGAGCTGGATCCTGTCGGGGGCCGCCTTCGCCAGCTTCGACATCGGCGGCTTTTTCGGCTTTCCCAACCTGACGGATCCGCCCAGCCCGGAGCTGTATATCCGCTGGGCGCAGATGGGGCTGTTCTTTTCGCACGCCCGCGCCCATGGCCACACGGCGCCTCGCGAGCCCTGGGCGTACGGCGAACCGGCGACGAGCATCTTCCGGCGCTACGCCCAGCTGCGCTACCGGCTGCTTCCTTACTTATATAGCGCGGCGCTGGGGGTAGCCCAGGGAGCACCGTTGGTCCGGCCATTGCTTTACGACCATCCCGACGATCCAACGACCCATCACGTGGACCACGAATACTTTCTGGGGCCCGACCTGCTGGTCGCGCCGATGCTCCAAGCACGGGGCTCACGCGATGTCTATCTGCCAGAGGGCGGCTGGTACGACTACTGGTCAGATCGCCGGTTTGAGGGTCGAGCGTGGATTGACTATCACGCGGAGCTCGAGACACTCCCTCTCTTCGTCCGCGAAGGCGCGATCATCCCCATGGGGCCTGCGCTGACGCATGCCAACGAAAAGGCCTGGGATCCGTTGAGCTTCGACGTCTACGCCGGGCGGGCCTCGAAAGACCTTGAGGTCAACGACGACCATCGGTCGATTCGGCTGCGTGTCGTGGTTGACCGTGATCAGATCCTGGTTGAAGGCGGTCCCACGGGATACTCCGCCGAGGTGCGGATCCATCGAGCGAACGGCCGGCTCCTGACTGGTCAGGTCGGCACCCCCATCAAGCTCGAGTAGCAGGCCCCGCCGCGGCATCGCCGGACCCATCGCCGTCGCGCGGCCTGACGAAAACCTCGGCCGCGGTCAGGATCTTCTCCGTGCGGCTGTTTGGAATGTGGATGCGCACCCCCGCGTGCGCGGCCGTTCCAAAGTCCCAGCCCTCGATGAATCGCGCCCGGATCTCGGCGATGGTCTTGACGGCTACCGTGTTGGATCCGTTGGTCATCCAGATGGTGGGCTCGCGGGCCGTCGCGTAGCCCAGCCCGACCTCGGTACCGCTGTCCCGGAAAAACCGAAGCTCTTTCAAGGCCGCATTCGGCGGCAGCAGATCGTTCGAGCTTTCGGCCACCTGCTCCAGCGTGGGCATCTGGCCCTGGGCGACAGTCGTCCGAACCTGCATGCGTGACTTGAGATGCTGCGCTCGCTCCCGACGTTTCTGCTCGCTGACCAGCTGCTGGATCTGGGTTCGCAGGCGTCCCAGCGCCTCCTCGAGGGGCGTCATTTCCCCCATGATTTCCCGGACCCTGGCGGCCAGCTCGTCGTCGGTAGCCTGGTCCAGCGGCTTCTGATCGGCCATCGCCATACAATTATTGGTCAGCGTGTCAGTTGCTCAGGCTTCGACCAGCCAGGTCAAAGACCAGCTCAGCGCGCGCATCGATGCGCTGCGCCCCGAGCTGGAGCGCATTGGCCGCCAGATTTACGCCAACCCGGAGATTGGCTACGAAGAACGGCAGGCGGTCGCCTGGCTGACTGAGTTGCTTCGCAAGCAGGGCTTCAGCGTGGAGGAGGGCGTGGCCGACACCCCGACCGCCTTCGTGGCGACCAAGCGCAGCGGCACCGGACCGACGATCGCCTTTCTTGCCGAGTACGACGCGCTGCGCGGTCTCGGTCACGGCTGCGGTCACAACCTGATCGCAATGGCCTCGACTGGTGCCGGCATCGCGCTGGCCGACATGCTCGACCGCTTTCCTGGACGCGTCCAGGTGATCGGCACGCCGGCGGAGGAAGGCGGTGGCGGCAAGGTTCGCTTGATTCGCGGCGGCATCTTTCAGGAAGTGGACGCCGCGATGATGTTCCATCCCGATACCAAGACGCAGGTGCTCCATTGGGCGCTGGCTGTTACACACATGAATTTCGAATTCACGGGTCGCGCCGCGCACGCCTCGGGTGATCCCGAAAAAGGCATCAACGCGCTCGATGCCTTCGTCCTCGCCTACACCGGCGTCAGCATGTTGCGCCAGCACATGAAGGAAGGGGCCCGCCTGCACGGCTTCTTGATCGAAGGTGGAACCGCTCCCAACATCGTGCCCGAACGGACTCGGGGCGAATTCCTGGTGCGCGCTCGCGACGAGGCCTACATGCAAGAGCTGGTGCAGAAGGTCAAGAACATTTTCCAGGGAGCGGCGCTGGCGACCGGCTGCAGTGTCAACCTGTCTTTCAACGAAGATCCCTACACCGATTTGCGCAACAACGGCGTGCTCGCCAAGCTCTTCGAAGAGAACTTGCAGCGGCTCGGCATGGATCCAGTCGAAGGCGTGCCCTGGGATAATGCCGGGTCGACCGACATGGGCAATGTCAGCCATGTGGTTCCTGCGATCCATCCAACTCTTGCCATCGCGCCCGCGGACGTTGCCGGCCACTCCCAGGCGTTCCTCGAGGCCTCCGGGTCATTGCGCGGCTACCAGGCGATGATCGATGCCGCCAAGGCGCTCGCCATGACCGGGGCTGACGTGCTTGCGGACCCCTCGCTGGCCGAAAAAGCCAAAGTCGAATTCCGTCGAGGCTGAGCGCTTCGGCGACACTTAGCCGCACGTGATCGATGAACGGCACCGCGCTGACCGGGAGCGAAGGCGCCTCGGCAGCCTGACGGTCTATGCCGGGCCCACCCACTCCGGCAAGACCAAGAAACTCGAAGCCGATGTCGAGCGCGGCCGTCGGCAGGGGCGCCAGGTTCAGCAGCTCGTTGCGACTGGTGACCCGAATGACCTGCTCAGCCAGCTCGACCCGGCGACGGAGCTCGTTGCGATCGACAATGGGCAGCAGTACGACGACCGGCTGATCGCGGTCGCCGACACCCTGGCCACGCTCTATCGGGTCGACGTGGTGATCGCCGGCTGGGAGCTGGATTACGAGGCGCGGCCTGCCGGGCCCATGCCGGATCTGCTCTGTACCGCCGACTATGCGCTAAAGCTCGACGACGGCGTCTGCGCGCAGCGCGGCTGCCGCAACCTGGCAAGCCGGACGCAGCGGTTCCTGGCCGTGAATGGCAGCCCGCAGCGGTTTCTGCCGGTCTGCCGACGTCACCACACGTCGGATGCCCGCGCCCAGGCGTTTCAAGAAATCTGGTTCGACGAGCCCTCAGGGAGCCTGGACCTGATCAGTGGCTGCATGTTCAGCGGCAAGACGCAGGAGCTGATCCGCCGCCTCGACCAGGCACGCTACGCAGGTTTCACCATCCAGGCGTTCAAGCCGGCGCTCGACGATCGATACGCCATCGAAGCGGTCGCCTCGCATCGACAGATTCGCTTTCCGGCCATTGCCGTCCCTGACGTCGACGCGATTCACGCCCAACTTCGCGACGATACCCGGGTGGTCGGCATTGACGAAGCGCAGTTCTTCGACGGATCACTGGTCACGCTCGCGGAGGACCTGGCGAACCGGGGACGGCATTTGATAGTGGCCGGTCTCGACCTTGACTTTCTGGGCCGGCCGTTCGGGCCCATGCCGTTGCTGGCGGCCCATGCCGATCGCCTCAGCAAGCTGCAGGCGTCCTGCCAGTATCCGGGGTGCGGCTCGCGGCAAGCGACGCGAACCCAGCGCCTGGTCGACGGCGGCCCGGCGACTCCGGACGACCCACTGGTCGTGGTTGGCGGAGCGGCCAGTTACGAGGCGCGCTGCCGGCATCATCACCAGATTGGGGTGCCGCGGGCCGTCGAGACGGAGCCACTGCCGGTCGAGGAGTCAGCCGAGCTCTAGGCCCCGAAGCCGCTCGTTCCCGAGCAGCAGGCCGAGCGCGGCCGCCGCCAGCGTTCCGCCGATCGCGACCAGCATCGCCGCGAGAAACGTCGTCAGCACCGGAAAACCGCTCAGGCCGGCGAGCGCGAGCGAGATGCCGAAGAGGATCGCGGTTCCGACGCTGACCAGGAAAAAGATCAGCATGCCGACGAAGACGGCGGCCGGGTTGATCATCCGCCGGGCGTCGGTCCAGTCGAAGCGGGCGAAGATCGCGCCGATCCCCACCATCAGGGTGCTGAGGCAGGCGGCCAACGCGGTGGCGGCAAGCAAGGCGACGATGGCCCAGAGCCATCCAGGGCGAACGATGACCTCGGCGACGATGCTCACGAGGGAGACGACCACGACCGTCGGCAACGCGGTGGCCCAGCACTTGGCCTGCAGCAGACTGAGCATGGAGTTGGGCGACGCCGCATAGATCCAGATGCTCTTACCCTCGAGGCTGACGGCCGACAGGCCAAGCGAGAGGGTGAGCGAAAATAACAGGATCCATCCCGGGACCAGGCCGAGCATCGCGGCCGTCGGGCCCTGCCCTAGCTGCTGCACCGTGTCGACCATGCGGGGAAATCGAAGGAGGAAGATCAGCGCCAGGAAGACAACGGGCATGGCGAAACGCGCCAGCTGGGCGAGGTCACGGGTGCGCATCCGCCAGTCCTTGACGAGGACGCCGGCTTCGACGGGTCCCAGCAGCGGAAAGCGCCCGCCGGCCGATCGACTGGCGGCCCGGCGCGCCGCGCGTCTGCGTGGCCGAACGGTCTGGATCCAGCCGGCGAGGTAGAGGCGGCCACTGATCGTGGTGCCCGCCGCGAACAGCACCAGCGAGACCAGCAGGAGCACTGCGAGCCACTCGGCGGCGCCCAGCCAGGCGCCGTTCAGGGTGGCCGCCGCCGCCCGGCCGGCCCAGCCGGGAGGCAGCCAGGGTGTCGATGCGACGGGAAGGTCCGGTATGGAGGGGCGAAACCGCGTCCGCGGACCGACGCCGGTGGCGCGGAATGCCGGGTTGACGAGGAAGTTGAGGAGATTGACGGCGAGCGCGACAAGCACCCCGAGGATGGTCAGCATCTCGCGGCCGCGACCGGCAGGGATGATCCGAACCACCAGCAGGCTCAGCAGTGAGACCAGTACCACGATGTAGATGGGATACAGCAGGT
>DATASI010000146.1:0-2408 GCA_036269255.1 Candidatus Dormiibacterota bacterium
CGACGGCCGGACAGGAAAGAGCACGGTGGCTGTTACCTTTGCCTTGGAACGGCATGGGGCGGAAGCGATGACCAGACGCTACGTGCTCGATCATCCGAAGGCCCATGAAATCGCGACGGCGCTGGCCCAGCTGGCCGCGAAGCCCGGCGCGTTCGGATCCCCCGAATCGCCCGATGTTGCTGGCCTCGGTGAAACCGGACCTACGGATAGCCGCCACCCGTTCCGGGCTTTCCAGCCTGCTGACGTTCAGCAGGCCGCAGGGCGCTACGGCACTTGGGATCGCCGGGGCCGGGGGGCTTGGTGCGCTAGATGGGCGACATGAGCCTGATGAGCAAGCCCCGCCAGGCGAGCCTGGCTAGCGAACCACGGGGCCATCGGGTAAATAGCCACACCGCCCGCTGACGTGCCGTGCAAGTGGAGCTTGCTGCCCAGGTTGCGCATCCACGGTTGTTCCCAGGCCTGCTCGACGAGGAGCGCGCCAATCCCCTGTGAGCGGGCATAGTCGTCGAACTTGCGGATCGCGGCCGTGCTCGGATGGACGAGCAGTACGACCGGGCGCGGAAAGGCGTTGGTCGTCGTCAGCGAGGCGTTGATGTAGCCGCCCACGATCCGGTAGTAGAAGCCGGAGGCGGCCTGGAACAGCATCCCGGCGTTCCCCCGGCCCGAGAGGATCACCACGATCTCCCCCGGGCGCAGGTACCGCCGGTACATGCCGTCGGTGACGAATGCAGGCAACTGGTTAACCGGGTGCGTGCCCGGCTCTGCTGTGTAGCCCAGCCGGACCGGGTGCACATCGATATAGGACGTGTACGAGCCCGCGATCATCACGGCGGCCGCGAGCAGGCCAATGCTCCAGCGCGCCGCCAACTGCAGTTTGCCCCTGGCCGGCGCGGCCAGCCATAGCGCCAGGGCGATTGCGAGCACCAGGACCCCGAAGACGATGAAACGGGTAGGTTCGGCGCTGCGCGCGAACGGCAACTCCCACAAGCCGGCCCACGGCAGCGTGTAGGTGTGACTGAAGCTGGTAACGACCACGTGGGGGCCGACGGCGAGCGCGATCACGAACACGAACCCGATGAGCAGCAGCCAGGTGATCCTTTTGCGCCAGGCGAAGACGGCTAGCATCAGCAGGATGACGATCAGCGGGATACCGACGTAGTTTTCGGTCCCGATCAGGTGAAGGCGATGGGAGTACCTCATCAGCGAAGTCAGGCCGAACACCTTATCGGGTGGCGGCACGATCAGCCGGATCAGCGGCGTGGAATAGACCGGATCCTGCCTCTGGAGACTCCGTTGGTAGTGCTTCAGCGAGTAGACCAAGTACGGTGACGACAGGATGATGGCGCCTACGTAAGCGATGGCGGTCAGCCCGGCCAGCCTTAGTACCTTGCGCCGGGCTTGACGGTCGGCGACCGCGAAGCCGATCACCAGGCCGGCCGCCAGCACGGCGGTCAGTTCGGCGAAGTTCTCATTGAAGGTGTAGAACTGCAGCGCCATGGCGAGCGTCATCCAGATGACGAACCAGGTCCTCTTCAACGACCCGTCCCACCACCGCAGCACCAGGTACGCCACGAGCGGGAACAGGCCGATCACCGTGAGGTTCGGCTGCCCCTGCCAGGTGTGCATCAACTCGTACGGGCAGAACCCGTAGACAGCGCCGGCCAGGAGCGATGCCCAGAACCTGCCGGTCAGCCGGCGCGCGAGGACGAACGCCGCCCACGCCGAGACAGGCGGAATGAGCAGGGTCACGATGTTGTACGAAACCACCACGCCGAACGCGGCCGTGACCGGCCACATCGCCAGGTCAACAGAAGGAGCGGTGCTTGCCCACGACAGGTTGTAGCCGTGCGGTGCCCCGATCTGGTTGGAGAACAGCGGGTTGATGCCGTGCGACACGGCGTAGGGCCACCAGCCGAGGGACCATGCGTAGAATTGCTCGTCAGTCCAGTACTGCCTGAGGTTCGGCACGGTCAGGTGGCGAATCAGCGGCATCCCGGCCACGATGATGAAGGCAACCTGGTAGCTCACGAACGCGAGCAGCCCCTGCAGCACCGGGCACGGGATTCTGGCGATGAGCGACCGCAGTGCGGCAGACCGGAGCGCCATGGCCAGGCGGACAACAACGGGCGTCGCCATGTTGCCTTCGCCATGTTCTGGAGTTGACAGCATCCGCGTCGCCTCCGTCTCGAGCGTCGCTTGACAAGCGACGGAATGCTGAGATCGTTACCGGCTTCTCGGTCAATATGAGGCCCTACACCACAAATTAATAACTATGTGTGTCTGCCATGAATACTCTCTGTCAGAGGGTGTCTGAACAGCGAGGCGGCTCAACTCGCCCGCCACAAGCTCAGCTGCCTCACCCGTGACGACGCCGACGGCTACCACCGCGTCGCCTGGCCCACGGTCAC
>DATASI010000147.1:0-3829 GCA_036269255.1 Candidatus Dormiibacterota bacterium
CCTCGACATCGCGGGTGACCTTCTGGATGGTTTCGTGCAGCTTGCGGGTCAGCTCCTCGCCGCCGGCCGGTTTCATCCCGGCAACGACCTCATCTTCTTCGCCCACCACCTGGCGCCAGACCCGGTTAAGGAAACTGGCGACGCCGTCCACCCCGCGGTCATTCCACTCGGCGTCCTGGTCGGGGGGACCGATGAACAGTTCGTAGACGCGCCCGGTGTCGGCGCCGTACTTCTCGACCATGTCGTCGGGCGTGATCCCATTGCCTTTCGACTTGGACATGACGTAGCCGTTCCGATGGATCATGCCCTGGGTGAAGAGGGCGACAAAGGGCTCCTCGACCGAGGTCATCTGTTCGTCGAAGAGCACCTTGGTGATAAAGCGCGAATAGAGCAGATGCAGGATCGCGTGCTCGATCCCGCCGGTGTACTGGTCGACCGGCATCCAGTAGTCGGCCTTGCTCTTGTCGAAGGGCAGGCGCTGGTTTTTCGGGTCCGTGTAGCGAAAGAAGTACCAGGACGAATCGACGAAGGTGTCCATCGTGTCGGTATCCCGGCGCGCCGGCTTGCCACACCGCGGACAGGTGGCGTTGACGAACTCCGGTGTGTGGGCCAGCGGGTTCTGGCCGTCGGGCCGAAACTGGACCTCGGGGAGCCGCACCGGCAGTTGGTCTTCGGGAACGGGCACGGTGCCGTGATCCCGGCAGTAGATGATGGGAATCGGCACGCCCCAGTAGCGCTGGCGGGAGATCAGCCAGTCGCGAAGGCGGAAGGTGATCGTGCGTTTGCCGATGCCCTTGCGTTCGGCCTCGGCGGTGATGCGTTCGATCGCCTCCTTGACGCGCAGCCCGCTGAACGGCCCGGAATTGACGATCACGCCCTCATAGGTTTCCAGCGGTTCATGCATCGGCTCGCCGGCAGCCTCGTCGGTCAGGCTGACCACCCGCCGGATCGGCAGCTTGTATTTGCGCGCGAACTCGAAGTCGCGGCTGTCGTGGCCGGGTACCGCCATGATCGCGCCGGTACCGTAGGTCGCCAGCACGTAGTCGGCGACCCAGATCGGGATCCGCTCATCGGTGAAGGGATTGATCGCGTAGGCCCCGGTGAAGACGCCCGTCTTCTCGTGCTCGGTCGAGAGGCGCTCGATCTCGGTCTCGCTTTTAGTCCGCTCGATATAGGCCTCGACCGCGGGGCGCTGCTCCGGCGTCGTGATCTTTTGCACCAGCTCGTGCTCGGGCGCGATCACCATGAAGGTGGCACCGAAGACGGTGTCGGGTCGGGTCGTGAAGACGCGCAGCTTGCCGTCGCGCTCGACGAAGAAGTCCAGCTCGGCGCCCTCGCTCCGGCCGATCCAGTTCGCCTGCATGACGCGGACCCGCTCGGGCCAGCGATCGAGCTTGGCCAGGTCGTCCAGCAGCCGCTGGGCATAGTCGGTGATCTTGAAGAACCACTGCTCCAGCTCGATCTTGGTCGGCCTGGTGCCACAGCGCCAGCAGACGCCGTTGACGATCTGCTCGTTGGCGAGCACGGTCTGGTCCTTGGGGCACCAGTTGACCGCCGCCTTCTTGCGGTACGCCAGGCCGCGCTCGAGAAAGCGCAGGAACAGCCATTGCGTCCAGCGGTAGTAGTCCTCGTTGCAGGTCGTGACTTCGCGGTCCCAGGCGTACAGCACGCCCATCAGGTCCAGCTGCTGCTTGGAGATCGCGATATTGGCCTCGGTCGACAGCCGCGGTGGGATGCCGCTCTTGATCGCCGCGTTTTCCGCCGGGAGGCCGAAGGCGTCCCAGCCGAAGGGGTTGAGCACGTTGAACCCGCGCATCAGCTTGTAGCGCGCGAAGGCGTCGCCGATCACGTAATTGCGGAAGTGCCCCATGTGGAGCGGCCCCGACGGGTAGGGGAACATGACCAGGTTGTAGAACTTGGGCTTGCTCGAGTCCTCGGTGACGCGGAACAGCCCGGCTTGCTTCCAGGCCTCGCGCCACCTGGGCTCGATAGCCTGCGGATCGTACGCGGGAGCGGCAGTTCTGGCCATGTCAGTGAGGGAATGGTGGAGCCGACGAGATTCGAACTCGTGACCTACTGCATGCCATGCAGTCGCGCTCCCAGCTGCGCCACGGCCCCACGCGGGTAGGTCGAGCGTCAATCTTAGCAACCGCTCCCCAGGGACACGCGCGACCGTGGGCACGCGCGCTAGTATACACAAGTTTGTGTAACTTCCCGCGCTTAGGCCAGCGCCTCGAGCCAACTATCATGCTGCGGTGCAGCACCTCTGGGCACCCTGGCGGATGGAGTTCATCAAGGGGCCCAAGCCCTCCGGCTGCTTCTTCTGTGAGGCCGCCGCCGCCGATCCCAGCCGCGATGCCGAGCTCCTGGTGCTGGTGCGGACCGAGCTCGCCCTGGCGATGCTGAATCGCTATCCCTACAACAACGGGCATCTGATGGTGGCGCCGCTCGCCCACCTGGCAAATCTCGAGGACCTGCCACCGGCGACCGCCAACGCCGTGACGGCGCTGACCCAGCGGGCGCTGCGCGTCTTACGAGGCGCCTTGCAACCGGACGGCTTCAACCTCGGCATCAACGCGGGGAAGGTTGCCGGCGCCGGCGTTGCCGATCACGTCCATCAGCACGTCGTGCCGCGCTGGGCCGGCGACACGAACTTCATGCCAGTCGTCGCCGAAACAAAAATCCTTAACGAACACCTTACGACCAGCTATCACGAGCTGCGCGCCGCCTTCGATCAGCGCTCGTAAGCGCGACCGTTAGTCTGCTGCGTTGAACTATGTCCGAACGGCGGATGAATCACACGTAAAGCGGTGCTACCGTCGTTATAGCCATGCAGAAACGCCGACAAAAAGGACAAGCGATGATCGAGTACGCGTTTCTCATGGTGCTGGTTGCGACCATCACGTTCGCGGTCATCGCGCTCGCCGGCACGCAGCTGAACGGCGTCTACCAGGACATCTCGTTTGAAGTGCAGCACATGCTCGACAGCAACACCTACGCGCCGAATGGGGCCGTGGTCGCACCGAACACGACGCCGACGGCAACCTGCCCCGCCGGCGAGACGCTGCAATTGAAAGGACACAAATGGAAATGCAAGAACTGACGCCACTCCCGTTTTCACCACAAGAACGCACCGGCCCGATCAACCGGCTGCTCGCCAACCGGCAGCTGTGGAAGAACACGATCTACTCGCTGGCGTTCTTGACCTATCTCTGCTCGTTCCTGTTCTTCGGTCTCGCGCTGGCGGACGTGCGCAGCACCGGCGGCAGCATCGTGACCATCGTCGACCTGATCGTGGCCATCTATTTCCTCACGCAGGTGATCTTTCTGTTCGTCCTCTCCGGCGTCGTCGAGCGGCGCCGCGCGCCGCAGAAGATCGACTTCCCCGATCGCCGCGGCAAAAGCTGAATCCGCGGTAGCGCGAATCGTCAGCTGCCCACGTCGGCCGGAAGTCGGAAGCTCGCGACCGTCCACGCCCCAGCCGCCGGGAGCATGGCCAGCGTGGCGGTGACCGCCGTGCTGGTCAGATCCAGGCCGAGGCGGGCGAGCGCCAGATAGAAGCCATAGCTGATCGCGGTCATGACGACGACTCCAGCGACGGCAAGTGCTGTGGCAATCCCGCTGACGAGCAGCACCGGGCGATACGGAAAAACCAGCGGCGGCACGATGACGGCGGTCGCGAATGCGAGCAGCAAGAGCAAACCAGGTTCGCGTGGGCTTTCCAGCGGAGGCGTCCAGCTGCAGAAGATCCCACCAACGCCACCGCGGACTGCCGCGATCCCGACGCACTGCCGGTGGGCAGGAATGACCGTCAGCAGGGCCACGCCGA
>DATASI010000148.1:0-19322 GCA_036269255.1 Candidatus Dormiibacterota bacterium
ACTTCCAGTCGCTGCGGACCATCTGGAGGGAACGCGATATCGAGGTCGCGCTGGCCTTCGCCAGGATGCTGTTTCCGACGGTCGTTGTCGGTGAGGAGACCATCCGGGCGACGGATCAATACCTGTCCGACGACGATGTCCCCGGCCCCATCCGTCGCATCCTCATCGAGGGGAAGGACAACATGCTGCGCGCCATGCGAGGTCGCGCGCTCGACGCCGCCCCGGAGCGCATACCCGCGCAACGCTAGCCTTCACGGGCGCCTTGCGCCTACCACTTCCAGACCTTGACCATCCGTTTCGGTACGGCGCGTTCGATCGCCGGCCCGATCGACTTCAACCCGTGCTCGATCTCCTCCAGAAGTTGGTGGACTTTCTTCTCCGCGTCCGCGTGCGATTCCGCCTCCGGCACATTCCCGGTAAGCAGGTAGAGGTGGTCGTACCGGTTCTGGGTTGGGTTATACCGGCTTGCCGTTCCAAAGCTCGCCTCCCAGCCAGGGTGTTGCCGGGTGAACTCCTCGCGGAGATACTCGTCGAATCCGCTGAAGGATGACGGGTGATCGGCCAGGTACTCGGCTGAGAACCCGTACGCCGTTGGGTTGATCACCACGAACCGAGCATACCCCTAGCGGCTGAGCAAGCTCGACACTTGCGACGCCACGACCGCATCCTCGCGGGCCTCGATCACCAGCACATGGCCAATCGCCACCGTCCGCAGTCGCTCCATGACCGCTTCGCGCACCGGCGCCGAGTGCTCCCCGATTCCGCCCGTGAAGACCAGGCCATCGACTCGGGGCAGCGCCGTCGCCGCGGCGGCGATGCCGGCGGCGGTCCGGCCCACGAACATGTCGATCGCCAGCTTCGCTCGTTTGTCGCCCTTCCCGGCAGCGGCCTGAAGCTCCCGCATGCCCAGCCGCCGCCCCGCCACCCCCACCAATCCGGACTGATGGTCCAGCTTCTCCTCCAGCTCCCGCCAGCCGGCGCGGCGCGTTCGCAATAGATATATAAGGATGCCGGGGTCGATGGAGCCGGAGCGGGTGCCCATCATCAGGCCCTCCATCGGGGTCAGCCCCATCGAGGTCGCAACCGACCGGCCACCCAGGATCGCGGTAACCGAACAGCCGCTGCCCAGGTGCGCCACGACCAGGCCCAGCTCGGCGGCAGGTCGCCCCAACTGTTCGGCAGCCCGGCCCGTCGACCACTCGACGGACAGGCCGTGGAAACCGAAGCGCCGAACCCCGTATCGGCGGTGCCAGGCCCAGGGCACCGGATAGAGGAACTGCTCCTCGCTCAGCGTGGCGTGGAACGCGGTGTCAAAGCTCGCGACCTGCGGCAGTCCGGGGAGCGCCGCGGTCGCCGCCCGGATGCCATGCGCCGCCACACGGTTGTGCAGGGGCGCGAACTCCGCCAGCTCCTCGATGCCGCGCAAGACGTTCGCGGTGACTCGCACCGCGGACCGAAACCGTGTCCCGCCGTGCACCACGCGGTGGCCAACCGCGTCGACCGCCTGACGCTTGCCAGCACTCATTCGATCGAGCAGCTGCCTGACGGTGCGGTCGAAGCCGCGCCGCCGCGTCGCATCCGTTCCCAGCGACAGCTCGTCCTGGGCCAGCGCGCTCGAATCTCGGCTGTCGACGATGCTGCCCTTGATCGAGCTCGAGCCGACGTTCAGGACAAGAACGCGCACGACGCTAAATCAGGACGGCCACGTCCACGTGCGCACATCGGGCTCGTCCTCGCCGTGCTCGCGCGTGTACTGGCGATGCCGAAGCCGTTCATCCACCATCTTCTGCCGCACATGCCCGGCCTTCGAACCGAGGCCCGGCACGCGGTCGATTACGTCCATCACGAGGTGGAAACGGTCCAGGTCGTTCAGCATCACCATGTCGAAGGGTGTGGTCGTGGTGCCCTCTTCCTTGTAGCCGCGCACGTGGATGTTGTCGTGGTTGGTCCTCCGGTACGCCAGGCGGTGAATCATCCATGGATAGCCGTGGAAGGCAAAGACCACCGGCCGGCTCGTCGTGAAAAGCGCGTCGAACTCGGCATCCGTCAGTCCGTGCGGATGCTCGGTGTGGGGCATCAGCTTCATCAGGTCGACCACGTTGATCACGCGCACCTTCAGGTCGGGCAGGTGCTTGCGGATCAGGTCGGTGGCGGCCAGCGTTTCCAGCGTCGGGATATCGCCGGCGCAGGCCATCACCACGTCAGGATCGCCGGTGTCGTTGCTCGCCCAGTCCCAGATGCCGATCCCCCGCGTGCAATGGATGATGGCGTCATCCATCGAAAGGTAGTTCAGGGCCCGCTGCTTGCCCGCCACGATCACGTTGACGTACTGGCGGCTCCGCAGGCAGTGGTCGGCGATGGACAGCAGACAGTTCGTGTCCGGCGCAAGGTAAATCCGTATCACCTCGGGTTTCTTGTTGACGACGACATCGATGAATCCCGGATCCTGGTGCGTGAAGCCGTTGTGGTCCTGGCGCCAGACGTGCGAGCTCAGCAGATAGTTCAGTGACGCGACGGGCCGCCGCCAGGAGATCCGATTGGTGACCTCGAGCCATTTTGCATGCTGGTTGAACATGGCGTCGACGATATGCGTGAAGGCCTCGTAGCAGTTAAAGAGACCGTGCCGGCCGGTAAGCAGGTAGCCCTCGAGCCAGCCCTGGCAGAGGTGCTCGCTGAGAATCTCCATCACCCGTCCGTCGGGGGCGAGGTGATCGTCGGTAGGGAGCGTTTCCGCCAGCCAGTCGCGGTCGGTGACATCGAACACCGCGTTGAGCCGGTTCGAGTTGGTCTCGTCGGGGCCCATCAGCCGGAAATTCTGGGGATTCTTCGCGATCACGTCGCGCAGGAACATGCCGAGCACTTTCGTGGCCTCATCGAAGGTCGTTCCCGGTCTCGCGACCTTGACCGCATAGTCGCGGAAGTCGGGCAGCCGCAGCGCCTGTAGCAGCTCGCCGCCATTCGCGTGCGGATTGTCGCTCATCCGGCGGCGTCCCCTCGGCGGCAGGTTTCCCAGCTCCGGGATCAGGGCGCCGTCGCGGTCGAACAGCTCCTCCGGGTGATAGCTGTGCAGCCAGTTGTCGAGGATCCGCAGATGCTCGGGATTCGACATGTCGTCCACCGGCACCTGGTGGGCGCGCCAGGTGCCCTCCACCGGCAGACCGTCGACCTCCTTCGGCCCGGTCCACCCTTTCGGCGTGCGAAAGACGATCATCGGCCAGCGCGGTCGCTTTACCCTTTTCTTGAGTCTGGCGGCGCCCTGAATCTCCTGAACCTGATCCATGACAAGCTCGAGCAGCGCAGCAAATCGCTGGTGCATGTCCATTGGATCGTCGCCTTCGATGATGTAGGGCGCGTAGCCGTAGCCTTCCAGTAGTGCGCGCAACTCGCTCTCGGGGATGCGGGCCAATATCGTCGGGTTCGCGATCTTGTAGCCGTTGAGATGCAAGATCGGGATGACCGCACCGTCGGTGACAGGGTTCAGGAACTTGTTCGAATGCCAGCTGGCCGCCAGCGGACCAGTCTCCGCCTCACCGTCTCCGATCACGCAAAAGACCTTGAGATCCGGGTTGTCAAAGGCTGCGCCGTACGCGTGTACCAGCGCATAACCCAGTTCGCCACCTTCGTGAATCGATCCAGGTGTCTCCGGTGCATCGTGGCTGGGGATGCCGCCGGGAAATGAAAACTGGCGGAACAGTTTTTGCAACCCGATCAGGTCGCGAGTGACGTCTGGGTAGTACTCGGTATAGGTGCCTTCCAGATAGGCGTTGGCAACCATCCCCGGTCCTCCGTGCCCCGGGCCGCAGATGTAGATCGCATCCAGGTCGCGGGCCTTGATGACCCGGTTGATGTGCGCGTAGAGGAAGTTCAGGCCCGGCGTCGTCCCCCAGTGGCCCAGCAGGCGTGGCTTGATGTGGCTGACCTGCAGCGGCTCACGCAGAAGCGGATTCGCCAGCAGATAGATCTGCCCAACGGAGAGGTAGTTTGCCGCCCGCCAGTAGGCGTGAATCAACTTGAGTTCGACATCCGTTAACGGCCCTTCCACGACCGCCGCCGCGCCGTCCCTGTGCTGTGCCATCACTCAACGATACGTGACGCAGCCTGATCACACACTGTCGCGAATTCGGCGCAGTGCGTAAACATGGAAGTCATTCGAAACGATTTTTCAGCGATCAGCGGATAGACTGGCGCCGGAATGAGGAAACCAACTCCACGGTCATCGAAAAAAACGTCCTCGAAAGCAAAGCCGTCACGAGCGAAACCTCACAAGCCGAGCGCAAGCAAGAAGCGCAAACCGTCGCCTACACCGCGGCCGTCGCCTTCACCGACGCCACCGCCATCGGGAAAACCCTCGGGCCCGATTCAGCACGTCGTGATCATCGTCAAAGAGAACCACGCCTTCGACAACTACTTCGGCCGCTTTCCCGGCGCCGACGGGGACGCCAGCCTGCCGCTCGCCAGCGATCCGCCATCAACCGATCACCCGCATGACCACGCCTCCTGGTTGAAGCGTGCCACCGGCGCCGCGAAGCAACAGTATGACCAGGCGAACATTCCGGACTACTGGCGCTTTGCGCAACAGTACACACTGTGCGATCGGTACTTCACCGAAGTCGCCGGTCCGTCGACCCCGAATCATCTGATGTTGATCGCGGCCGACTCGCCGATCATCAACAACCCGCACTACCGCGATCCCATCAATCAGCAGCCACCCTTCAACCTGCCCTCGCTGCCGGCGCTGCTCGAGCAAGCCGGCCTCACCTGGCGCAACTACGGCGGATATGCGCAGGGATACATCACCGCGCTCAAGGGCAGCAAAAACAACCTCAAGGCTGACCAGTTTGCGACCGACGCCGCCGCCGGCAACCTGCCAACCGTCTCCTGGGTCTACGGCCCGACCGGCCTTAGCGAGCACCCGGTCGAACCGGTCAAGGCCGGACAAACCTGGACGGCGCAACAGGTCGACGCCGTGGTCAAGGGCGGCCTCTGGAAGAACACCGTCATCTTCATCACCTGGGACGACTGGGGCGGCTGGTACGACCACGTCAACCCGCCGCTGGCCGAGAAGTGGACCGACGGCACCCAGTTTCGTTACGGCACTCGGGTCGGCTGCCTGGTCCTCAGCCCCTATGCAAAGGCGAAGTACATTTCCAAGGCGCAGCACTCGCACGTCAGCCTGGTGAAGTTCTGTGAGACAACCTTCGGTCTGCCAGCGTTGAACGCCCGCGATAAGGCCTCCGACGACATGTCCGACTGCTTCGACCTCGCCCAGCAACCGCTTGCGCCGCCTGGCCCGGCCGGCTCCTAAGCGTTTCGCCTTCGTCATCAGCCGCCCCCGCGAGCGCCGCCAATTTTCGGCGTCCGGGGGCGTTGAATCTGCATGGCCGGCCTGCAGTTGCTGCTCGCGGCCGGCATCCTGGTGGCGATTGGCCTGGCGCTGGCCAGCGCCGTCCTGGCCGGTTACAAGCTTGCCCGACGGGCCGCTGCACCCCAGCGCGGGGCCTTGCGCCTGGTCAGCGAGCTGACGCCCGACGGGCTCAAGCAGCGGCCACCGGCAAATCCGGACCGGCTGGCGCAGGCCGCCCTGACAAGGATTTGGTCGCTGACCGATCCCATCATCGCCCGCCAGCGCCAGTTACTGGAGCAGAACGGCGAGTTGCAGCGTCGTTACGGCCAGGCGCGGGCGCTGATCGACCTGATGGCCGAGTTCAACGAGACCATGCAGCTCACCGCGGTGCTCGACCGCCTCAGCAGCGGGCTCAGCCGATTCTTCGCCGGAGATGGGGTCGCCATCTGGGTGCGTGCCCCCCAGGGCCAGTTCGAGCTGGCCGCCAAGGTGGCGGCCAACTTCCCGGCGTCGCTCAGCCCGCACGATCGGTGGGTCGCCACCGTCATGGCCGGCGATGCCGGTCTGCTGCTTCCGCCCACCTGGCTGGAACGCGAGATGCCGTGCATGGCGGCGCCGCTCCTCGATGCCCATGGACAACGCATCGGCATCGTGGCGTTGACCTCACGGCTGCGACCGGCCTACACGGTTGAAGACGGCGCCTTCTTGCGCACCGTGATCGGCCACGCGGCCATGGCGATTCAGAACGCGACGATGTACCAGTTCATCGACACCCTCTCCCGGATCGACGCCCTGACTGGCCTCAATAACCGCCGGGAATTTGACCGGATCCTGGCGCAGGAGATCACGCGCGGGCAACAGAGCGGTCAACCGTTTTCCCTGATCGTGATCGACATCGATCACTTCAAGCAGATCAACGACAAATACGGCCATCAGGAAGGCGATCGCACGCTCCAGCAGGTCGCGCGCCTGATCCAGGTGGTACCCAAGCGAGCGACGGATGCCGCCTTCCGCACCGGTGGCGAGGAGTTCGCCATCCTCATGGGTGATACCGACAAGGCCGGCGCCGTCAGCCTTTCGGAGACCCTGCGTGGTGTCGCCGAGCGCGCCGAGTTCCTCGGGCCGGGCCAGCCGGTCACCCTCAGCCTGGGAGTCGCTACCTTTCCGGAGGATGCCGGTGAATCCGTCGGGCTGATGGCCGCCGCCGACCGAGCGCTGTACCAGGCGAAGCGAGGGGGTCGGAACCGGGTCCAGGCGGCCTGAGCCGAGATCGAGCGATGAAGCAAGCAAGGGGCAGCGTTAGCGGCTCGTTACATCTCGCGCCGATGCTTCCCCGAAGCGAGCCGATCCGCCTGGCCATTCTATTCGTGATCCTGGCCTTCGCCATCTCCTGGATCTGCTGGCTGCCGGTGGCGGCCGCGGACCATGGCATCGGGGCCAGCTCCACGAGCGGTCCGCTCCTCGTGCTGCTGGGCACCTTTGGGCCGTTCCTGGCAGCCCTGACGATCGTTTCCCGGACCGGAGGGTGGCCGGCCGTGCGAGAGTTCCTCGGGCAGGCGTTCCGCTGGCGGGCGGGTATTCAGTGGTACCTGGCCGCGCTCGCGGCACCCTTCGCCATCCGGATGGCCGTGATCACCGTTCACGTGATCAAAGGCGGCATCGTCCCGGATCTGACAGACGTCTCGGTCTGGCTGAGTGTTCCGTCGACTTTCCTGATCGTCCTCCTGATCGGTGGTCCGACTGGAGAGGAATTTGGCTGGCGCGGGTTCTTGTTGCAGCGCGTTCAGCCCCGCCTCGGCTTGCTGGGCGGGTCGATTGTCATCGGCGTCATCTCGGCCTTCTGGCACGCACCGCTCTTCTTCATTGCCGGCACGGCGCAGAGCCATCTGCCTTTCGCCCTGTTCGCAGTCCGCACGGTTTCGCTCTCGATCATCTCGACCTGGCTCTACAACGGCACCCGGCGCAGCCTCCTCTTCGTCCTCCTCTTCCATGCCTCGCTCAACACCTGGCCGAATACGGTCTTCTTGCTGGAGGCGGAAGGAGCCATCGGACCGTACATCAGCAGCACCATCATTTACACCGGCTGGGCCTGCCAGCTGTTCTTGCTCGGCTGGTTGAGGGGTCGAGGCGACCGTCGTGAGCAGGTGGCTGCCGCGCCTACCATCGCTGCCTGACGGCGATAATGAACCGCGAGGAGCGGGACGATACCAGAAGCGCGGGCAGACCTCGTGATCGTTGGCGCCGGCACGGTCGGCGGCTGGGCTTCCTGCTTCGCCCGTCAATCGGGCGCTGAACGCGTCATCGTCGTCGAGCAAGCACGCATCGGCGAGGGGGCGAGCAGTCGCGCCGCGGGGATGGTCCGGGCCCAGGGCGGAACCCTCGGGACGGTAAAGCTCGGCGCGTGGAGTATCGACTTCTATCGGAGACAGTCGGCGGAGCTCGGGACGGATTCGGGTTTCCGCGAGCTCGGCTACCTCATCCTGGCTACCACTGCCGAAGAGGAGCGTGCCGCGCAGGATCGCATCGTGATGCAGCGCCAGGCCGGCCTCGATGTCCGGTGGGTCGACGCGGCTGAGGCCGCACAGCTGGACTCGTGCCTCGCGCCCGCGACGATTCGAGGGGCCAGCTACGCGCCTACCGATGGCTGCATCGATCCCGTGCGAAATGTCCGAGCGTACTCGCTCGCCATGCAACGTGCCGGCGTCGAAGTGCAAGAGGGCTGCACCTTCGTCGGCATCGAGGAGGCGAGAAGCACGCGCGGTGCGAGGCTCACTGCCGTCGTAACCAGCCGCGGCCGCATCGAAACCACGCGCCTCATTCTGACCGGAGGTCCACAGTTGCGCGAGGTCGGAGAACGGGTCGGCGTTCGCATTCCCGCCGGCGCGGTACGCCACCAGGTTGCCGTTACCGAGCCGCATCCGGTGTTTCAAGTAGAGCGTCGGGCGATGGGCTTCGACTTGAGCGGCGGCCTCTACTGGCGGTTGGAGGAGGGCGGCCTGCTGTTCGGCATGAGCAATCCGGACGAGCGCCCTGGCATCGCGCGCGTCCTCGACTGGGATTACATGACCGCGATGCGCCGGCGTCTCGCAACGTTCCTGCCGGTGACCGAGCGCCTCCAGCTGCGTAAGGCCTGGGCGGCGACGATCGACTACACACCCGACCACCAGCCGATCCTCGGACAGGCCCTACAACGCGATGAGTATGTCATCGAGGGTGTCACCGTCGCCTCGCCCGGTGGGCACGGCATGATGTGGGGTCCGGCTGTGGCGCGGATCGCCGCCGACCTCGCACTCACAGGAAAGACGTCGTTGACCGACGTGAGCGGGTGGGGCCTCGACCGGTTCGACGAGCAAGGTCGCAGCCGCCTGGCCACCGACCCCATCGCCCTGCCTTTTCCAACCGAGACAGCCATCGGGACCGCAACGCGCTGAAGCGCGACCTCCGTCCGCTCTTCGATCCCCGCTCCGTCGCAATCCTCGGGGCATCGAAAGATCCGGCCAAATGGGGATACGCGCTGTCGCAGAACGCTCTGAAAGGCCGGCATCGCCGCCAGATTTTTCTGGTGAATCGCAATGGCGACGAGATCCTCGGCCAGCGAAGCTACCGGTCCCTGGCTGACCTTCCCGAATCACCTGAGCTGGTGGTAATCACGATTCGCGCTGCTGGCTTTTCCGCCGCTATCGATGACGCCCTGGCAGCCGGCGCCCGGGCGATCGTTGCGATTACCGCCGGCCTCGGTGAAACCAATGCCGAGGGCCGCGCAGTCCAGGACCATGCCGTCAAACGCTGCCGGGCCGCGGGCGCCATCCTCGTCGGCCCCAACTGCCTCGGCATTGCCGACCTGACGACCGAACTCGATTTGAGCTGGGATGACTTTGGCTCCGGCTCAGTGGCGCTGGTCTCCCAGAGCGGCAACGTTGGCCTCGAGCTTGCGCAGCATGCGCATTATTTCGGCGTGGGGTTCTCGCGCTTTGTGTCGCTTGGCAACCAGGCCGACCTTGACGCGACCGAATGCATCGAGAATCTCATCAATCACGATGGCACCAGAGTCATCGCCGTCTACGTCGAAGACTTTGGTGATGGTCGCCGCTTCGCTGCGGCCGCGGCGCGAGCGGCTCGTGCTGGAAAGCCGGTCATTCTCCTGACCGTTGGCACTACGGCAGCCAGCCGCACCATGGCGCATTCGCACACCGGCGCGCTCGTCAGCGACTCACGTGCTGTCGATGCCGCCTGCCGCACTAGTGGCATGTATCGCGTCGAGACCCCACTGCAGATGATCGACCTCGCCCAGCTTTTGCTGATGCAGCATCGGCCCCGCGGGCGCCGGATGTCGATCATCGGCGATGGGGGTGGACACGTGGCGCTGGCGGCTGATCGCCTCGCGGCGTATGGGCTCGAGGTGAAACCGTTTAGCGACCGCGTGGCCGCCGAGCTTGCGGCGGCCCTGCCGTCAACCGCCACGACGACGAATCCAGTCGATATCGCCGGTGGCGGCGAGGAGGACATCTGGAACTTCGAGCGCGCCGTGCATGCAATGGCGGCGTCCGGCGAGGCGGATGCGGTTGTGCTGACTGGCTACTTCGGCGGGTACAGCGAACAGGTTGAGCCCTATGCCCGGCAGGAGATCGAAGTCGCCGAGACGATGACGCGTGAGGCTCAGGCAGCCGGCTGTCCGCTCATTGTCCAAACCATGTATCCACGTTCTCCAACGTCACGCAAGTTTCGCGAGCTCGGGGTGCCTGTGTTTGCCGATATCGAGGCCGCCGCCCGGGCTCTCGGCGCCATTGTTCAATCTCCCTCCCCCCTGTGGGGGGAGGGTCAGGGTGGGGGGTGGAACAAGGCCTCCCCCGCTCACGGGGGAGGGCCGAGTGGGGGCTTCGACTACTTTTTGGTGCGCCGCCTGCTCGCCAACGCGGGGATCCCCTTCGGCGCGGCGCGACCCGCAAGCAGTGAATCCGAGGCGCTCGCTGCCGCGGCGGCCATCGGTTATCCAGTCGTGCTCAAGGCACTCGGGACGGAACACAAGAGCGATGTCGGTGGGGTGCGCCTCGCCATTGCGAGCGAGGCGGTACTGCGAGACGCGTTTCGCGAGATGCAATCGAGGCTCTCCCCTCCCCGCTTTTCAGTGGAGCGTGAGGCGCCCATCGAGCTCGGCGTCGAGCTGCTGATCGGCGTCAAGCGCGATCGCAGCTTTGGTCCGATTGCTCTTGTCGGGCTTGGAGGAATTCATGCCGAGGTCTTTCGCGACGCCGCCGTCGCCCTGGCTCCCCTGACGCAGGACCAGGCGATCGCGCTGATCGGCTCGTTGAACGGCTCGCAGCTGCTCACCGGCTGGAGGAACCGACGCCCGCTGGATATCGACGCCGCCGCCACGGCCCTCAGAGTGCTGTCGGCGCTTGCGGCCGAGCGACCCGACATCGAGGAGGTCGAAGTCAATCCCCTGCTGGTTTTGGCCGACGGGGTCATTGGCCTCGACGCACGCGCCCACGCTCCTGGGCCCGGCCCAGGAGCGTGATGTCTCGACCCTAGGGCACCGTGATCGAGCGCTGATCGGCTGGTGCCGTAAGGCCTTCCGCGAGCTGCATCCGGTAGCGACCGGGATGGGTGATCATTACCGTGGTTTCGCCCCGGAATATCCCTGGATTCCATTCGCCGCCGCTGCCGGTGGTCGTTGCAGCCGGTGTGCCGCTCGAGTCAAAGAGCGCCAGGCCGAAAAATCGCCGGCTGAGTTGTTCCAGGCTCGGATTCCAACCGGGGGCCCCCGAGCCGTACTGCGCGCGGTCCATCTGGTCGTTGATGGGCCCGGTGACTGTCCAGTGGATGACGAGTTCGGAGCCGGTGAAGCGGAGCAGGGTCACGCTGAAGACACCATCGCTGGTTCGGACAGGCGCGGGTAGCGCGAGATCGTGCATCGCCGCCGCGATCATCGTCGCATGCAGAGTCCAATCGCCTGAAAGGGCAGTGTCGGTCGTCGGAGGCGGCGGCCCAAGCAGCCAGTATTTCTGCAGACCCGTGATATGCAGCGTGAGCCGGGCGCCGACCTTCGAGGCCGGCCACACCAGTGGTTCAAACTCGAGCACGGTTGGACCGGGACCGCCACGCTGGCTGTAAACGTGTCCGAACTGATCGGCAAGCGTTGCGTCTCCTGCCGCGATGCTGAAATCGCCGGGATGCGATCCGAATAGCTTCGGCTTACCGGTTAATCCGCGGCCGTCGATCTCGAGCAGGATGACCGTGCGGAGACCATCGGCGTAGCCAGCGACCAGCTGGACCGTATGGCCGTTGGAGGTTGCGCTCCCATTCAAAGCCACGGCATTCGCTTGTGTGATTCCGGTCACTTGAAGCAACGGCTGGGCAATCCCTCCCAGAATCGGCGCGGCGGCAAGCGCTTGCCCGTACGTCGGCGCGTAGTAGGCGACGGCGAAGTTGGCTGCCACGATGGCAATCGCCGCGATGGCCAAGCCCGCCGCGAGGCGCTGCGGCGGATGCGCCCTTGGGCGAATCGCGGTTACACGCAACGCTTGCAACGAGGCGATCGCCCTGGTATCGCCAGCGCTGACACGCAGCGATATGGGCAAGGTGGAGAGCCTGCGCTCGAGTTCATCCGGTGCGGAAACGGGATTCATCGGTATTCCTCCGTCGGTGTGATTTGTAGCCGTCGGCGCAACGCCTCGCGGCCGCGAAAGAGCAGTTGCTTCGCCGCCGACTCACGCACGCGCATGATCCGCGCGACGTCGCTGATCGCCAGGTCCTCGCAGTACCGCAGCCAGACCGCGGCGCGCTGCCGGGTCGGCAGTGACTGCAGCGCACGGACCAGGTCGGGGTCCATCGCCGAGTCGACACCGCCTGTTATTGGACGATCCCATCCGGCCGGAAGCGGGACCCAATCGAGGATCGGGCGGCGACACAATCGATAGACGATCGTCAGAAACCACGGCCGGAAATCGCCAGTTCGGCTGGTGCGGTAACGCCAGGCGCGCAGCGCTGCTTCTTGCACGATGTCCCGCGCCTCGTCCGGTCGCCGTCCGATCTGCCGGGCGAGCAGATAGGCCGAGCGGCTGACGTCGCGATAGGCCGCTTCGAAGTCGCGCGCATTGTCGAGCTGACGCTGATCAGACGATGGCTCGACGTGTTCGCTGGTCACCATGGTCCCTGCACCCAATAAGACCTCTGGCCAGGGCGAAAGGTAACGGCTTACTTGTGAGGGATAACCTCAGTCGAGCGCGCCATAGACGGGGCTCTGGTGCAGCTCAGACCCCGTATAGGGGTAACGGGCTGCGACCGTCTCGTCGAGTTCGATGCCGAGCCCGGGCGTGGCTGGCGGAATCACGTACCCAGCTTCCCACCGAATCGGCCTCTTGAGCAGCTCCGCCTGGAACCCGTCCCATCGCTCGATTCCCTCGAGGATGAGGAAGTTCGGCGAGCAGGTCGCCAGCTGGATGTTGGCCGCGCCAACGACGGGTCCGCAATAAAGATGGGGCGCGATTTGCGCGTAGTGCGCCTCGGCCATCCCCGCGATCTTCTTCGCCTCGAGCAGGCCGCCAACCCGACCGAGGTTCGGCTGCAAGATGGAGGCCGCTCCAGTCTCAAGCACACGGGCAAATTCGTATTTCGTTGTTAGGCGTTCGCCCGTTGCAACCGGAATGGTGGTCGCGCGCGCGACTGTCGCCATCTCTTCTGGCATCTCCGGCGGCACCGGCTCCTCGAACCACAGCGGCGAGTACGGTTCCAGTCGTTTCGCTAATCGAATCGCTCCCGATGTTGTCAGCTGGCCGTGGGTACCGATCAGCAGGTCGCATCTACTGCCAACGGCCTCCCGAACCTGCCGGACGTACTCCGCGGCGTGATCGAGCATTTCGAGGGTGGGCTGCCGGGGATCGAGTGTCGCATAGGGCCAGATTGGATCGAACTTGAGGGCTGTGAATCCCATCTCGGCATATTCGACCGCGCGGCGTGCACCGAGTTGGGGGTCCTGGTAAACGTCCGCCGGGTCCCCCTCGCGCGCATACAGATAGGTATAGGTGCGCAATCGCTCACGCACCAGCCCGCCAAGGAGCTGGTAGATGGGCCGGCCGACCGCCTTACCGATCAGGTCCCAGCAGGCGATCTCGAATCCGCTCAGCACCGCGACAAGGCTCACGTCCGGCCGTCCGGTGTAGCCGCGTCCGTAGATGTCGCGCCAGAGGCGTTCGATCCGAAACGGATCCGCCCCGTCGACATGGCGTTCGAAGACCTCCTCGATCATTCGCACCACGGTTGTCGGCCCAAAGGTCGACGCGTAAACCTCGCCGAGGCCCTCGACGCCGTCCTCGGTCACAAGCTTCAGGAAAACGAAGTAGCGTCCTCCCTCAGTCGCCCGCTTCGGATTCCCGACGACGAACGTCCTGAGTCCGGTGATCTTCATTCGGACACCATGACCACATTGCGGATGCCGTCGCCCCGCTTTGCGCTGGCGATAGCATCGTTGATCTGCTCCAGCGGATAGCGGCCGGTGACCAGTTCGTCCAGCTTCAGCCGGCCTGCTTTGTACAGCGCGATCAGCCGCGGCACGTCAACCCGTGGCTGCGCCGAGCCCATCCTGCTGCCCAGAATCCGTTGGCCCTCGTATGCGAACGTTGTGACGGGCAGCTGGCTGGTCACATCCATGCCTGGCATACCGACTACCACGACGGAACCCCCGCGTGCTGCCAACCGCAACCCCTGCTCGACAGCGCGGCCCGATCCGGCGGCAACCACCACGACGTCCGCAAGGCGTCCCCCGGTCGCCGCCCCGACTGCATCCTCAGCGCCCCCTCGCGCGTCAACAGTGTGCGTCGCGCCGAACGAGCGCGCCAGTTCCAGCTTTTGGGCGGAGATATCGACCGCGATCACCGGGTAGGCGCCGGCGATTGCCGCCCCCTGGACCGCGTTGAGGCCCACCCCACCGGTGCCAATCACGACCACACTTTGCCCCGGTGCGACGGCGGCCGTGTTGACGACTGCGC
Organism: Candidatus Dormiibacterota bacterium; assembly: GCA_036269255.1. GTDB lineage: Bacteria > Chloroflexota > Dormibacteria > CF-121 > CF-121 > CF-13. The sequence goes on from DATASI010000148.1 coordinate 14,329, forward strand.
CGAATCCGGTCAAGACGGCGCAAGCGATCAAACAGGCGGCCTCGAACGGGATGTCCTGGGGAATCGGTACCGCCTGCGAGGCATGAACGACCACGGACTGCGCAAAGCCACCGCTCCGTAGCCCCTGCTTGATGCTTTCTCCTCGCGCGTCGGTCAGCACCTGGATGCCGTCGAGCCGGAAGCTACCTTCGCAGAGCCCCGGACGGCCCGTCACGCACTGCGGGCAGCGGCCACAGGCACGCATCAGGCTGACGATGAGGTGTTGCCCGACCTGAAGTTCGGTGACCCCTTCGCCTCCTGCGTCAACCCTTCCGGCGACCTCGTGCCCGAAAACAGCGGGCAGCTCGCCGCCCCACGATCCATCCATATAGGTGATGTCGCTGTGACAGACGCCGCAGGCCTTCACCTCGACCCGCAGTTCGCCTGGCCCCGGCTCGACGATACGAAGCTCCTCCACACTCAGTGGCTTGCCAAACTCGCGGCAGACGGCGGCCTTCACCGGCCGTTAGTTAATCAGACGTTCGCCCGAGAGGTGACCGACAGTATCCGCCAGCAGCTACGTCTTATCTCTATCACGACATCTGCAATGCCCCGCGCGTTGATACTGGTTATCGTGCCTTTGGCTGTGGCAGGATGCGGCGGGCTCCCTGGTCCAGGCGCTGCCGCTTCGCCAACACCGCGGCCCACCTCCCACATAGCGCCGATCGCAGTCTCGGCTCCGTGCACGCCGAGGCCCTGCGCGCTCGTCGGCGGTTTGGAACTCATCATCTCGAACATCGATCGCAACGCCACCCCTCCGGCAAACGACCGCCCGGAGCCTGCGGGCTCGCACTACCTCCGCCTCGACGTGTCGTTCCTGGCTGTCTCCGGGACGCACACGATCTACGATCCGCATGCCGCCACGCCAATCGTGATCGATGAGGACGGCCCCGACTCGATGACGAGCGGCGCCCCCGGCGTCTCAATTTCCTACAAGATGGCGAACCCGGACAATTTCTGCGGGCCGGCTCCGACGCCAATCGCCGGCGCCGAACTTGGTGGGAACATCGCGCCGCCGCTCGCCACGCTAACGCCGGGCCAGCGCGTTGGCCCGGTCCACATGTGCTTCTGGGTGACGGGGCCCGTCAATCAGCACCTCGATTATGCCTGGTGGCCGACGATCGTTCCCGATACTCCGGGCGTCGTCTATAAGCCCGTCACGATTGCGCTTCCCTGATCATCGGGAAGTAGACTGGGGCGCGGATGACCAAGACCGAGTGGCTCAGGTCGTTGCGCGCGGTTCGGCAGTTTTCCGACAGGCCGATCCCCGACGATGTGCTGCTCGACATCCTCGACACCGGCCGCTGGACGGGCTCATCCAAGAACACTCAACCGTGGGATCTCGTGGTGGTCAAGAACCGGGAAACCCTGGCCGGGCTGTCGAAATGCGGCGCCTTCGCCTGGCATATCGCCAACGCGACACTCGCCGTAGCCCTGGTCATGCACGGCGAGGACCCCTGGACCTGTATCGACGAGGGACGCCTCACCCAGAATCTGATGTACGCGGCCTGGGCGCACGAGGTCGGCTCGTGCATCGGCTCCATCTACCCGGCCGATAACGAGCAGCGCGCGCGAGACCTGCTCGCGATTCCCAAAAACCGATTCCTGCGAACGGTGCTTTCGATGGGTTACCCTTCGGGTCCCGAAGCGCTCCGCCTTCCAGCGAATACGCCCCTGCCGCGTGGCCGCCGACCCCTCGACGACGTCGTCAGCTGGGAGCGGTACGGAAACCATGCCCGCCGCTAAAACATCCTCGAAGAAAACCGCGGCACGCACTGGCACTCAGGATGTCGATGCCTACATTGCGGCCGCCCCGAAGCCGGTCCAGCCGAGGCTCCGAAAGCTGCGCGCGCTGATCAAAGCCGCCGTGCCAAGCGCCACGGAACGCATCAGCTACCAGATCCCCTACTACGACTACCACGGCCGTCTGACGTATTTCGCCGCCTTCAAGGACCACATCAGCTTCTTCATTCCGGGAGCAGCGACCGACGCCTTTGCCCGGGAGCTGAAACCGTATCGAAAGCCACGGACATCAAAGGCAACCATCAGCCTTCCCCTCGACCAGCCGCTACCCGAGGCGCTGATCACAAAGCTGGTGAAAGCACGCAGGAAAGAGTTGGAGCCAAAGTAGGAGGAGCTTGGTGAGCGATGATCACATCGTCTGTCTCGTCGCCGACCGCCTGATCGATGGGACCGGACGCGACGCCATCGGGAATGCGGCGGCCGTCTGGCAGGACGACCGGTTGGTCTCGGTCGGCCCGAGAGACCAGATCACAATTCCTCGAGATGCCCGGGTGATCGAGGGCGACGACCTGACCATCATGCCCGGCCTGTTCGACAGCCACGTTCATCTCGGCGCACAGGCGGGCATGAATTACCCGCGGCTGCTGATGACACCTCGCTCGCTGCAATTGCTCTATGCGGTCCCGAATTGTGCCGCCACGCTCGCAGCCGGCGTCACCACCATTCGCGATGCCGGGTTGACTCCGGCCGGCGTAAAGCTTGCGGTCGAACGTGACCTCTTTCCAGGACCGCGGATGCAGGTGGCCGTCAGCATCCTGGGCCAGACCGGTGGCCACGCGGATGATTGGATGCCGTGCGGGGCGATCGTTTCGCTCGGTTCCGGCGTTGATATCCCGGATGGCGTGGTCGATGGCATCGACGGCATGCGGCGGCGCGCCCGCGAAGTCCTGAGGGCAGGCGGAGACTGGATCAAGCTCTGTACCAGCGGCGGCGTGCTTTCCGCCTCGGACGATCCCACGGCCGCGCAACTGACGGTCGACGAAATCGCGGTTGCCGTTTACGAAGCCGCGGCAGTTGGCAAGCGCTGCATGGCGCATGCGATGTCGGCGCAAGGGATCAAGAACGCCCTGCATGCCGGTGTGGTCAGTATCGAGCACGGTGTCTTCCTCGATGAGGAAGCGATCGAGCTGATGAAGCAGAAACACGCCTATCTGGTCCCGACCCTGGCTGCACCGCTCGATGTGATTTCACGTGCGAAGCGCGAGCCCGGCACGCTGCCCGAGGCGATGCTGCGGAAAGCGATCAGCACCACCGATCAGCATCGCCGCTCGTTCAAAGCGGCCGTCGAAGCGGGCGTCACCATCGCCATGGGGACCGACAGCGGCGTCGGCGAACATGGCCAGAATGCCCGCGAGCTCGCGCTGATGGTGGACGCGGGGATAACGCCCATGGCCGCGATCACTGCCTCGACCCTGACGGCCGCCCACCTGCTGCATCTCGACAAGGAGCTGGGTAGCCTCGAGGTCGGAAAGGTTGCTGACCTGATCGCCGTTAAGGGCGATCCACTCAATGAGATTGCGCTCTTCAACGATCCCGGCCGTGTTCGCCTGGTCATCAAAGGCGGCAAGCTGGTCAAAGACTCGCTGACCTCGGCGGTGCCAGCCGCAACGATTGCCTAACTTCGGCCGGAAGGCTTGAGTTTTAGGTGCTTCGAGTGCTCTTGACAGCCGGACCGGCACCCGGCACCAGCCAAGTGCCGGTCTGGCTCATTGTGGTGCTTGTCATTTTCATTGGTATGGCACTACTTATGAAGCGACGGCGTTGAAAGATCGCCGGTTAGAGACCAATCCTAGATAGCTAACGGCCCTTCCAGACTGGATCGCGCTTTTCGACGAAGGCTCTCGCGCCTTCAATCTGGTCCTCGCTCGAGTAGAGTCGGTCGACCGTGGGAAATTTCCGCGTGGCGACCCGGGTGATCGCTTCCATCTCGGGGAGCCGTTCCGTCTCGCGCATGACTTCCTTGATCGCTGCATAAACCAGCGGGGGTCCTGACGCGAGCAGCTCGCCCAGCTCTCGGGCCTTCGCCATGAGCTCGCTGCAGGGAACGATCTCCTTGAGCAGGCCCCAACGCAAAGCTTCGTTCGCGTCCATCCAGCGGCCAGTCAGCAGCATGTCCATCGCGACGTGGTGTGGAATCCGGCGCGGCAGCTTGATCGTGGCGGCATCGGCGAGCGTCCCCGCGCGAATCTCGGGCAATGCGAACCGAGCGTCCTCCGCCGCGAGGATCAGGTCTGCCGAGAGGGCCAGCTCGAAACCACCGCCCACCGCGATCCCGTTGACCGCGGCGATCACCGGCTTATTGAGCCCGGGCAGCTGCTGTAGCCCGCCGAAGCCGCCAATCCCATAGTCCGAATCCGGGGGGGACCCCTGGGCCGCTTCGTTGAGATCCCACCCCGCCGAAAAGAACTTGGGGGATCCGCTGGCGATGATCGCGACACGTAGCTCCGGAGCATCGCGGAAAGCCGCGAAGCACTCCCCCATCGCCTGGCTGGTCGCCATATCGATCGCGTTCGCCGGCGGACGGTCCAGGACGACCTCCAGCACAGGACCATGCCGTGTTAGCCGTAGGGGGCTATTCGGGGGGATCGTCATCAGGCGCCCAGCGGTCTCAGCAGCTCGCGACCGATGATGTGCCGTTGGATCTCGCTTGTCCCATCCCAGATGCGGTCCACGCGAACATCACGCCACATCCGCTCCAGTGGCAGCTCATTCATCAGCCCCATCCCGCCGAAGATCTGCAGCGCGCGGTCGGTTACCCGGGCCGCCATCTCCGAGGCATACAGTTTCGCCTGCGCGATCTCGCGGTCCGCCGGTAGACCCTGGTCGACGCGCCAGGCGGCGGCCAGCGTCAGATAGTCGGCGGCGTCGATCTCCGTCACCATGTCGGCCAACTGGAACGACACCCCCTGGAACTTTCCAATTGGCGCCCCGAACTGGCGCCGCTTCGCCGCGTGATTGAGTGCCAGGTCCAGCGCCCGGCGCGCCTTTCCGACGCAGGTGGCCGCCACACTCAGCCGCGTCGACCGCAGCCAGGTATTGGCCATCTCGAAGCCGCTCCCCTCTTCGCCCAGGATTTGCGAGGACGGCACGCGGCAATCGTCGAAGTTCAGGATGCTGTTGTTGTAGCCCCGCACTGAGACGGACTGATAGCC
>DATASI010000149.1:0-10376 GCA_036269255.1 Candidatus Dormiibacterota bacterium
GCCGGATCGACGACCTCTGGCGCAGCCGTGATTTCCGCGCCATCGTCTTCCTCGGCGTGCTGGCCATCGCGGCCGTGGCCCTGGCCTTCGCCATCCGTGGCATCCTCGGGCCCTTCGTCATCGCGATGATCCTCGCCCTGATCCTCAACCCGGCGGTGAACGCCGCCGAGCGCAGGCGGGTCCCGCGTGCCGTATCCGTCCTCGTGCTGTACGCGCTGAGTGCCGGCACCCTGGCGGGTCTTGGTTTCTGGCTGTTTCCGCTGATCCGCCAGGAATTCGTCGCGCTGGTCGCCCAGGGTCCGGCGATCGCCAGCTACTTCCAGGACCTGGCCGATCGCCAGCATGTCGTCTCCATCCTCGGCATCCCGATCGACCTCCGCCAGGCTTACACCGATTCGGTTCGCAACCTGCCGGGCATCGTGGCGGGCCAGCTGTCCTCGGTGGTCCAGAACGTCTTCATGCTGGTGAACTGGATCTTTCAGACGATTCTCGTGCTGCTGGTTGCGTTCTTCCTGGTCAAGGACGCCCACGCCATTCGCCGCTTCTTCGAGGAGCTGGTTCCCCACGGCTACCGGACGGATGCCAGTGACGTGGCCGCCGACATCTATCGCATGCTCGGCGCCTACATGCGCGGCCAGATTGCGATCTGCGCCCTGGTCGGCCTGGTCACGGGAGCGGCGATGTGGCTGGTCGGCGTCCCGTATTCGCTGGCGCTCGGGATCGTCGCCGGCGTGACCGCCTTTATCCCCTTCATCGGCCCCTTCCTTGGCGCGATTCCCGCAGTGGCGGTGGCGGCCTTCGTCTCCCAGTCGTCCGGCAAGGTGGTGCTCGTCCTCGTTCTCTACTTCGTGATCTCGAACGTGATCTACAACTTCATCTCGCCGAAGGTGTTCGGCGACGCGGTCCATCTCAGCCCCATGCTGATCATCATCGCCTTCGTCGTCGGCGGATACCTGGCCGGGATTCTCGGGCTCTTCGTAGCGGTCCCGGTTGCCGCGACGCTCCGCATCATCTTTCTCTACGCTCACGAACGCGTCTACGCCTGAGTCACCCGGCGGTCCGCTGATCGGGCTGCTCTCGGACATTCACAGCAATCTCGAGGCCCTTGACTCGGTGCTGCAGGCGATGCCGAACGTCGATCGGATTGTGGTGCTGGGCGATACCGTGGGCTACGGCCCGGACCCGAACGCGGTCATCGCGCGCCTCCGCTCCATTCGAGCGCGCGCCGTACTCGGCAATCACGACGCCGCGATGCTCGACCCGTCGGTGCTCGATTGGTTCAATCCCCACGCCGCGGCCGCCGCTCGCTGGACGGCAACGGTGCTCAGCCCGGCAAGCCGAGCCTACCTTGGCCGGCTTCCGAAGTTCGGCAAACTCGGCCGGCACCGCTGCGTCCATGGAAGCCCGCGGAAGCCGTATATCTGGGAATACATTCTCGACGAGCTCCAGGCGCTCGAAATCCTGCTGGCGCTCGGGCGTCGCCTGTGCTTCTTCGGGCATACGCACTTGCCACGGATTTTTACCGAGGAAGGGGAACGGATTCCCGACTCCGACGACTGGATCCCTCTGCCGCCGGCGGCGCTGGTCAATCCCGGTAGCGTCGGTCAGCCCCGCGATGGCAACCCGAATGCCGCCTTCGCGGTGGTCGATCTCGAGCGGTCCGCGGTGCGATTTCACCGCGTTCCGTACGACATCGCCGCCACCCAGGAGAAGATCCGGGCGGCCGGCTTACCGGCGATGGAAGCCGATCGTTTGGCGCTGGGGCGCTGACCGTAGAATTGGGCTTCCACATACATGAAGATCGTGATCGTTGGCTGCGGCCGGGTCGGGGCAATGGTGGCCAGCGCGCTTTCCAAGGCGGGGCATCAGATCACGGTGATCGACAGCAACCGGCAGGCGTTTGACCGCTTGGGCAGCGATTTCGAGGGAGAAATGGTCCTCGGCAACGGCATCGACGAGGACGTCCTGCGCCGGGCCGGGATCGAGACGGCGGATGGATTCGCCTCCTTGACCAACGGGGACAACCGAAACATCATGGCCGCCCAGATCGCCCGCGAGATCTTCAAGGTGCCCCGGGTCATCACCCGGATCTACGACCCGATCCGCGAGGACGTCTTCAGGGAGCTTGGTCTCGATACGGTCTCGCCCACCCTTTCGGGGGCCCGCCAGATTCATGCCATGCTGAAGGGGTGACCGAGCGATGTATGTGATCGTGGTGGGTGGCGGGAAGGTCGGCTACTACCTCAGCAAGCACCTGCTGGACCGCGGCTACGAGGTGACGCTGATCGAGAAGGATCCGCGTCGTGCCGAGGTCCTCAACTCCGTGCTGGGCGAGATCGTCATGGTCGGCGATGGCGACGAGATGTCGTTCCTGGCGACGACCGGGATGGAACGCGCCGATGTCCTGGTGGCGGTCACCGGCGACGACGAGGACAACCTGGTCTCCTGTCAGCTGGCCAAGCGCAAGTTCAACGTTCCCAAGACGGTCGCCCGGGTGAACAACCCTGCCAACGTCCGGATCTTTAAGACCCTGGGCGTTGACGTCACCCTGAGTGCGACGGAGGTCCTATTGTACCTGATCGAGTCGGAGCTGGCCGGCAAGGAGTCCGCGGGCCGCTCAGCCTCCCAGAGCTAGAGACACGAACAGCCGGTTTTTACCACCGGCTGTCCAATTGAGTTCGCGCTACGTTACGCTTTGCCGATCTTGTAGATCTTGGTGCCGCAGGTGGGGCAGGTACCGGTCGTGGCCGGCTTGCCGTTTTTCATCGTGATTTGCTGCGGGTCCTTGATGTCAACCTTCTTCTTGCACTTCAAGCAATATCCGCTGACCGCCATGACATTCTCCTTTGCTTGCAGCTGAACGCCGCCGCGCCCCAAAAATCCGCCTGATGATAGCACACGGTCCGTATTCAGCCCGAATTCGAAAACCGTGCCAAAAATGGGTCGCTAGGAGGAGGGGTCGTAGCGGGCGAGGATGACGCTCGCGTTATGCCCGCCGAGGCCGAACGAATTGGAGAGCGCAACCTCGACCTTCGCCCGTCGCGCCTCGCCCGGAACGTAATCGAGATCGCACTCCGGATCCGGGGTCTGGAGATTGATCGTGGGGGCGATGATCTGATCACGGATCGTCAAGGCGCAGACCACGGCCTCGACCGCGCCGGACGCGCCCATCATGTGCCCGGTCATCGACTTCGTGCTGCTCACCGCAAGTCGCTCCGCGTGTGCGCCGAAAACGCGGTGAATCGCGTCGGTCTCGTATTTGTCGTTCAACGGCGTCCCCGTCCCATGCGCGTTGATGTAATCGACGCGGTCGGGTTCGAGCTCGGCCTTGCGGAGGGCGCGCTGCATCGTCAGGAAGGCGCCGTCTCCCTCGGCCGGAGCCGCCATATCGAAGGCGTCGTTGCTCGATCCGTAGCCGACCACTTCGGCATAGATCCGGGCGCCTCGCTCTCGAGCGTGGTCGAGCTCTTCCAGGATGAGGGCCCCGGCGCCTTCCGAGATCACGAAACCGTTCCGGTCACGGTCGAATGGTCGGGATGCCTGGGTCGGGTCCTCGTGCTGGGCCAGCGCTCGCATCGCGCAAAACCCGGCGTAGATGATCGGGACGAGCGCGGCTTCGGATCCGCCTGACACGATCGCGGTGGCGTCGCCCCGGCGGACCGTCTCGAAGGCTTCTCCGACCGCACCGCTCCCGGTGGCGCAGGCGGAGACGACCGCCATATTCGGACCCCGCAGCCCCAGCGCAATCGCAATATGACCGGAGGCGGTGTCGGTGAGCATGTTCTGGATGAAGGTGGGGCTGACCCGCCGCGGTCCACGCTCCTGCAGCACGCGCTGCTGATCGAGCAGCACCCCCAGCCCTCCGGCGGCGCTGCCGTAGACCACGCCGATGTCGTCCTGGACGCCGTTCTTCGTCAGGCCGGCGTCCGCCCAGGCCTCTTGCGCGGAGACCACGGCCAGCTGGGTGTAGCGATCCATCCGGCGGAGCTCCTTGGGCTCGATCCGGCCAGTGGCGTCGAAGCCTTTGACCTCGCCGGCGATCTGGACTGGATAGTCGCTCGCATCGAAGAGCGTCACCTTGCCGACGCCCGATTGGCCCTCGAGCATGGCCGCCCAGGTGCTGGGGGCGTCAAGCCCTACCGGCGTCACAGCGCCCACTCCGGTGATGACGACGCGCTTCATGCCGCGGTCGGTGGGGTTAGCACGCGGGCCACTTCGCGATCGTTCAGGGTGATGACGTGCGCCTCCTGACTGATGCGTCGGATCAGGCCGGAGAGCACCTGGCCGGGGCCGATCTCCAGAAATTCGGCGCTGCCGCGGGTCAGCATCTCGACCACCGAGGCGGTCCACTGTACCGGTCTCAGGATGTGATCGGCGAGCTCCTTGCGGATGTCATCAGCGCTGGTCAGGATCTGGCCCGTGATGTTGGCGACCACGGGGATGCGCGGTTGGCGCAGCGGGAGATGGGCGACGATCTCGCCGAATTGCGCGGCGGCGCGAGCCATCAACGGCGAATGCGAGGCGATCGTGATTGGCAGGCGGACAACGCGGGTGGCGCCGCGGGCCCGAGCCAGCTCTCCCGCCCGGATCAGGGCGGCCGCTTCGCCCGACAGCACCGACTGCCCGGGCGAGTTGGCGTTGGCCAGCGTGATCACGCCGGCGGCGCCGGCCTCGTTGACGACCTGCTCGAGGACCTCGCGATCGAGGCCCAGCACGGCGAGCATTCCACCGGGCCGTTCGAGGCCGTTCTCCTTCATCAAGCGGCCGCGCTCGCGGACCAGCGTCAGCGCCGCGTCGAAGTCGATGACGTCCGCCGCCACGAGCGCCGTGAACTCACCAAGGCTGTGGCCGGCGACATAGCGTGGGGCGACCAGCTCGCCCCGGGTGTTCCATCGCTCGCGGAGGGCATTCAGGCAGGCGACACTCACGGTCAGGATCGCCGGCTGCGCATTGATCGTGTCGTTGAGATCGAGCTCCGGCCCCTCGAAGCACATCTTGCTCAGGGCAAAACCCAGCACTTCGTCGGCCCGCCGAAAGACCCGGCGCGCGGTCTCGGAGACGTCGTAGAGCGTTTTGCCCATGCCGACGTACTGGGAACCCTGGCCGGGAAAGACAAAGGCGACGGCGCGTGGGCCGCCGGAGGCGATCAGATGAGCGTCGGTATCAGGCGACAGAAACCTTTCCTTTGACGTAGTTCCAGGCCTCGCCGACGGTGCGAAGCTTCTGGGCGTCTTCGTCCGAGATTTCCATGCCGTACTCCTCTTCGAACGCCATGATCAGTTCCACGAGGTCGAGCGAGTCGGCCTGCAGATCCTCAGTAAAGGAAGCCTCCGGGGTCACCTTCTCAACATCCACCCCAAGCTGTTCGGCGACGATGCTGCGGAATTTGTCGAAATTCGCCTCGGCCATACTTCCCTCCTGCTCTTTTGTCTCGCCGGGCGTTCGTCGGAACGGCCCGAAATTTGGTGTATACAATAGCGAACCTCGCGATGGGCCACCCGGCGTCCAGGAGCGCCCGGATGGTCTATCCCGGTCGCCGCCCAATGGTTACGGCCGTGGGCCACCGGCTCGGTCAAAGCGTAACTTCGCCGAATACGCGGTCTTAGAATGAGGCGTGACTTCCTCCTCCGTCCCTTCCCTTGCGCGTCCTCGCCAGGGAGTCGCCCTGGGGTCGATCGCGGGAATTGGCATCAATCGTCCTGGCCCTGACGCCCCACTCGCGCGGCGGGTCACCGGGAGCGATGTAACCGGCGTGGCCTATCGGGTGCAGGAGCAGCAAGGGGTGAACACGGCTTCACTGGCCGCCGGTGCGGCGCGCGCCGCGCTGGAAGCGGCCCATGCCGATCCGGCCGAGCTGGAGATGATCGTGGTGGGCACCACCAGCCCTGACGTACTCTGGCCCTCGACCGCCTGCCTGGTGCAGACCGAGCTCAAGCTGCCCATGGTTGCGGCCTTCGATCTTTATGCGGCCGAGGCGAGTCTGCTCACGGCGATCGATGTGGCCCTGCGCTACGTTACCGGCGGATCGGGAAGCGTGCTCGTCATTGGCTCGGAGTCGGACAACCAGCTCGTCGACCTGCCGGGTCAGGGCGGACGCATCAAGGCTCGCGCGGCCGCGGCCGCCGTGCTTCGAGCGGCGCACGATGGTGTCGGCGTGTTGTCGACTGTCGTCGGTGGCGCAGCGCCGCAACAGGGCAATGGGCAGAAGGCCGATGATGGCCTGCTCGACGGCGTGCGGCGCGCCGTTGATGAGGCGCTCCGCAGGGCCGGACTCTCGCTTGACGACATCGATCTGGTCGTTGGTGATCAGTCGGAGCCGGCGATCATGGCCGCCTGGTCGGGTGCCGCCGGCGTGCCGGCGGGCCGTATGCTGCTCGATCCCGATCGCTACGGCGCCCTACTGTCCGCGGCACCGCTAATCGCGTTGCATGATGCGTCGGTTGACGGCCGGCTGAAGGACGGCACGAAGGTCTTGCTGATCGAATGCGGCGCCGGACCGATCTGGGCCGCGGCGTGTCTGCGCTGGGGAGGAACAGGAGTCAGGAAGTGGTAAATGGGACTCGCGTCGTTGTCACCGGAACCGGAGCGATTACCGCGCTGGGCAACACCACGCGGGAAACCTGGGAGGCGGTCAAGGCCGGCCGCTCGGGAATTCGGCGGGTGCAGGCTTTCGATCCGTCAACGACGCCCAGCCAGGTGGCCAGCGAGGTCGTCGACTTCAAGCCAGAAACCTGGCTGGATCGCAAGGCCGCTCGCCACATGTCGCGCTTTGTCCAGTTCGCCATGGTCGCCACCAAGGAGGCGCTGAGCGAGTCCGGGCTCAGCATCACCGAGGCGAATCGCGATCAGGTGGGCGTCCTCGTCGGGAGCGCCATCGGCGGGCTGGAAGAAATCGAAGAAGCCCACACGATCCTCAAGGAACGGGGGCCGTCGCGGATCAGCCCCTTTACGGTGCCGATGATGATCGCCGATATGGGCGCCGGGCAAGTTTCGATCACGATCGGCGCTCGCGGCCCGAACTATTCCACGGTATCGGCCTGTGCCTCGGGGGCCCACGCCATTGGCGAGGCGTTCGAAACGATTCGCCGGGGCGATGCCACGGCGATGGTCGCCGGTGGAAGCGAGGCCTGCGTGACGCCGCTGGCGCTCGCCGCGTTCTGCGCCATCCGCGCCGTGTCGACCCGAAACGTCGACCCGGCCAGGGCCAGCTGTCCCTTCGACGTCGAGCGCGACGGCTTCGTGATGGGTGAAGGCGCGGGGATCCTCATCCTCGAAGAGCTCGGGGCGGCGATGAAACGGGGCGCAACGATCCTCGCGGAGATCGTCGGCTACGGGGCCACTGCGGACGCCAGCCACATCACGGCGCCTGATCCGGTCGGCGCAGGCGCCGCGCTTGCGATGAAGCGCACGCTGGTCAAGGCGCGGGTGTCGCCCGAAGAGGTGAGCTACATCAATGCGCACGGCACCGCAACTCAGCTGGGCGATGTCGCCGAAACCCTGGCGGTCAAGGACATCTTCGGCGATGCCGCCTACCGGGTTCCGATCAGCTCCACCAAGTCGATGCTGGGCCATCTGCTGGGCGCCGCCGGCTCGGTCGAGGCGGTGATTTCCGTGAAGGCCGTGCAGGAGGGGGTTGCGCCCCCAACCATCAACCTCGAACATCCCGATCCGCAGTGCGACCTGGATTACATCCCCGAGGGGGCACGGGAGCTGGACATCAAGTTGGCGCTATCCAACTCGTTCGGCTTCGGCGGTCACAACGTCTCGTTGCTGTTCAAGCAATTTCGGGGCTAACGGTTGATTTTCCTCAGCGATTTCCTCAACGCTGAGGTGGTTGACGTTCGGCAGCACCGGGTCGGCAGGGTCCGCGACCTCGTGGTCGTGATGACGGATCCCTTTCCGCGCGTGACCGGCGTGATCTTGAAGGGCAACGGCAAGATCCGCTCGATCGATTGGACGGTCGTCCGCAGCTGGGACAACAAGGAGCTGAGCCTCAAGGTTGAAGTCGCGGCCCTGCAGCCGCACACCCGTACCGACAACGAGCTCTGGCTGGCGCGGCAGGTGCTCGACAAGCAGATCGTTGACATGGACGGTCGTCGGGTGGTCCGCGTCAATGACCTGCAGCTCTCGCAGGTGGAGGGGAGCCTGCTGCTGGTCGGGGTGGATATCGGCAGCCGCGGGCTGACACGTCGGGTGGGTCTCGAAGGGATGGGCCGGTGGCTGACGGCGGCGCTGCGCCTCGACTGGCCGCAAAAGCTGATCTCCTGGGAGGCGGTCGACCCGGTCAAGAGTGATGTCAGCTCGGTCAAGCTGCGCATCGCCCACACCAAGCTGGCGAAGCTGCACCCCGCCGATATTGCCGACATCGTCAACGAGCTGAGCCCGGACGACCGGAGCGCCGTCTTCAACGCCCTGGACGACGAGAAGGCGGCCGATACGCTGGAGGAGATCGACGAGCCCGAGATGCAGGCGTCGATTCTCGAGCGGCTGGATGTCGAGCGTGCCTCGGACATCCTGGAGGCGATGGCGCCAGATGAGGTTGCCGACCTGCTGGCTGACATGCCGCCCGAGCGAGCCCAGCAACTGCTGCAGAAGATGGAGGACGACGAAGCCGAGGACGTCGAGGAGCTCCTCGCCTATCGGGAGGATACCGCTGGCGGCTTGATGACCACCGAGTATGTCGCCATTCAGCACACGTTGACCGCGGCCCAGGCGATCGACCGGCTTCGCGAGCTGGAACCGGACGCGGAAAGCATCTACTACGTCTATGTGGTCGATGAGCAGGAACACCTGCTCGGCGTGCTGTCGCTGCGCGACTTGATCGTTGTCAAGCCGGAAACCATGATTCGGGATTTCATGATCCAGCACATCATCTCGGTCGGCCTCGACGCCACGCCGCGCGACATCGGCGAGATCATGGAAAAGTACAACCTGCTGGCGGTCCCGGTCGTCGACGAGCACAACCGAATCCAGGGCATCGTGACGGTCGACGATGTGATGGAGCGCGTCATGCCCGGCCGTCCCGGACAGCGGCGGCGGCGGATCTTCTAGGGGCGCGTTGGCCGATCGCACACCACTAAAAACGCCCCTCGGCCTGTTGCGGAGCCGGCGGGCCCGGTTGATGCTGCTCCTTGCCGTGGTCGGCCCGGGCATCATCACCGGCACGGTCGACAACGACGCCACCGGCGTCACCGGCTACGCGCTGGCCGGCTCGCAGTTCGGCTACGACCTGCTCTGGGTGCTGATCGTCACGGCCATCTGCCTGGCCGTCATCCAGGAGATGGTGGCGCGCATGGGCACGGTCACCGGCAAGGGCCTTTCGGATCTGATCCGCGAGCGCTTCGGGGTTGCCCCGACGCTGTGGGTCATGGGTTTGTTGTTCATCGCCAATGCCGCGACCACGGTTGCGGAGTTTGCCGGAATTGCCGGTGCCTCTCAACTGCTCTTTGGTGAAGCGGCTCGCTATCTGGCCATCCCGCTGGCGGCCTTCGCCGTCTGGTTTCTGGTTTTGCGCGGCTCCTTTCGCGTCGTCGAGCGGCTGCTGCTCCTGCTGAGCCTGGTGTTCGTCGCCTACATCGTCTCGGCCTTTCTGGCCCATCCGGATTGGGGACAGGTCGCCCGGCATACGGTTGTCCCCACCTTTCACCTGACGGCCCCGTTCCTGCTGATCTTCGTGACCATCGTCGGCACCACCATCACCCCCTGGATGGCGTTCTTTCAGCAATCCAATGTGGCCGACAAGGGCCTCAATCCGGACGACCTGCCGCTCGAACGCGTTGATACCTATGTCGGGATCCTGGCGCTCAACCTGGTGGCCTTCTTCATCATCGTCGCGACCGGCGCGACCGTATTCGCCCATCACATTCACGTCGACCCCGCGGATCCTTCGGCCTTCGCGAAGATTGCCACCGCCCTGCAGCCGCTGGCGGGCAAGTACGCGGAGCAGCTGTTTGCCATCGGCCTGCTCAACGCGTCGTTGATGGCGGCCTCGGTGCTGCCGCTCTCGACGACCTACGCGATCACCGAGGCGTTCGGCTGGGAGCGCGGCATCGATAAGTCCTTTCGTGAAGCCCCGGCGTTCATCACGATTTACACCAGCATGATTTTGCTCGGCGCGGCGATCGCGATCGTCCCCGGCGCGCCGCTGGCGCTGATCACCAACTTGCCCAACATCGTCAACGGCGTCATGCTGCCCCTGCTCCTACCGATCCTGATCCTGCTCGCCAACGACAAGCGGATCATGGGGCGCTACGCGAACGGCCGGCGCCTGAACGTTTTTGCGATCGTCGTGCTGCTGTTCCTCTCGGTGATGACGCTCGTCTTTCTCGCCTCGTTCTTCTTCCCCAAGCTCTTCAGCTGAGCTGCCGCTCGGCTTC
>DATASI010000150.1:0-13601 GCA_036269255.1 Candidatus Dormiibacterota bacterium
GCCAAGCCGTCGGGCGGACGGCAGCTGGTTTGACGACGAGGTCAAGTTCAAATTGCGTGCGCTGGTGTGGCTGGCCCAGACGCGGCACGGTGATCGGTCGGAAATCAAGCTCAACGGCCTCGACGAGCTCTTCTGGCTGCGCGCCGCCTCGACGCCGGACGACTGCCTGGCGGGCCACTGCGAGAACTTCAAGACGCAGCGCTGCTTCTACTGGAACAGTCGCCGGGCGGCGCAGGATGCGAACCTGATCGTGACCAACCACGCGTTACTGCTCGCCGACGCGCTGGCAGGCGGCACGGTCCTGCCACCGCATGAGCACGTCATCGTCGATGAGGCGCACCAACTGGAAGAAACCGCGGTCGAGGCGCTGACCGTGCGCGTCGGCGAGATCGAGCTGATCGAGAGCCTCGACGGTGCCTTTACCTGGTTTCGGGCGGCGATGGGCCAGCCCGGCGACGCCCTGCGGCACGCATCCGCCGATGCGCGGCGGGTGGTTGCCGAGTTTTTCCTGCGAGCGAGGACGGTCATCGCCGATCGCCAGCCGGCGGTTCCACTCCGTCCCGGCCGCGAAGAGCCAGTCATCGTCGACGCCGGCAGCCGACCCCAGCCAGACCTGGTCGCGCTGGCCGGCCTGGGCCGCGAGCTTGCCGACCGGCAGGCCGAGCTGCGGCGGGCCTTCGAGGCCGCGACCGAGCGACTTCCGCTGGAGAACAATGCCTACGCCGAGCGGGAATTCGACCTCTTCGTCGGCCAGCTGCAGAACCGAGTCGATCTGATCGTCGAGGCGCTGCTGCAACCGCAGGCCGACCGGCTGTACTGGTTGTCAACCGAACGCCGATCGGGTCGCCCGCTGATTCAGGCGGCGCCGACGGCGGCGGGGCGCGAGCTGCAGACGCGGGCATTCACCGATAAGGAAACGGTGGTCTTCACCTCGGCGACGCTTGCCGTCGCGGATTCGTTCTCCTACTTCAAACGCGGCATCGGCCTCGAGGCGCTGAGCGCCCACGAGCTGGTGCTGGCCTCGCCGTTCGATTACCTCTCGCAGGCCCTGCTGTGCCTGCCGACCGACCTACGCGAGCTCGACGATCCGGCATTCATCGACCAGGTCACCGGCGTGGTCGCGGAGATCGCCGAAGCGATCGACGGCCGCACCCTGGTGTTGTTTACCGCGCACCAGCAACTCCGAGAGGTCGCGGAGCGGCTGCGCACCAGACTGGCACCCAGTCATCTCGGCGTGCTGGCGCAGAACCTCGGGGGCACGCGCCGACAGCTGCTCAGTCAGTTCCAGGACGATCCAAAAAACGTGTTGCTGGGGAGCAGCAGCTTCTGGGAGGGCATTGACCTGCCCGGCGACGCGCTGTCGTGCGTCGTCATCGTTCGCCTGCCGTTTCGGGTGCCCAGCGATCCACTGCAGCGGGCGCGGAGTGCGAGCCTGGCTGATCCTTTCGGCCAGCTGGCGCTGCCGGAGGCGGTGCTGCGCCTGAAACAAGGGTTTGGCCGCCTGATTCGGCGGCGGAGCGATCGCGGGGCGGTGGTGTTGATGGATCATCGGATCGGCAACCGCACCTATGGGACCGCGTTCCTCGAGGCGCTGCCGCGCGCCGCAATGCAGCTGGGGAGCTGCGACGAGATAGCTCCCGCGATTGCACAGTGGCTGACCCGGCGTCCCGGGGTTCCGCTCGGCCAGGCGTCGCCGGCATGAGCCAGGACGGCCGGTTGACCGTCGCCCTGGCCCAGATCGACCCCGCGCTTGGCGACCGCAAGCGCAACCTCGAACGGCATCGACATTGGGTCCACCAAGCCAGCGCGGGCGGCGCCCAGCTGGTCGTCTTCCCCGAGCTCAGCCTGACCGGCTACTTCCTGAAGGATCTGGTTCCCGACAGCGCCATCCGGCTGGACGACCCAATGGTCGGCGAGCTCGCCGCCTTGTCACGCGGCCTCGATGTCGTCGTCGGCGCCGTGGTCGAAGAACCTGACCACCGGTATTCGAACGCGAGCCTCTATTTCCACGACGGCGAGCTGGCCCATCTGCACCGAAAGGTGTACCTGCCGACCTACGGTATGTTCGATGAGCAGCGCTACTTCGCAGCCGGCGATCGATTCCGCAGCTTCAAGACCAGCTTCGGTCGTGCGGGGATCCTCGTCTGCGAGGATATCTGGCACCTGTCGAGCGCCTACATCCTCAGTCTCGAGGGCGTCGACATGATCATTTGCCCATCAGCCAGTCCGGGTCGCGGCGTCACGACCGACGAGCGCCTGGGGACGGCGGAGTCCTACGCGCTGGTCTGCCGCACCTACGCGCAGTTCCTCACCACCTTCTTTCTCTATTGCAACCGCGTCGGCTACGAGGACGGGGCGAACTTCTGGGGCGGGTCGATGGTGATCGGCCCAAACGGCGACATCATCGCCCAGGAAGAGGACGCTGATGAGGCGCTGGTGCTGGCCAGCCTCGACCTCGCGGACGTCCGCCGCCAGCGGCTGGCCAATCCGCTCCTTCGGGATGAAAAGATCGAGCTGACGATCAACGAGCTCCGCCGGGTTTGGCATGAGCGTACCCGCAAGCCTTTCTGAGCCGGTCTTCGCGCCGCTCGCGATCAACCCCGAGCTGGTCCGCCGGATCCTGATCGGCTTCATTCGCAATGAGGTCCGGAAGGTCGGATTCGAACGCGTGGTTCTCAACCTCAGTGGCGGGGTCGACTCCAGCCTGGTCGCAGTCCTGGCGGCGGAGGCGCTGGGACCCGACAACGTGATGGCCTTGATCCTGCCCTACAAGACCAGTGATCCGAAGAGCCGGTCGGATGCCTTGGAGGTGGTGCAACAGCTGCGCGTTCACCACCTGGAGATCGACATC
The DNA here is from genome assembly GCA_036269255.1 of Candidatus Dormiibacterota bacterium. GTDB lineage: Bacteria > Chloroflexota > Dormibacteria > CF-121 > CF-121 > CF-13. The sequence goes on from DATASI010000150.1 coordinate 2,852, forward strand.
ACGCCGCAGATCGACGTCTACTTCAGCCGCTTTCCGGACGCCGACCCGGTGCGCCGGGGCAACAAAATGGCGCGCGAGCGGATGGCGATCGCCTACGACCAGTCCTGGGCATGGCGCGGGCTGGTGCTTGGCACCAGCAACAAGACGGAGCTGCTGCTCGGTTACGGCACCATCTACGGCGACATGGCGAGCGCCATCAATCCCATCGGGGACCTCTACAAAACCCAGGTCTGGCAGCTGGCCGACGCGGTCGGCGTCCCCACCGCGATCGTGCGCAAGGCGCCGTCGGCCGATCTCTGGGCCGGCCAGTCCGACGAGACCGAGCTCGGATACCAGTACCGCATCGTCGATCAGCTGCTCTATTACCTGGTTGACCAGCGCTATTCGATCGCCGAGGTCCAGGCGCTCGGCTTTGATCCCGCCTTCGTGGAGCAGATCGTGCGCAGGATCCGCGATAACCAATACAAGCGGCGGCTTCCTGTCATCGCCAAGCTCTCGTCGCGTACCATCGATCGCGACTTCCGCTACGCGCGCGATTGGGGCCACTGAGGCGTCCACCGCCATGGGCACGCTGTACCTGGTGGCCACCCCCATCGGCAACCTGGACGACATGACCTTGCGCGCGCTTCATATCCTCGAATCGGTGCCGCTGATCGCTGCCGAGGACACTCGCCACACGCTCAAGCTTCTGACCCACTTCGGCTTGCGGCGGCCATTGATCAGCCTGCACGCCCACAACGAAGCTCGGCAACTCCAAACCATCCTGGCGAGGCTCGGCCAGCACGATGTCGCGCTCGTCTCGGATGCCGGGACGCCGGCGCTCTCGGATCCAGGCGTGCGGCTGGTCAGTGCGGCGGTTGCCGCGGGCTTTCCGGTCGTGCCGGCGCCGGGGCCGTCGGCGGTGCTCGCTGCCCTGGTCAGTTCCGGGCTGCCGACCAACCAGTTCACCTTTCTCGGCTTTCTGCCGCGCAAGCGCGGAGAGCTGGAGCGGCTGCTGCGCGAGACGGGCGAGGCGAAACGCACCTTCGTCTTTTTTGAATCTCCGCATCGCCTGCTGAAGAGCTTGGCTATAATGGCGTCCGTCCTCGGCCCCCGCTCGCTGGTGGTGGCGCGGGAGATCACCAAGCTCCACGAAGAATTCGTCCGTGGAACGCCGGCGACCCTCCTCGAGCATTTCGAAAAGTCTCCACCGCGGGGCGAGCTGACGGTCGTGGTCGCCGGCAGCGATTGGAAATCCTCACATGAGTAAGTTTTACGTCACGACGGCGATTGTGTATCCCAACGCGGCGCCACACCTGGGATTCATCTATGAGCTGGTGGGCACCGACGCGCTGGCGCGCTATCACCGGCTGCTCGGTGACGACACCTTTTTCCTGACCGGCACCGATGAGCATTCGCAGAACGTTCGGCGCAAGGCGGAGGAAGCCGGCCAGTCGACCGCCGAATTCACCGGGCGCATGGCGAAGCTCTATCGCGAGGTCGAGGCCAAATTCGGCATCAGCTACGACCGCTTCATCCGCACCGAGGACCCGGATCACTATCGAGGTGTCCAGACCTTCATCGCCAAGATGCAGGACAGGGGCGACATTTACAAAGGTGCCTACGAGGGGTGGTACTGCGTCTCCTGCGAGGCGTTCAAAACCGACAGCGAGCTGAAGAACGGCTACTGCCTGATCCACCCGACGCTGAAAGCGCAGTGGCTGAAAGAGGAGAACTACTTTTTTGCCCTCTCTCGCTACCAGGATCGGCTGCAGCAGCATATCGACAAGCATCCGGACTTCATCCAGCCGGAATCGCGTCGGAACGAGGTGCTCGGGTGGCTCAAGGACGGCCTGCGCGATTTCAGCATCTCGAGGTCGACGATCAAGTGGGGGGTCCCGTTCCCGGGCGATGACAAGCACGTCGTCTATGTCTGGGGCGACGCGCTGGTGAACTACATCACCGGCGTGGGCTACGGCACGGATGAGGAGCAGTTCAAGCGCTGGTGGCCGGCCGACCTGCACGTGATCGGCAAAGACATCACTCGATTCCACTGCCTGTACTGGCCGGCGATGCTGATGTCGGCCGGGATCGCGGTGCCCAAACGCGTCTTCGGGCACGGCTTCCTCACCGTGCGTGGCGACAAGATGAGCAAGAGCGCCGGGAACTTCCTCGACCCCAGCGAAGCGGCGGATCGGTTCGGCGTCGAGGGCACACGCTACCTGCTGCTGCGCGAGGTGCCCTTCGATCGCGACGGCGACATCAGCTGGGAGACGATGGTGGATCGCTACAACGCCGACCTGGCCAACGACCTCGGCAACTTCGTCTACCGGACGCTGTCGATGATGCAGCGTTACTTCGACGGCAAGGTTCCTGCCCCGGACGGCGACAGCACCAAGCTGGACCTGGACCTACGCAAGGCGTTCGAGAAGGCGATCAAGAATCTGGATAAACACCTGAGGCAGCTCGACTTCACCGGCGCGCTGGAAGAAATCTGGGCGGCGGTCAACCGTGGCAACAAGTACATCGAGGAGACCGCCCCCTGGGTGCTGGCCCGGCAATCCGATCAGCGCAAGCGCTTGCAAACGGTGATGTACAACCTGGCCGAGGCGATCCGGCTGACCAGCTACCTGACGTCGCCCTTCATGCCGGAGACGGCGCAAAAGATCGCGGCGCTGGTCAAAGCCGATCTCAAGGCGCCCTGGGCGACGGCCCAGCAATGGGGCGGCATGGCACCACGCACCCAGACCTCCCAGGGGGAGATCCTCTTCCCCCGGCTCGAGAAACCGGAGCCGGTCGCCTGATCGACTCCCACGCGCATCTCCTGCACCTGCGCGATGGGCTGACACCCGAGCAGGCGCTGGACGAGGCGCGCGCCGTCGGGGTCGAGGTGGTGCTCAATATTGGCGATGACGCCAGCGACAACCGACCGGGGCTCGAGCTGACAGAACGGATTGCCGGCCTGCGGACGACGATCGGCCGGCACCCGCACTCGGCGGGCGAGCCCATCAGCGGTGAGGAACGGCGCGAGCTCCGGGCGATGGCGGCCCATCCGAACGTCGTCGCGATCGGCGAAATCGGGCTCGACTACCACTGGACGGACGTCCATAAGGTTGCGCCCAGGGCGCAGGCCACGCTGTTCCGGCAGATGCTGGCGCTGGCACTCGAGGTCGGCAAGCCGGTCGTGCTCCACACCCGTGACGCCTTTGCCGATCAACTCGCCATCCTGGACGAGTTTCCCGGCGTGGAGGGCGTCTTTCACTGTTTCAGTGGCAACGCCGCGATTGCCGCCGAGGCGCTGGCGCGTGGGTTCTACCTTTCGTTTGCCGGCACGGTGACCTATCCGACCGCGCATCCGGTGATCGGCGCCGCCAGCATCATTCCCCTCGACCGCATGCTGGTCGAGACGGATTCACCCTTCTTGCCGCCGCAGAGCCGCCGAGGCAAACCGAACGCCCCGCGCTTCCTCGTGGAGACGGTTGAGCGGTTGGCGACGCTGCGGCAGAGCACCGCCCAGGAGATTGGGGCGGCGACACGGAAGAACGCCATCGACCTGTTCCGGCTGCAGCACGGCACGCACTAAGCGCCAGCTCGACCTGACCAACCCGGCGACCATCCGGGCGATCGCCCGACGCTTCGGGATCCGATTCCAGCGGCGCTGGGGCCAGAACTTCCTCGCCGACCGGGGACAACTCGATCGGATCGTCGAGGCGCTGGCGCTGGAACGCCACGACCAGGTGGTCGAGGTCGGCGCCGGGATTGGCACGCTCACCGTTGAGCTGGCGAAGCACGCCGCTTCGGTCGCGGCCATCGAGATCGATCCCGCGTGCATCCGGGCGCTCCGCCTCACGTTGCGTGACAACCCGAATACGCAGATCGTCGAAGGCAACGTGCTGGACATCGAAGCCGCGAGCCTGGTCGACGGTCCGTATCGGGTCGCCGGGAACATCCCGTACAACCTGACCGGTGCCCTGCTGGTTCACCTGCTGGAGCAACCGCGACCGCCAGCTCGCATCGATCTGCTGGTCCAGCAAGAAGTCGCCGAACGCATCGCCGCCCCGCCGGGTGGCTGGAGCCTGGCCACGCTTGGGGTGCGGGTCTTTGGCGAGCCAGAGCTCGTGCTCCGCGTTCCCCGCACCGCTTTCGTGCCGCCCCCGCAGGTGGACTCCGCGTTGCTTCGCATTGTGCCGGCCGCACAGCCGGTCCTTGCGCGCGGCGACTTGAAGGACTTCTTCACGTTCGTGACACCTTTCTTCCAGGTTCGTCGCAAACAGCTGCCCTACACGCTTGTCCGGCAGCACGGTCTCAATCCGGCGGAGGCTCGGGCCCGGCTCGGCGTTATAGGCATCGATCCGGTGCGGCGACCGGAGACGTTATCCCTGGAGGAGTGGAGGCGCCTTTTTGAGAGCGCGCGCAGACGGTGACAACTAGCTACGATTTAGGCGCTTTGAAGGATCCTGGCGGGATCGACGATATCCGCGATCCGCGTGAGCTGATCCTTCCCCAGCCGGGCTTTCGCAGCGTCCTCGCCAATCGGGACTTCCGGCTGATCTGGTCGGCCCAGGTCGCGTCGCAGCTGGCCGACAAGTTCCTGATGTTTGCGCTCCTGATTCTGACCTACAGCATCAGCCACGCCAGCACCCACGGCGCCGCGCTCTTCCTCGCCTACACCTTTCCCTCGGTGTTCCTCAGCCCTCTCGCCGGTGTCTATGCCGACCGCCATGACAAGAAGCGCCTGATGTTCTTCACGAACCTGATCCGTGGTGGGCTCATTCTCCTGATTCCGTTGGGTCAGCACGCGCCCTATTTCGAGCACGTCACCTGGCATCTCTTCGTCATCACCTTTCTCTTCGCCGCCGTCGGGCAGATCTTCGCTCCGGCCGAGGCCGCCGCAATCCCGCACATCGTCGGCAAAGAGGAGCTGATGACGGCGACCTCGATGTTCACCAGCACCGTGATCGTCACACTGCTGGTCGCGGTCCCGGTCTCGACGCTGGCCGTTCGTTTCCTGGGGCAGAATTCGCCCTACTGGATTGCGGCGGGCCTCTTCCTGGCCGCCGCCTGGCTGATCTATATGGTCCGCAGCGACCTGCACGCTCGCGGAAACGGTGCCGGCCGGCCAGGGAACCAGGACCTGCTCTTCGAGCTCCGTGAAGGCATCAGCTACATCGCGGGCCGGCCATTGGTGCGCTTCGCCGTCATCCAGCTCAGCCTGACGATTGCCGTGATCTTCTCCGTCTTCGTGCTGGCGCCCGGCTATATGAGCACGGTGCTCCGCTTGCGGGTGACGGACGTCTATCTCTTCCTCGCACCCGCCGTGATCGGCATGCTGGCGGCTGCGTTTTACCTCGGCCAGTACGGCCGCCACTACCGGCGAAGCCGGCTCTTGATCGGCGGCTTGCTCTCCGCCGGGGCGACCCTCATCCTGATCGCGGTCGTGCCCTACCTGTTGGAACAGCTTTCCGCGGGCTGGCTGCTCGTCTGGTTCCCGGTCGTCTTCGGCTTCATCGGCGGCCTGGAGTTCGGCATGCTCTTCATCCCGGCGTTCACGGTGCTGCAGGAGACGACCGAGTCAGAGCTACGAGGCCGAATCTTCGGCGCGATGTTCACCGTCGTCAACGCGGCCGTTGCCCTGCCGATCTTCCTGGCGGGTGGGCTCGCCGACCTGTTCGGCGTGACCCGCGTCATCTTCGGCATGGGCTGCCTGCTGGTCGCCAGCGGACTGATCTCCGTGCTCGCAAGCCGCCGCGGAAGCATCGGTCCTTCGCGCTCAGGCACTCAAAAAGCGGGCCGGTAGTCTCGAGGCTACAGGCTTCCCGACTGGGGAACGCCTGTAGCCCTTCAGCGGCACGGTCAGCGGCTGAACGATGCCACGCGACGCGACGTGATTCTTGTCGAGGTCAGCCAGGAAACGTAGAGGCCAAAGAACAAGGCCTCCGCGACCAACGAGAGGGGACCCAGCGGCAGGAGCCCGACCGTCACGATCCAATCGCTGAGCCGGAAGCCGGGCAGACCGGTCGTGCGAACGAGCACGAACGCCACCGCCGTCGAGGCTGCCAGCAACGCGCCCGCATGCCATGCCACCCGGTAACCGCGCAGCAGGCCGGCGGCGATCACCGCAGCCGCGGTCGCGTTGAGCACAAACAGGATCCCCGGATAGGCGAAGGTCAGGGCGAATCCAAAGTAAACGAGCAGGTCAATCGCTGCGATCGCCAGCAGCAACACGACGCCGGGAGCCGTCAGCGGGGCTACCCTTACGGATGCGCCCGAGACGGGGTCGACTTTTGGACGAACGGCCATTTTGTACCTCCAAGTCACTCGACGTAGGTCAACTCGTTTGAAAAGGGTGGCTTAGTAGCCGCTAGATGACGTCGTCTGGGGCTGGCTGCCTGAGCCGTTACTTGCGCCCGCTGCTCCACCGCACGCTGCGAGAAGCAGCGAGGCGAAGACCAAGACAGCCATTAATCGATGGTTCATTTCATGACCTCCTAACGTGTGGTTTTTCTACGGAATCTGGTACGAGACAGCGTTACGGGCAAAACGATTTCAGATGTGATTCGACTAAGAGACCCCGATGCCTTTTGAGTTGGGTAAAATGCCCGCGCGGGCGCATAGCTCAGTTGGTACGAGCGCTTCCATGACAAGGAAGAGGTCCTTGGTTCGACTCCAAGTGCGCCCACCAAATCGACAGCGCCCGGCGAACAGGCTCCGTCGGTTTTCCACGTTCTACCGGTGATGGCCACTCGGTTCCGGCGTTGGCTGGCGCAATTGCTCGACTACGTCCTGCTCCACGGGATCTGGAACTAGGGCCGCCGACCCGCTACCGTCTATACGGATGGCGGTTGAGGCGCCCTCGATCTCGGTGAGCGACGTTCGAGCCGCGGCTGAGCGGATCGCTCCCTTCATCCTGCCTACGCCGTTGCTGCCGGCGCCCGCCGCCCTGGGCGAGGCGGTCTGGTTCAAGGCGGAGAGCCTGCAGCGCACGGGATCGTTCAAGGTTCGGGGCGCAATCAACGCCGTGCTGCAGCTGACACCGGACCAGCGACGCCGCGGTGTGATCACCTTGTCGGCCGGCAATCATGGCCGGGCGCTGGCCTATGCCGCGCAGCGCTTCGGGATCCCCTGCGTCGTGGTCATTCGCGATGACGCCCCCGTCTCGAAGCTGCAGGCGATCCGTGCCTACGGTGCTGAGGTGGTGCTGGTGCCGCGCGAGCAGTGGCAGGCGCGGCTCGAAGCGGAGCAGGCCCAGCGCGAGCTCCATCTGGTGCATCCGTTTGATGATGTCGCGGTCGTCGCCGGCCACGGCACCCTGGGCCTCGAGATTCTGGAGGCGCGTCCGGATATCGAAACGGTTGTCGTCCCGGTCGGTGGCGGCGGTTTGATCGCCGGCGTTGCCGTCACCGTCAAGGAGGGCAGACCAGCCGCGCGAGTCATCGGCGTCGAGCCCGAAGGGGCACCCATTCTGAGTGAAAGCCTGGCCGCTGGTCACCCGGTAGCACCCTCGAGAGGGGACACCATCGCCGAAGGTCTTGCGCCGCCGTATACGCGGCCCTTCAATCTTGCAATTGCCCAGCGCCTGGTCGATGAGATGCGATTGGTCTCGGACACCTCGATCATCGACGCTCTCCGGCTCGTTGCCCTCGAGGCGAAACTCGTCCTCGAACCCTCGGGTGCGGCGGGCGTTGCCGGTTTCCTCGCCAACCCATCGGTGGCGCGTCCGGCGGTAATCGTGCTAAGCGGCGGCAACGTCGATCGCCAACAGCTCGCAACCTGGCTGGCATAAAAAATCCCCGGTACCGACCGGGGATTGAGCGAAGGGCTGTCCGACTCTATTAACGCGGTCCGAGGTCGCCGCTTACGGCCTTTGGCAAATGCCATAATGCGGTCGTCGATGGCGGAGATGCGAAACCCCGAGGGCGAGACCGTCCTGATTTTCGAAAATGACCCGCGGCAGGCCGGGGCCTATCGAGAGCTCCTGATGGACGCCGGCTATCGCGGCGAGACGGCGCTCCCCGACCAGGATGTGCAGCAGCTTTGCCAGCGCGTCCAACCGCAAGCGGTCCTCTTCGACATGGCGATCTGGGAAGCCGACACCGCCTATGTGTTCGGCGTCCTCAATGCCGCCGCCGGCTTCTCACGGCCGGTGATCCTCGCGCTGGCATCGCTACCACATCAGGTTCGGCGCGCCAAGCGGTTCGGGGCGGATGCCATCTGGATCCGTGGTGTCGATGACGCAGTCGGGCTGCCACAATTGATCGGCGACCTCCTCGAGCAGCGGCAGGAAGGCAAGCTCAAGCCGCGAACCCCGTCGACGCCGCTCTAGCAAGCCGCGTTATCCCCAGCTAATCCTCTCGCGCCCGCAGCAATGTGGATAAGCGAAGCCAATGCTTGACAGCGTTAATGCGGCGCGCATAATCAATAGCGCGTCAGGGGAGAGCGGTTTCGGCAGGGGCCGCAATAAGTTGGAGGGAACGGTGGAGATCGCTCACGGTTTTTCGAAGCAAACCACTCCGCTAAAGGTGTGCGCCCGTCCTGGGTGTGATGCCACGGTCAAGAAGGCAACCGCCAAGTACTGCAGCATCCGCTGCTGTGCGATTGACCCGAGCCGCCAGGAACGCCTACGACGCCAGGCGCGACGCGCGCCGATTGTTCCCCTGGCGCATCAACTCTCGATCATGTTTCAGGTCCACTCGGACATCGAGGCGTCCCTCGACGGGCGGACCTTCGGCCGTGAGGACATTCCCGCCGGTCTGCAACGACTTCGCGCCGGCTAGTCGCAGGAGCCTCCGTATAATCGGCTGACCCTTTTAAGGGATCGGCTATGAGCGAAGACCTCGAAACCCTGCGACATTCCACTGCCCACGTGATGGCGGCTGCCGTCCTCGATCTCTTTCCCGGGACTCTAATCGGCATCGGCCCGGCGACCGACGAAGGCTTTTATTACGACTTCGCCTTCACGGACCGGCTCGTCACCGAGGACCTACCGAAGATCGAAGCGAGAATGCGGGAGATCGTCAAGGCCGCGCCCGCGTTCGTGAAAGAAGAGCTTCCGCGTGACCAGGCGGTCGCGCTCTTCGAGCGGCTTCACCAGCCGTTAAAAGTCGAATTGATCGCCGACAAGGTCACTGACGCGACCGCCCGGATCTATCGAACCGGCGACTTCGTCGATCTCTGTCTCGGCCCCCATGTTCACGATGCCGGCAAGTTGGGCGCCTTCAAGTTGCTGTCGATCGCCGGCGCTTACTGGAAGGGGAGCGAGAAGAACCAGCAGCTGACCCGCATCTACGGAACCGCCTTTCCCACCCAGGCGGAGCTCGACGATCACCTGAAGCGGCTCGAGGAAGCCGCCAAGCGCGACCACCGCAGGCTGGGCAAGGAGCTCGATCTCTTTTTGATCGACGAGATGGTGGGGCGCGGACTTCCGCTGCTGACCCCTAAGGGGGCGACCATCCGGCGACAGATGGAGGAGTTCATCCTTCGACTCGAGCGCCGCCAGGGTTACCAGCACGTGAAGACACCTGACATTGCGCGGCTCGACCTCTATAAGGTCAGCGGCCATTGGGACCGCTATCGCGATTCGATGTATGCGCCCTCGGAGATGGAAGGGGAGGAGTGGGAGCTGCGGCCCATGAACTGCCCGCATCACATCCGGGTCTTTCAGCGGCATGCCTACAGCTTCCGCGAGCTCCCGGTCCGCATCGCCGAGCTGGGCACCGTCTATCGCTACGAGAAGTCCGGAGAGGTGTCCGGCCTGATCCGAGTGCGCGCCTTCACTATCAACGACGCCCACATCTTCTGCCGGCCTGATCAGCTGCACGAAGAGTTCGAGCGCGTCGTCCAGCTCATCCTGCAGGTCTACAAGGCCTTCGGGATCACCGACTTCTACTTCCGGCTGTCATTGCGAGACGACACCAGCAATAAATGGATGGGCGATCCGGCCGTCTGGGAACGAGCGCAGAACGCCGGCCGCGAGGCGTTGCGAGCGTCCGGCCATCCGTTCGTCGAGGCGCCCGGGGATGCGGCCTTTTACGGCCCCAAGCTGGACGTCCAGATCAAAGATGCCATCGGGCGAGAGTTCACCCTCTCGACCAACCAGATCGATTTCTTGTTGCCGGAGCGCTTCGGGCTCGAATACGTGACGTCGGAGCAGACCATGGAGCGCCCCGTGATGCTGCACCGCGCGCCGATCGGGTCGATGGAACGTTTCATGGGCTACTTGATCGAGCATTACGGCGGCGTCTTTCCCATCTGGCTGGCGCCGGTTCAACTGGCCTTCATTCCAATCGCCGATCGCCACGTGGAGGCGGTCAACAAGATCGCCGAGCGCTTCCGCGAGCGCGATCTCCGTGTCGATGTCGACAGCCGCAGTGAACGGATGCAGGCGAAGATCCGCGACGCCCAGCTCCAGAAAGTCCCCTACATGGCGGTCGTCGGGGACAAGGAGCTTGAGGCCGGAACGCTGAACATCCGGCGCCGAGAGGGGGGAGACCAGATCTCGGTCAGCGTCGACGAGTTCCTGCATCGCCTGGAGGACGAAGGGCGGCTGCCACTCTGATTCGGTTTGTGCCCGCGGAACCCGTGGTATACTCCCGCCTGCCAAGAGAGGCTGTCCCGAGCTCTCACCTCCAGGCCGCCGCCGAAGAGGTCCAGGGGACGAAGATAGCCTCGGGGCTATCTTTTTTTGTATCGAAGGAGGCTTGATCCACGGCTTTTAGGGAACTTCGGATAAACGACCAGATTCGAGCGAATGAAGTCCGCGTCATCGACGATC
>DATASI010000151.1:0-3588 GCA_036269255.1 Candidatus Dormiibacterota bacterium
GTCGATCCGATCTCCCTCGGCCTGGTCAACGCGCCCGGTGATTACGGCGCCGACCTGGCCGTCGGTGACGGCCAGCCGCTGGGCATCCCGCTCTCCTTCGGCGGCCCCTATGTCGGCTTCATCGCCTGCAAGGAGGCCTTGATGCGGCGGATGCCGGGCCGCCTGGTGGGGGCGACCGTCGATCGCGAAGGGCGGCGAGGCTATGTCCTGACGCTCCAGGCGCGCGAGCAACACATCCGCCGCGAGCACGCCACCTCCAACATCACGACCAACCACGCACTGATGGCGCTGGCGGCGACCGTCTACATGGCGCACATGGGTGGGGACGGCTTGCGACGCCTGGCCGAGCTCAGCACCCAGCGCGCCCATTACCTGGCCGAGGCGATCAGCGCGCGCAAGGGGTACCGGCTGGCCTTCGACGCGCCGTTCCTCTGGGAGTTTGTCGTGCACACGCCCTACCCGGCAGCCGAGGCCCAGCGGCTCATGCTGGAGAAAGGCGTTCTGCCCGGGCTTCCACTGGGGCGCTACGTCAACGAGCTCAGCAATGCGCTCCTGATTTCGGTCACCGAGCTCAACCATTCGACGGCGATGGAACGGTTCCTCGAGGTGCTGCCGTGAGCGAGCCGCTGGTCTTCGAGCTCGCCGATCCGCAGCGTCCGGGCCCGCGGTTGCCCAAGCCGGGCCCCCGCACCAAGCCGGTCGATGAGCTGCTGCCGGCCCGGCTGCGGCGAAGCTCGGACTTGCCGATCCCGTCGGTGAGTGAACCGGATCTCGCCCGCCACTTCGGCCGTCTCGGCCGGATGAACTTCAACCTGCACCAGGGCATCTACCCGCTCGGCTCCTGCACCATGAAATACAACCCGGCGGTCAACGAGGCGCTGGCCCGGCTCGACGATTTCGCCGACCTTCACCCCTACCATCCCGAGTCGCGCGCGCAGGGCGCCCTGCGTTTGATGTGGGAGCTGGAGCGGGCGCTGCTGGCGCTCACGGGCATGGAGCGCATGACGCTGCAGCCCGCCGCCGGCGCCCACGGGGAGTGGACCGGGCTGCGGCTGATCCAGGCCTACCACCGCAGCCGCGGCGAGAACCGCGACGAGGTGCTGGTGCCGGACAGCGCTCACGGAACCAATCCCGCCAGCGCGACCCTTTCCCATCTCAAGACCGTGGTGCTCAAGTCGGGGTCGGACGGGGTGGTCCAGCTCGACGATCTGAAGAGCAAGCTGTCAAAGAAAGTTGCCGCGATCATGCTCACCAATCCGAACACGCTCGGCCTCTTCGAGAAAGACATCCTCGAGATCACCCGGCTGGCCCACGAGCAGGGGGTGCAGATGTACTACGACGGCGCCAACCTCAATGCCCTGGTGGGGATCGCCCGTCCTGGTGACATGGGCTTTGACGTCGTCCACCTCAACCTGCACAAGACCTTCTCCACGCCACATGGCGGGGGCGGTCCGGGCGCCGGCCCGGTGGGCGTCAAGGCGCACCTGGTGCCCTTCCTCCCGGTTCCCACCGTCGAGCGCAGCGATGAGGGATTTCGATTTGACTACGACCGGCCCCAGTCGATCGGGAAGGTGCGCGCTTTCTACGGCAACTTCGGCATGCTGGTTCGCGCCTATGCCTACATCCGCACCTACGGCAACACCATCCACGAGGTGGCCGAGAACGCGGTGCTCAACTCGAGTTACCTGCGGCATCATCTGCGCCAGTGGTTCGAGGACGCTTTCAGCGGTCCCTCCATGCACGAGTTCGTCCTGACCGCCAGGAAAGCAAAAGAGCACGGCGTCACGGCCAAGGACATCGCCAAGCGCCTGATCGATTTCGAGGTCCATCCGCCGACCGTCTACTTCCCGTTGATCGTGGCCGAGGCGCTCATGATCGAGCCGACCGAGACCGAATCGAAGGCCTCGCTCGACGGCTACATCGCCGCGGTCGGGCACATCGTGGACGAGATTCGTGACAACCCGGAGATCGTGAGGACGGCCCCGCACCAGGCGCCGGTTGGTCGCCTCGACGAGGTCCGCGCGGCCCGCCAATTGGACTTACGGTGGCGTCCGAAGGCGACCCAGCCAGCCCCCGCGACCGCCTCCTGAGGCGATCCCAAACCCGTGACATTTTTGGCCGGCTGAGAACGAATTTTCGGCGCTGGTTTCGATATAATTTGAACTCGCGACTTGCTAAATCCCAAGGAAAAAACGACGCCTGCCTATGACGCCAAAGCCATCCAGGTTTTGGAGGGATTGGAGCCAGTCAGGCGCCGACCCGGGATGTACATCGGGTCAACCGACAACCGGGGTCTGCACCACCTCATCTACGAGCTGGTGGACAACTCCGTCGATGAGGCCCTGGCCGGATTCTGCACCCGTATCGAGGTAACCCTCCACCAGGACGGCTCGGCCTCGATCGCCGATAACGGCCGTGGGATTCCGGTCGACATGATGAAAGACCAGGGCAAGCCCGCCCTCGAGGTGGTCATGACCAGGCTGCACGCCGGCGGCAAGTTCGGCGGCGGCGGCTACAAGGTCTCCGGCGGCCTGCACGGCGTCGGCCTCTCGGTGGTGAATGCGCTGTCCGAGCGGCTGCACATTACGGTCATGCGCCACGGCAAGCAGCACGACCAGGACTACCGCCGTGGGACGCCACTCGCGGCTCTGAAGGTAACCGGCAAGGCCGACACGACCGGCACCTACATCCGCTTCTGGCCCGACCCGGAGATTTTTGAAGAGCTCGGGTTCCACTGGGACATCGTGTCGCACCGGTTGCGCGAGCTCGCCTTCCTCAACAAGGGCCTGACCATCGTGCTGCGCGACGAGCGCATCGATCTCGAGTACACCTTCTACTTCGAGGGCGGCATCAGCGCCTTCGTGAAGTACCTGAACCGGGACAAGGGATGGGTCAACCTGCGGCCGCTGCACGTCGAGCGAGAAATCGAGGGCAACACGGTCGAAATCGCGCTGCAGTACAACCAGGGGTTCACCGAGAACGTCCTGGCGTTCGCCAACGACATCAACACGGTCGAAGGTGGCAGCCACGTGACCGGCTTCCGGGCCGGGCTCACCTCGGTGCTCAACAAGTACGCGCGCAAGGCCAACCTGATGCGCGACCAGGATCCCAACCTGACGGGCGATGACGTCCGCGAGGGTTTGACCGCGGTGATCAGCGTCAAGATTCGCGAGCCGCAGTTCGAAGGCCAGACCAAGACGAAGCTCGGCAACTCCGAGGTCACCGGCCAGGTGCAGACGGTCTTCTCGGAGGCCTACACGCAGTACCTGGAAGAAAATCCACCGGATGCCCGGCGCATCATCGAGAAGTGCCTGGTCGCGGCTCGGGCCCGCGACGCGGCGAAACGCGCGCGCGAGTTGGTCCAGCGCAAGTCCCTGCTGGAGTCCTCGACGCTGCCCGGCAAGCTGGCGGACTGCTCGGAGCGCGATCCCTCGCTCGCGGAGATCTACCTGGTCGAGGGCGATTCCGCCGGTGGGTCGGCGAAGATGGCTCGAGACCGCCGCTTTCAGGCCATCCTCCCATTGCGCGGCAAGATCCTCAACGTCGAGAAGGCGCGCGAGGACAAGATCCTCACCTCGGAGCAGATCC
>DATASI010000152.1:0-19379 GCA_036269255.1 Candidatus Dormiibacterota bacterium
GGTCGATGGTTCCGGGAATGAAGTCTTCGCCGATCCCCTCGACCTTGTAGGGCTTGATGGCGTCACCCGAGTAGAGCGAACCTTCGGGGTCCGCGCCGACCAGCATCACGGATCGCTTCTTTTCTCGGAGATAGCGGCCCGCACCCGTCATCGTTCCGCCGGTACCCAGGCCACCCACGAGCACATCGATCTTGCCCTCCGTCTGCTCGTAGATCTCCGGCCCGGTGGTCTCATAGTGCGCCTGCGGGTTCATCGGGTTGAAGTACTGATTGGGTTGAAATGCACCCGGAATCTCTTTGCTCAACCGCTCGGCAACCGAGTAGTAGCTCTCCGGCGAATCGCGCGGCACCGCCGTGGGACAGACCACCACGTCGGCGCCATAAGCCCGCAGTAAGGCGATCTTCTCCGGCGATTGCTTGTCGGCCATCACGAAGATCATTCGGTACCCTTTGAGCGCGGCCGCGATTGCGAGCGCGTGACCGGTGTTTCCCGAGGTCGGCTCGACGATCGTCCCGCCGGGCTTGAGCAGGCCTCGGCGCTCCGCGTCCTCGATCATCTTCAGCCCGATCCGATCCTTGACGCTGCCGCCTGGATTCATGATTTCGACCTTGGCCAGGATGGTGGGGCGCAATCCGGCGGTGAGTCGATGCAGCCGGACCAGCGGCGTGTGCCCAACGGCCTCCAGGATGTTGCCCAGGACCTGCACTGCGGCCATTGTATGCGTAGAATCGGCACCAGTTCTCGAGGAGGGAGAGAGCATTGCCGGTATCCGCGGCGAACTCGCAGCTGGTCTACGACGCCATCAAGGACGTTGGCGTTCGGATGGTCAGCGCGCTGCCGGAGACCTGGCTGGTCCACCTGATCCGCCTCGCGGACGAGGATCCCGACGTCACGCTGGTGCGATTGGCCAAGGAAGAGGAGGGCGTCGGCGTCTCGGCGGGGGCCCACTTCGCCGGCATGAAGTCGGCCATGCTGATGCAGAACCACGGCTTCCTGCAGGCGATCAACGGCATCGTGGGCGTCTCCCTGCTCTACAAGATCCCGCTGCTGATGCTGATCACCGACCGGGGTCGTTTCGGTGAAAAGGATCCCTGGCAGACCGAGGGCGGCAAGCACACCCGGCCGGTGCTGGATGCGCTCAACATCGCCCACGATGACCTGACCAATCCCGATGACGTTCGACCCAAGATGGCGAAGGCGATGACACTGGCGCAGAGCTCGCTCTCCCCCGTCGCCCTGCTGCTCGCCCGCGACCTGATGTGGGAGGAGCCGCAGTGAAGCGGCTCGACTGCCTCCAGGCCATCTATCCGGAGCTCGAGGACTGTGCCGTCGTCACCATCATGGGCGCGGTCGCCGCCGAGCTGTATTCGCTGGGCCACCGGGCCAATTTCTTTTACCTCGAGCACGCGATGGGCCTCGCCTCCTCGATCGGCCTCGGCATCGCGCTGGCCCAGCCAGATCGAAAAGTCGTCGTGATCGACGGCGATGGTTCGGTCCTGATGAACCTTGGCGGCCTCACCACGATGGCGCGCTCACGACCGAGCAATCTCGTGCACCTGATCTTCGACAATGAGACGCTGCTCTCGGTGGGAGGTGGCGCACCCGGCGGCTATCGATGGTTCACGACCGCGACCGCCGCGGGTGCAGATCTGGCGGGCATTGCCAAGGCCGCCGGCTTTCCACGATCGCAGACCGTGCGCGAGCTGGACGCCTTCGAGGAAGCGGCACTCGACGCCATCAGCGGCAGCGAGCTCAGCTGTATCGTCGCCAAGGTCGAGGCGGAGATGCCGAAGAGCTTCCTGATGGACGTTCATATGCTGGAGAACCGCTTCGAGTTTCCGCGAGCGCTCCAACAACCACCGCGACGCAAGGACGAATTACGCCGGCCAACCCGCATCACCAGGCAACAACCGACGACGATTCCGGCGCTGAAATCAAGGGAGGAGTGATTTGAGCACGACCATGCAAACGCTCACCGCATTCGGCGAGGCGCTCGCCTCGGGTTCGATCGAGGTGGTCGATCTCACGCAACCGCTTTCAGAGCGCACCCCGATGATCCAGCTGCCGCCACCCTTCGCCAACACGCCCAACTGGAAGACGCACGAAATCAGCCGCTACGACGAGAAGGGCCCGGCCTGGTACTGGAACTGGTTCGAAGGCGGCGAGCACGCCGGGACCCATTTCGACGCCCCCATCCACTGGGTTACCGGCAAAGACAAGGACGATGTCTCGCAGGTGCCGGTCAAGCGGCTGATCGGCCCGGCCGTGGTGATCGACAGATCGCGGCAGGCCCAGGCGAATCCCGACTTTCTCCTGACACTCGATGACATTCGCGCGTTCGAGCGCGAGCATGGCGCGCTGCCGGCCGGCGGCTGGCTGCTCTACCGCACCGGCTGGGATGCCCGGGCGCAGGACCAGAAGGCCTTCTTGAACGCGAATGAAACCGGCCCGCATACGCCGGGGATCGATATCGAGCTGGCGAAGTGGCTCGCCAATGAGAGCCCGCTGGTCGGGGTTGGCGTCGAGACGGTCGGGACCGATGCCGGGACGGCCCATTCGTTCAATCCGCCGTTCCCCTGCCACCAGTTCCTGCTCGGCGCGAACAAATACGGGCTGACACAGCTCGCCAACCTGGCCATGCTCCCTCCGACGGGGGTGATGCTGATCGTCGCGCCGCTCAAACTCGTGAAAGGATCCGGCAGCCCCTGCAGGGCGCTGGCGCTGGTTCAGCGGTAGGCGCGCCGGCCGGGCTGGAGCTCCGGTCGATCCGGCCGGAGGAACTGGGCGCCTACGTCGCGTCGCTGCGCCGCACCTTCGGCGGCACCGAGCCGACCGACGAAGAATTAGCCGGCACACGCGAAATCACCGAGCTGGACCGGTCCATTGCCGTCTTCGACGCCGGACAGGTGGTGGCGACAGCAGGCATCTTCTCCTACGAAATGGCCGTCCCTGGCGGCTTGCTTCCCTGCGGGGGCGTGACCAGGGTCACGGTCATGTCCACCCATCGCCGCCGCGGGCTGCTGACGGCGATGATGCGGCAGCAACTCGACGACATGCGCCAGCGCGGTGAACCGCTCGCGGCCCTGTACGCGTCCGAGGCGCGCATTTACGGGCGCTTCGGCTACGGGCTCGCGACCTACCAGGCGGAGATCGAAATCAACCGGCCGCAGGCCGCATTCAGGGTGAACGAGCCGGGTCACGGTCAGATCGTGATGCTCGACGTGCCGGCAGCGGTCGAGCAATTCACGCGGGTCTGGCGCGATGTCCATCCGACCCAACCCGGCATGCTCGGCCTCGATGAGCGGTGGTGGCGCAACCTCCTCACCGATCGCGAGAGCTCCCGCCGCGGATTCAGCCCGCATTACCGTGTGATCTACCGGTCCGGCGACAAGCCAACCGGCCTCGCGCTCTATCGCATCAAGCTCGACTGGGACGCCATCGGCCCGAACGGGGTGCTGCGACTGGAATCGTTGATCGCCTCGACGGCCGACGCCTACGCCGCCTTGTGGCGCTACATCCTGAATATCGACCTGGTCGCACGGCTGACGGGCGAGATGCGGCCGGTGGAAGAGCCGCTGCGCTTCTTGCTCGCCGACTCGCGCCAGCCGAAGACTCGCGTCGAAGACGGCATCTGGCTGCGGTTGGTCGACGTCGAACGAGCGCTCGCCGGGCGCCGGTATCTGACTGAGGGTCGTCTTACGGTCGAGATTCACGACGATTTCTGTCCGTGGAACCAGGGACGATTCGAGCTCGAGGGCGGTCCCGTCGGCGCCCAGTGCCGGCGTTCCGAGGCGACGCCCGACCTCGAGCTGAACGCCGCCGACCTGGCGGCGGCATATCTCGGTGGCAATCGATTTCGCCTGCTCGCCGATGCCGGCCGCATCAAGGAACGGCGGCCCGGCGCGCTCGCCCGCGCCGACGCGATGTTCGCTACCGACCGCGTCCCCTGGTGCCCGAGCCACTTCTGAGCTTGCCGCACGCGGGATAATCCCTTCGTGGACCGCGAGACCTGCCTGTCCTTCGATGGGCAGGATCCCCTCGCCCCCTATCGCGAAGAGTTTGCCCTTCCAGACGGCCTCATCTATCTGGACGGCAACTCGCTTGGGGCCTTGCCCCGAGCAACGGTCGATCGCCTCAACGAGGTCGTCGTCGACGAATGGGGCAGCGGCCTCATCCGCAGCTGGAACCGGGCGCACTGGATCGACGCGCCGCGACGGATCGGCGACAAGATCGCCCAGCTGATCGGCGCCCAGCCGGGTGAGGTGGTCGTCGCCGACAGCACGTCCGTGAATCTCTTCAAGCTGCTGGCGGGGGCTCTCGCGATTGAGCCGCAGCGGCACTTCATCCTGAGCGAGCGCGCCAACTTCCCGACCGACCTCTACATCGCGCAGGGCTTGATCGAGCTGCTTGGTGGCAACCACGCCCTGCGCATGGTGGAGCCGGCCAAGCTGGAAGCGGCCATCGATGGCAGCGTGGCGGTCGTGATGCTGACCCACGTCGACTATGCCAGCGGCGAAGTGCACGACATGCGCCGGTTGACCGCGGCCGCGCACAAGTACGGCGCCCTGATGCTCTGGGACCTGTCCCACAGCGCCGGCGCGCTGCCGGTCGACCTCAATGCCTCCGACGTCGACCTCGCGGTCGGCTGTGGCTACAAGTATCTGAACGGCGGACCCGGCGCGCCCGCATATCTCTTTGTCGCCCGCGCCCTGCAGGAACAGTTGCGCAATCCGATCGCCGGCTGGTTCGGCCACGCCGCGCCGTTCGCCTTTGAGCCGGAATACCGACCGGCTGCCGGCATCACTCGCCAGCTGGCGGGGACGCCGCCCGTGCTCAGCCTGATGGCGCTCGAGGTCGCCGTCGACATCTGGCTGCGGGTGGACCAGCGGGAGGCCCGCCGGAAATCGATGGCGCTTGGTGATCTCTTCATCCGTCTCGTGGATGAAACGTGCCGCGACCTCGGGGTCGAGGTGGCCTCGCCTCGCGAGGCGGGTGGGCGAGGCTCACAGGTCTCGCTTCGCTATCGCGAGGGGTACCGGGCAATGCGCGCCTTGATCGACCGGGGGGTGATCGGCGACTTTCGAACACCCGACCTGATGCGCTTCGGGTTCGCCCCGCTGTATACGCGATATGTCGACGTCTTCGATGCCGTCCGCTGCCTCCGCGAGGTGCTCGCATCGCGCGCCTGGCAGCGGCCCGAGTACGACACCCGGCTGACCGTCACCTGATGGAACGCCAGGGGGATCGCCTGCTGCGTGGCTACCTCAGCAGCCGGCTGATGTTGCTCGTGATCGGCATCATCACGCCGCTCGGCATCCTGGTGGTCAACGGCGCAGCGTTCGTCTACAAGAACCTTGCCCAGTTCCGGATCGGCATCGCGGTCTGCGCCCTGATCAGCTCGCTGGTGCTCAACGGCCTGACAGCATCGTGGCTGCTGCGGCTGGCCGGCCGCCGCTCGATCGCGATGTATCTCGAGCACCGCGACTGGGCGACCGTGGTGGCGACGATCGTCGTGATCGGGACCTCGGTCGGCGCCGCCATCTTTACCTACATCGGCATGAGCAACCCGAACCACTTGCCCGACGGCCTGGCGGTGATCACGGCGCTCGCGGCCCTGCTACTGCCGCTCGGCATCACCTATTTCAGCCGGCTCTTCGCCAACACCAGCAGCCAGTAAGGCAGCGACACTGGCCCGCGCTCAGGGTGCGTGTAACATCGGGTCCTCTCGCGCGTAGCACATATTGGGGAGAGGGTGTGGTGCTGCAGACGGCGGAGTCGTCCTGGATCGAGCCGCTCGTGCGCGAGCTGCATCGCCCCATGTTCCAGCTGGCTGTGCTTCTGGTACGCGACTACGCCATTGCCCAGGACATCGTGCAGGAGGCCTTCGTCCGCGTCTGGCTCTCCCCTCAAACCCCACGCGAGATGAGTGGCTTTAGACCATGGCTCTACCGGACCGTCGTCAACCTGGCACGGGACCATCGTCGGCGCCAACACCGTTGGTCATTGCTCCGCCTCGGGCGTCCGCCCGCTACCGACCCACTCGAGCTTGCCGAGCGCCGGGAAGACAACAGAAGTCTGAGCCATGCGATCCGCTCGTTGAGCCGTCGGGAGCAGGAGGCCATCTATGTCCGCTTCTTCGAGGATGCCCCCTTTGAGGAAGTCGCGCGCATCATCGGCGTCCGCAGCGGCACCGCGCGCGTCCTGGTCCACCGGGCCTTGGCAAAAATCCGGCGCCGACTAGCTGAGGCGCCTATCGAATGAGAGATCGGGGCGTATCCGCAGCCATCGAAGACCGTATCCGTGAGCACATTTCCCGCGAGCGGGCGGCGATCGCCGCTCCCCCATTACTCGCCCTTCGGCTCCTCCGCGCTGTTGAGGCCAGCCCGCGGGCGCGACGCCAGTCCCACTACGGACCTATCCGCGTGGCTGCAGCGATGGCGATAGTCGTCGTGCTGGCCGCTGGGGTGGGACTGGTGCGCGCGATTCAAGAGTCGGCCGATGCCAACGGCGAAGGCCATTGGTCTTCCTCCTCAAGCATGGCCATCGCCCGCGCGTACCACACCGCAACGCCGCTGACGAATGGAAAGGTGCTCGTAGTCGGTGGCCGCGGCTCCCTCTCGCTCACGGCGCCCTGGCAACCGGGCGGCAGCGCCCTCGCCAGCGCTGAGCTGTACGACCCGGGGACGCGAACCTGGTCGAATGCTGGCCAGCTCAGCACGCCAAGGTTCGGTCATACCGCCACCCTGCTCCCCAACGGCAACGTGCTTGTCGTCGGGGGCGATCGGACGATTCCAACGGCGGATTCCCCATTTGGCGCGCTTGCCAGCGCAGAGCTGTACGATCCCAAATCAAACCGCTGGTCTGTCGCCGCCAGCATGCACGAGGCCCGTGTCAATCACACGGCGACGCTGTTACCGGATGGCCGCGTCCTGGTTGCCGGCGGCCACCCCGCACTGGCCGTGAACCCGGCCAACAATCTCATGAGTGCGGAGCTATACGATCCGACGACGAGTACCTGGACGGAGGCGGCGCCGATGCCGTCGCCACGCGCCGATCAAGCCGCTGTCCTGCTGCGCGATGGCCGGGTACTGGTCGTTGGCGGCGTCGACCAATTCTTCCACTGGCCGTTAGGCAGCGCACCGTCCGTCGGGCTCAGCACCGCTGTTCTGTACGATCCCGCCAGCAACGCTTGGACGCTGACGGCTCCTATGCACTATCCGCGAATCTCCCCGACCGCCACGCTGCTTCCCGACGGCCGCGTGCTCGTCGTTGGCGATAGTGGCACGAATCCACAGACCACCGAGATCTATGACCCGGGCAGCGACAGCTGGCAAACCGCTTCCAGACCCGGGACCCCTCGTGCAGAGCACGTCGCGGTCCCGTTGCCTGGTGGGCGGGTTCTGGTCGCCGGCGGGCTCGGGGAGACAAGGGCTGAGCTGTTCGACTGGCGGCGAAACATCTGGATAACGGCCGGCAACCTCGCCTCGATCCGCGGCGGCGCGGCCGCAGCTCTGATGCGGAACGGACAGGTGCTGATGACCGGCGGATTCGGAAGTCTCGCGACCCCCTGGGCAACCGTGGAGCGTTACGACCCGGCGGGCCGGCCCTCGGTCGCGGTCGAGAGCCGCACGGTCGCACCGATGATCCTCGGAACCGTTGCGCCGTTCTTCGGCCTGACCGGATTGCTCCTACTACTTGGTCTCTGGTGGGTGCGCCGACGGGCCGCCTCGTCTTCGCTGGTCGATCGATGGATTGACTGAAAGGCTTGCCGGCTAGAGCTGCGACCGGACCTGCCAGAGCTCGGGGAAAAAGCGCTTGCCAAGAGTCGATTGCAGGTATTTGACGCCGGTGGACCCACCGGTGCCGGGCTTGTCGCCGATCTGCCGCTCGACCATCTCGACGTGTCGCAGCCGCCACAGCCGAAAGCCCTCGTCGTGGTCGAGCAGCGCTTCGGCCAGATCGAGCACGTCGGCATGTTCCGTGCCCTGCTGATAGAGCTGGGCGACGCTCAGGCCACGGCGATCGAGCAAATCGGCCAAGGCATCGGCCAGCGATGGTTCGGTCAGACGCCGCTCGAGTCGAGCGGCCGCATCCGGCTCGCTGTCGAGCGCTCTGATGTAGCCCCGGTCCTTTAGCCCCGATAGATACTCGATCTCGCGGAACTGGATCGACTGGAAACCGCTGGCCGGCGCAAGCTCGGATCGAAACGTCAGAAAGTCCTGCGGCGCCATGGTTTCGAGCACGGCGACCTGTTCGACCAGCAGCGCCTCGATGACCTTGACGCGGGCCAGGTAATGCCGCGCTCGACGCAACTCGTCCATCTGGATCGCGTCACGGGTGGCCTCGAGCTCGTGGAGTAGCTCCTTGAACCAGAGCTCGTAGACCTGGTGTACGACGATGAAAAGCAGCTCGTCATGGGCCTCCGTCAGCCCCTGCTGCAGCTGGAGCAACTCGGGGATCCGGAGATACGAGCCATAACTCAGCCGCCGGCCGCTGGCGTCCTGGTAGCCCATGCCACCGAGGCGGTAGGGCGCACCCTCACGCGGCTCCGGTTGTTTGGCGGTGGCCAAGCTTGGACCAGCTTAACGCGGAAAGTGCTACAACGAGGACGAGACAAGGAGGGGAACGCGTGAAGGAATCGCCCTACTGGAATCCCCGGCACGAAACCATGCCGCGCGACCAGATCGAAGCGCTGCAGCTGCGCAAGCTCAAGAACCTGGTCGCCTGGACCGAGGCCCGCGTCCCCTGGCATGCCGCCCGCTTGAAGCAGGCCGGCGTGACGGCCGACTCGATCAAGAGCCTGAAAGACCTGCAGCGAATCCCGATGATGACCCGTGACGAGTGGATGCAGGCGCAGCTGGAAAAGCCGCCGTATGGCCCGCTGCTGGCCGCTCCCGAGGAGGTCGCGATCCGCTACCACCTGACCTCCGGAACCACCGGACGGATCCCACTTCAGGTGCTGGACAGCATGAAGGACTGGGAATGGATCGCCGAGATGTGGTGCTATGGCTTTTGGGGCTTCGGCGTCCGGCCGGCCGATATCGTCTTCTTCGCCTTCAGCTACGGGACCTTCGTCGGGTTCTGGGGCGCCCACTACGCTAGCGAGAAGATCGGCTGCCTGGTGCTGCCAGGCGGCAACATGACGACCGAGGCCCGAGTCAAGCAGATCATGACCATGAAGGCCACGGTCGTCTGCTCGACGCCGACCTACGCTCTGCGCATGGCGCAGGAAGCGAAGAGCATGGGCATCAACCTGGCTGCCGGCCCGGTGAAGCGCCTGATCCTGTCCGGGGAGCCCGCCGGGTCGATCCCCGCGACCAAGCGGCTGATCGAGGACGAGTGGGGCGCGAAGGCCGCCGACACGGCCGGCATGACCGAAGTCGGCACCATCATGATCTTCGAGTGCGCCAAGCAGCCGGGCGGGACGCACATCATCGAGGACCACTACATCGAAGAGGTGGTCGATCCGATCAGCGGCGATCCGGTCGGGTACGGCGAGCTCGGCGAACGGCTCATCACCTCGTTCGGCCGCGGCTTCATTCCGGTGCTGCGCTATCGCACCCGTGACATGGTGGTTCGCGTGCCTGCGAACATCTGCAGCTGTGGCCGGACGTTCGACCTCTACGAGGGCGGCATCCGGGGACGCGTCGACGACATGAAGCTGGTGCGGGGGACGAACGTCTATCCACGCGCGGTGGAATCGATCGTGCGCGAATTCAAAGAGGTCGACGAGTTTCGGATCCACCTCTACACCGCCGATGGGCGACAGGACGAGATCGAGGTCCTGGTCGAGATTCCAGGTCAGGAGGGCGCCCAGGCCGAGCGCATCTGCGGCGCCCTCGCCAGGGGCCTCGCCGAGGCGCACGAGGGTCTTCGCTTCGGCGTCAAAAAAGTCGCAGACGGCAGCCTGCCGCGCTTCGAACTGAAGGCCAAGCGGCTGCAGGACGACCGCATCGTCATCGGCACCGCGGGCGAGCGGAGGGTCACCGCGTGAAAAACGCCATGGGCGTGGAGCTGACCACGTCGGAAGCCACGCTCGCGGAGTGCTATCAGTCGCTGGTCCGCGTCCTGAAAGACAGCGAGGGCCTGGCGCCCTTCGAGCGGCGCAATGCGCTGAAGGCCGTCGCGGCGCTCTGGCAGGTCGTCAACGGGCTCGACCTCGACCCCGGCAATATTTACGATATCGGCGCCTAGCCCCACGTCGCACGGATGAGGTCGCTGCGATGCTGATCCGCGGCGGCACCGTGGTGACATCCGAGGGCGAGCAGCCCGCCGATGTCCTGGTTCGCGACGGCACGATCCGCGAGATTCGTCCGGGCATCAAGAGTCAGGGCGGCGAGACGATCGACGCCGCCGGCCTGCTGGTGCTTCCCGGTGTGGTCGATCCGCATACGCATCTGCTGCTGGACACAGGAACCGCCCGAACCTCCGACGATTACACCAGCGGCTCAGCGTCCGCGGCGGCCGGCGGCGTGACGACCTACCTCGAATTCGTCCCCCAACTCAAGGGACAGCGCTTCCTCGAGTCGGTCAGCGCCCGGCGCCAGCTGATCGATGGGCGCTCCCACG
This sequence comes from Candidatus Dormiibacterota bacterium, assembly GCA_036269255.1. Lineage (GTDB taxonomy): Bacteria > Chloroflexota > Dormibacteria > CF-121 > CF-121 > CF-13. The sequence goes on from DATASI010000152.1 coordinate 10,570, forward strand.
TCGATTACGGGATTCACCTGAGCGTCAGCCACCTGCCCGACGGCTGGGAGAGCGACCTCGATGCGCTGGTCGATGCCGGCGTGACGAGCGCCAAGATCTATACGACCTATCGGGACACCCTCTTCTACGCCGACGACTGGACCTGGTACCGGCTGATGCAGCGATCGGGCCGCGCCGGATTGCTGGTCCAGGTTCACGCCGAAAACGACGCGATCGTCGAAGGCATGACGCGCCAGTTACTGGCCGAGGGCAAGCGGTCCCTGCGCTACCACGGCCTGGCGCGACCGGCGGTTGCCGAAGCTGAGGCGGTCGGCCGGGGCCTGATTTTCAGTCGCAGCACGGGGAGCCCCGTGTATTTCGTGCACCTGTCGACGCCGCTCGCCGTCGACCTGATCGCCGGCGCGCGAGCCGACGGCATCCAGGCGATCGCCGAAACCTGTCCGCACTACCTGGTGCTTGACGAGTCAGCCTATCAGCGCTCAGATGCCGCGCGGTTCCTGATGACGCCGCCGCTGCGCGATCGGGATGCCCAGGCCGGCCTCTGGCGGCAGCTGCAGGCTGGCGCCATCCAGACCGTGGGCAGCGACCACTGCGGCTTCTCGCTCGAGGACCGCCAGGGCGTCGACGACTTCAGCGCCATGAGTCCCGGCATTCCCGGCGTCGAGACATCCCTGGTGCTGCTCTATACGCAGGGCGTTAAATCGGGACGGCTCGGGCTGGCCGACCTGGTCAGACTGCTGAGTGAAAATCCCGCCAGGACCTTTGGGCTCTGGCCGCGGAAAGGAACACTCGCGCCTGGCTCGGACGCCGATCTCGTGCTCTTTGATCCGCGCATCACCCGGCAGCTCTCCGCGACCGAGCTCCACTCGCGGGCGGGCTTCTCACCGTACGAGGGGCTGACCTTGACCGGCCAGGTGAAAACCACCATCGTTCGCGGCCGGATCGTGTACCGCGACGGCCACGTTGTCGGTGACGCGGGGCATGGCCAGTTCCAGGCATGCGATCGCTTCGATTACCAGCGAGCCATGCCATGAGCGACATCAACGGCGAGCGCTTGCTGGCGGACCTCGCGAGCCTCTCCAGGATTGGCGGCTTGCCCGATGGCGGGTTGGACAGATTGGCGTGGTCCGAGGCGGACCTGGCGGGACGCCGCTGGTTCGCGCAGCGGCTCGCTGAGGCCGGGCTCGAGGCGCATCAAGACCCAAGCCTGAACGTCTTCGGCCACCTGCGCAGTGCGCAAGGCCCGTTCGTGCTCACCGGGTCGCACCTCGACAGCGTCCCCAACGGTGGACGCCTCGACGGCGCCTACGGAGCGGTCGCCGCGCTCGAGGTGCTGCGCACATTGGTCGAGAGCCGTGACCCGCTCGCGTCCCATGTCGAAGTCGTCGGCTTCTCGGATGAGGAGGGTGTGCGCTTTTCGATCGGCCTGCTCGGAAGCCTGGCACTGTGTGGCGAGCTGCCGATGGAGACCCTACGGCAGGCCCGCGATCTGGAGGGCGTCCCGATTCGTGAGGTCCTGGCAGGGGCCGGCGCCGACCTGGACCAGCTCGCCGACGCACGCCACCGGCTGGCAAGCGTCAAAGCATTTCTCGAGCTCCATATCGAGCAAGGCCCGCGTATGGAGGCCGCCGGGGCGGAGCTCGCCGTCGTGACCGGGATCGTCGGCGTCTATCGTGAGCGCGTCCGCGTGGTTGGCGCCCAGAACCACGCCGGCACCACTCCGTTTGAACGGCGTCGGGACGCGGGACAGGCGGCGGCGCGGGCAGCCGCCGGTCTCCGGGAACTGGTCCAGACGATCGATGGCGATGCGGTCGCGAACATCGGCGTCATGCGCTTCAGCCCGGGCGGGGTCAACATCGTCCCGGGGGAGGCGTCCTTCACGCTCGAGGTGCGGCATCCGGACGAGGTTGTCGTCCGCGAGATCCTCAATTCCTTCAACCGGCGGCTAGACGTCACCTGCAAGGAAGAGGGCTGCGACGCGGAGGTCGAGCTGCTGTCGTGGGTGCCGCCCGCTCCCATGGACCCCGGGCAGATGGAAACCATCGATCGCGCCTGCCGGGAGCTCGGCATGACGCCGGCCAGGCTCTCGAGCGGCGCCGGCCACGATGCGGCCGTCCTCTCCCGGCATGTGCCAACCGGGATGCTCTTCGTCCCCAGTATCGGCGGCGTCAGCCATGCCCCCGCCGAGGCCACATCCGACGAGCACCTCGTCCTCGGCGCCCGTGCCCTGCTGCGCGCGGTCCGCGCGTCGGCCTCGCGGATAAAGTAGTCACTCAGCGATGGACGTGCTCCTTCCGCGCTCGCTCGACGAGGCGCTGGCACTTAAGGCACGGCGGCCTGACGCGATGCCAATCGCGGGCGGCACCGATGTCATGGTCGACGTCAACTTCGGCCGCCTTCGGCCGCCCGCCTTTCTCGATCTCGGCCGCGTACCCGAGCTCGCCACCATCCGCCAGGAGAACGGCCAGGTTTTCCTGGGCGCAGGCGTGACGTACGCGGCGATCGTGACCGGGCTGACGGCGTTCCGACCGTTGGTGCAGGCGTCCCGGTCGGTGGGGTCGCCGCAGATCCGCAACCGCGGCACCGTTGGCGGCAATCTCGGCACCGGGTCGCCCGCCGGCGATGCCCTGCCGGTGCTCGCTGCCTACGACGCCGAGGTCGTCCTCCGCAGCCAGGCCCGCGGCGAGCGGAGCCTGCGTTGGGATGCCTTTCTGACCGGGCCCAAGAAAACGGCGATCGCGGCGGACGAACTGATTCTCGGCACGCGCTGGCACCGGTCACGCGGCCCGGGCAGTTTTTCCAAGATCGGAACCCGCAACGCCATGGTCATCGCCGTTGCCGGGCTCTGCCTGGTCATGGATGAGGACGCGCGACGCGTCCGAGTCGCCCTTGGCTCGGTCGGGCCGACCATCATTCGCGCGACCGACGCCGAGACGCAGGTGTCGGCGGCCATGGACCAGGCGGGCGTCTGGCAGGACCCGACGATCACGCTCGCGAATGAGATCGTCGACGAGTTCGCCCGCCTCGTCGCCTCGGCGGCGCGCCCGCTCGATGATGTCCGCGGTACCGCCGCCTACCGTCGGCATGTCTGCGCGGTGCTCGCCAGGCGCAGCCTTGCATGGGCGTTGGAGGGGCGCCGCCGTCCCGCATGGTTGTAAGGACGCAGGTCAACGGGGAACGGCGGGAAGCCGAGGTCTGGCCCGGCAGCAGCCTGCTCACGTACCTGCGTGACGGGCTCGGGCTCTACGGCTCGAAGAATGCCTGCGAGCAAGGCGAGTGCGGCTCGTGTTCCGTCTGGCTGGATGGGGCGCTCGTCTGCAGCTGCCTGGTACTCGCCGCCCAGGCGCACGACCGCGAGGTTCGGACCGTCGAGGCGCTCAACGATGGGCAGCGGCTCCACGCCGTGCAGCAAGCCTTCATCGATGCCGGCGCCGTGCAGTGCGGCTTCTGCACGCCTGGCTTCGTCGTCTCCGTTGCGGACCTGCTCGGCAGAGACCCGAACCCAGGGCCGGTCACGATCAAAGAGGCGCTCAGCGGCAACCTGTGCCGCTGCACCGGCTACCAGAAAATTCTCGACGCCGTCAACCTCGCGGCGTCGCGACTGAAGGCCGCGACATGATCCTGATCGAGGACTGCCGCGCGATCGCCACGATGGATGATTCGGGGACCGAACTGAGCGACGCCTCCATCCTGATCGACGGCGGCCAGATTCAATGGATTGGCCAGGGCCGGCCGCCGGTACGCGAGCAGCCCGAGGTACTGGACGCGACCGGATTGGTCGCGATCCCCGGGCTCGTCAACACCCATCACCATCTCTATCAGACGCTGACGCGCGTGCGCGCGCAGCAGGGCGGCCTCTTCGACTGGCTGCGCGAGCTCTATCCGGTGTGGGCCACGATCGATGCGGACTGGGAGCGAACCGCCGCCGAGATCGGGCTGGCGGAGCTGGCGCTCAGCGGTTGCTCGACGACCACGGATCATCACTATGTCTTTCCCTCCGGCGTGATTGGATTGCTCGAGACCGAGATCGAAGTCGCGGCCCAGCTGGGGATGCGTTTTCATCCATGCCGCGGCTCGATGGACCTCGGCGAATCCAAAGGCGGCCTGCCACCCGACAGCGTGGTCGAGGATCGGGATCGCATCCTGAGCGAGACCGATGAAGCCATCCGGCGTTTCCACGATCCCGCGCCCGGCTCGATGCTGCGCATTGCGGTGGGTCCCTGCTCCCCGTTCTCCGTGTCGCGGGAGCTGATGCGCGAGTCGGCCGCCCTGGCGCGGCGGCGGGGCGTTCGCCTGCATACGCACATCGCGGAGACGCTGGACGAAGAGCGGTATTGCCGCGACAGGTTTGGGCTCCGCCCGGTCGAGCTGCTCGCCGATCTCGGGTTTCTCGGCCGGGATGTCTGGCTTGCGCATTGCGTCCACGTCGGAACACCGGATATTGCGCGTTTCGCTGATACCGGCACCAGCGTCGCCTGGTGCCCGACGTCGAACATGCGCCTGGGCTCGGGGTTCGCCCCCGGACGGGAAATGCTCGACGCCGGGGTGCAGGTCGGTCTGGCGGTTGACGGCTCGGCGTCGAATGACAGCGGCAACCTGCTGGCCGAGGTGCGGCAGGCCATGCTCACCACCCGAGCACGGAAAGGCGCCGCATCGATGACTGCGCGCGAGGCGCTTCGAATCGCGACCCGTGGCGGTGCGGCCTGCCTGGGCCGGGACGATGTGGGATCACTGGAAGTCGGCAAGCGCGCCGACATCGCCCTCTTCGCGGTCGACGACCTCGCCTACCGCGGCGCCGAGGGCGATCCGGTCGCATCGCTGGTTTTTTGTAACCCAGGTCCGGTGCAGCATCTCTTCGTCGAGGGCAAGCCGGTGGTTCGCGATGGCCATCTGGTCAACGTGAGCGAGGCGAGCCTGATCTGGGCATGAGCGTCCAGATTCGCCGCAAAGGCGGCGTCGGCCAGTCGGTTCCACGGGTCGACGGCATCCCCAAGGTCAAGGGCGACTTCGAGTACGCGAGCGACCTGCATCGCGACGGGATGCTGTTCGGCGCCACGCTGCGCAGCCCGCACCCCCACGCGCGCATCGTCTCGATCGATACGTCCGCCGCCGCCGGGCTGCCCGGCGTCCATGCGGTGATGACGCACGAGGATCTCCCCGGGGCGAAGACGTTCGGCCTCGACGTGCAGGACCAGCCGGTCCTGGCCCAGGACATCGTCCGGTACGCCGGGGAAGCCGTCGCCATCGTCGCCGCAGAGGGCCCGGAACTCGCGCGGCAGGCGATCAAGGCAATCGCCGTGCAATATGACGTGCTCTCGCCCGTAACGGACATGGAGCAGGCGCTCGAGGCTGGTGCGCCCCAGGTCCAACCCGCTGGCAACATCGTGCGCAAACTGCAAATCGTGCACGGCGATCCGAACGCGCGAGCCGACGTCTGGGTGGAGGGCCTCTACGAGACCGGTATGCAGGATCAGGCGCCCCTCGGTCCCGAGGCAGGGCTGGCGGTCCCGGCCGAGGATGGCGGCGTCGATCTATTCATCGCCACGCAATGGCTGCACGCCGACCTCGAGCAGCTCGCGCCATGCCTGCGTCTGCCTTCAGAGAAAGTCCGCCTGCATCTGTCCGGCGTGGGCGGCGCCTTCGGCGCCCGCGAGGATGTCAGCATGCAGATCCACGCGTGCCTCCTGGCGCTGCGCACCGGCAAGCCGGTGAAAATGTCCTACGGGCGTCAGGAGTCGTTCTTCGGTCACGTGCACCGTCACCCGTTCAGGATCTGGATGCGGCATGGCGCGTCAAGGGATGGACGGCTCGTCAATGTCCAGGCGCGATTGATCGCGGATGGCGGTGCCTATACATCGACCTCGCCCGCCGTGATCGGCAACGCCACCACGTTCGCCGCCGGACCGTACGAGGTGCCGAATGCTCGCCTGGTCGGGACCGCCGTATTTACCAACAACCCACCCTGCGGAGCGATGCGTGGCTTCGGCGCCGTGCAGGCCTGCTTTGCCTACGAGGCGCAGATGGACAAGCTGGCCGCCGCGCTGAGCATCGACCCAGTGGCACTGCGGATCAAGAACGCCCTGCGCACGGGGTCCATCCTGCCGACAGGGCAGGTGATCGAAGGCAGCGCGCCGGTCAGGGAGTGCTTGCAGCGGCTCGCCGGACTGCCCTTGCCACCCGAGGACTCGCCGCTCGATCGCGACCCATTGCTGCTGCCCGGCGGGGCCGGCAACGTTGGTCACGGCGAAGGGCTTCGTCGCGGCGTCGGCGTCGCGGTCGGCTACAAAAACCTCGCTTACAGCGAGGGCTTCGATGACTCATCAGAGGCGTGGGTCCGCGTCTGGCCGGATCGTGACGGCAAAGGGGCGTTCGCCGAGGTCAAGACCGCCGCCGTCGAGGTGGGCCAGGGCCTCGACACGATCATCACGCAGATCGTCCAGACCGAGCTGGGCATCGAGCGCGTCCAGCTCTGCCAGCCCGACACCTCGATTGGCTCGGCCGGATCGAGCTCGGCGTCGCGGCAGACGATGATGACGGGCGGCGCGGTCCAGCTCGCCTGCCAGGCCGTGCGGGAGGAAATCGATAAGCAGGGCGGACTCGGCGAGTTACGCCGTCCGGTCGAAGCGACACGCGTCTTTCATCACCGGCCGACACGGAAGCTGGATGCCAATGGGCAGGGGGATCCCCACGTGAGCTTCGCCTTCGGCGCAGCGAGGGCGGTTGTGGAAGTTGATCAGGACCTCGGCCTGGTCCGGGTCGTCCAGCTCGCGGTCGCCCAGGACGTCGGGCGCGCCCTCAATCCGCAGAGCGTGCTGGGGCAGATCGAGGGCGGCAGCGCGCAGGGGCTCGGGCTGGCCGTGATGGAGGAAGTGGCGCTGGTCGACGGCCTGATGAAGAACGCCTCCTTCACGGATTACCTGATCCCAACCATCCTCGACATGCCGCCGGTGATCGCGGAGCTGGTCGAGGAGCCGGAGCCGGGTCTGCCCTACGGCGCCAAGGGCGTGGGCGAGCCATCGACCGTGGTTGTCCCAGCGGCTGTCGTCGCCGCACTGCGCAATGCGACCCAACGCGAGCTGCGCCGTGCGCCCGTCAAGCCGGACGACCTGGTGGGCCTGTGAGCCAGCTGGTGACGGTCTCGACGCACGTGCTGGACGTCGCCACCGGCCAGCCGGCGGCGGGGTTGCGCGTCACCCTCGGGAGTACGACGGCGACCACCGACCCGAATGGCCGCATCGCTGACCTGACCCACGGCGGCGTCAACCCGGGAATGTATCGAATGCTCTTCGACGTCGGCGCCTATTTCAGCGAGGCGCCGCATCTCTTTCAGACCGTTAGTTACGAGCTGCAGCTCGACGAGGCGCGTCACTATCACGTCCCGCTATTGATCTCGCCGTATTCCTGCACCAGTTATCGCGGCACATGACCAGCATCGAAGAAGCGCTCGAGGGCTCAACCCCACTGGCCCATAAGGTCCGCGCGCGCGGGCCGTTCCGCGACCCACAATCAATCATCCTCGCAATGCGCGCCATAATCCCAACCCTGAGCGAGCAAGAAATGATCGCCACGCTGAATGCCCACCCGCGGATCGGCGAAGATCCGTCGAGATTATCGGCTCGCTCGCTGCAGGAGCAGGGCGCCGATGCCATGCCAGAGCTCGAGCGCCTCAATGCCGAGTACGAGCGCCGATTCGGATTTCGCTTCGTCGTCTTCGTCAATCGCCGGCCCAAGTCGCAGATTGTCGAGATCCTGCGCGGGCGTCTCGAGCAGTCTCGGCCCGAAGAACTGCGGGCCGGGCTGGACGCCATCGTCGATATCGCCGAAGACAGGCTGAATTCGTGAAGACCGAGATTCGCTATGGCAAGCACAATGTGTCGTTCTACCGGACGCATCCGGAGCGCGGCTTGCTTGCAGGGCGGGTCAGCATCGACGTCTTCGGTGACAACTTCCTGCCCGCCTACACCGAGGGTGACAACCGCCAGGTGGTCGCCACCGACACGATGAAAAACTTCGTCTACGCCATGGCGCTCGAATACCAGGGCAACAGCCACGAAGGCTTTACGGCCTTTTTGGGCCGGCGTTTTCTCGAGACCTACCCGCAAATGCAGTGGCTCCGCCTGGTTACGCTCGAGGTGCCCTTCCGGAAATACAGCAACAAACTGCTCAGCCCGCTGGAGGACGACTTCGGCACGGTAGTCGCCGAGATCGGTCGCGACGGGATTCGCTCGCTAACCTGCGGCCGGCGCAATCTGCGCCTCGTCAAGCTCACGGGAAGTGCCTTCAAGGAATTCGCCCGCGACGCCTACACCACGCTCCCCGAGGTCAAGGATCGGCCGCTGTTTATCTACCTGGACGTTCACTGGCGCTACCAGCGGGTCGAGGACGCCATCAGCGAAGGCGCGGAGCGGATTCCGTCGGAATCGATCCGCGATGCGGTAATCGTCACGTTTGATTCCTTTGTCAGCATGTCCATCCAGCATCTCGTGCACGAGATGGGGATCCGGTTGCTGGAGGACTTCCCCGCGCTGAGCGAGGTCAGCTTCGAGGCACAGAACCGCCTCTGGGACACCTCAAAAGTGGCCGAGAATGATCCCAAGACGCGCGTGTTCAGCGATCCGAAGCCGGCCCACGGCATGATCGGCCTTACGCTTAAGCGCGATGCTTGAGATCACGGCCGGCTCGCTCCGGTTCACCGCGCGCTGGGAAAGTGACAACGCACCGAAAACCTGCGCGGCCCTGAGGCGGCTGCTGCCCTTGCGCGCGCGCCTGGTCCAGGCGCGCTGGAGCGGCGAGTCGGCCTGGGTTCCGCT
>DATASI010000153.1:0-17991 GCA_036269255.1 Candidatus Dormiibacterota bacterium
GCTTGCCCAGGCGCCGGAGGTGGTGAGGCCGGACGGCTGCCTGATGTTCGAGTGCGATCCATCCCAGGTTCGAAAAATGGAGCGACTGGCGCGCTCACACTGGCCAACCGCGACGGTCACCATTCATAAGGATCTGGCGGGCCGCAACCGTGTGGTCAGAATTCAGGCGTGACGGCGCGCTGGCCGGCGGACGACGACCACATTCGTTCGGCTGCCGAGCGGCTTCGGCAGGGGGCGGTGATCGCGTTTCCCACTGACACGCTGTATGCCGTCGCGGCGCGCGCTCGAGATCGGAATGCGGTTGCGCGGCTCTATGCCGTGAAGCGCCGGCGTGGGAACCAGCCGATGGTCTGGCTGGTGAGTGACCGCGCCCAGGCCGAAGGCGCGGCGCTGGTCTCGTCGCGCGCCGCCGAACTGATCGACCGCTTCTGGCCGGGGCCGCTGACGCTCGTACTGCCCTCCCGGGATCAGGCGAACGGGCCAACGCTTGCAGTCCGCGCGCCGGGCCATCCGGTGGCGCTCGCTTTGCTCGCGGCGCTCGGGGAGCCGGTCGCCAGCAGCAGCGCGAACCCCGCTGGGGCTGCGCCGCCGGTCGACGCCGAGCAGGTCATGCGGGGACTCGGTGACGACCTGGAGCTGGTCCTGGACGGCGGACCATCCCGGATCGGGGTAGCCTCGACGATCCTCGACCTGAGTGGACCTTCGCCTCGCATCCTGAGGCAGGGCGCGATTCCGGCGCATGAGCTTCCGTCCTCCTGAATGGGCGATAATGTCCCGGTGCTGCAGGCGCGCACCGACCTGACCAGCCGGATCGATGCGGTCGATCCCGAGGTCGGGGCCGCGATTCGCGACGAGTTCGAACGCCAGCAGTACACCCTCGAACTCATCCCCTCCGAGAACATCGCGAGCCCCGCGGTGCTGCAGGCGCTCGGGTCGCTGCTCAACAACAAGTATGCCGAGGGCTATCCCGGCAAGCGCTATTACGGCGGATGCGAAAACGTCGACCGCATCGAGACGCTGGCCATCGAGCGAGCCAAGGAGCTCTTCCACGCCGAGCACGCCAACGTCCAGTCGCATTGCGGCACCACCGCGAACTATGCGGTCTACGCCGCGGTCCTAAACCCGGGGGACACCGTCATGGGAATGGACCTCAGCCAGGGGGGACATCTGAGCCACGGCAGCCCGGTGAATTTCTCCGGCAAGCTGTATCACTTCGTTCCCTACGGCGTCGATCCCAACACGGAACGGATCGATTACGACGCCCTCGAGCGCCAGGTCAACGAGGTACGTCCCAAGATGCTGCTCGCCGGCTACAGCGCCTATCCCCGCGTGCTCGATTTCGAGCGCATGGCGGCGATGGCCAGGGCGGTCGACGCTTACTTCTTTGTCGACATGGCCCACTTCGCCGGCCTGGTCGCCGGTGGGGCGCACCCCAGTCCGGTACCGCATGCGGATTTCGTCAGCTTCACCACCCACAAGACGATGCGGGGACCCTGGGGCGCCATGATTCTCAGCAAGGCCAAGCACGCCGCCGACATCGACAAGAGCGTCTTTCCAGGGAGCCAGGGGGGACCGCATAATCACGCGATCGCCGGCAAAGCGGTGATGCTCAAGCAGTGGAGCCTGCCCGAGTTCAAGTTATACGCGCAGTCGGTGGTCAACAATGCGCGCGTCCTCGCCGAGGGGTTGACCAAGCGCCGCCTGCGGCTGGTGAGTGGCGGCACCGACAACCACTTGATGCTGATCGACCTCCGGCCCCTCAACCTGACCGGCCGGAAAGTGCAGGAGACCTTCGATACGGTGGGCATCACGGTCAACCGCAACTCGATCCCCTTCGACACGGCGAGCAAATTCAACCCCAGCGGAATCCGCCTCGGCTCACCGTCGGTGACAACGCGAGGCATGGGCCCGCAGGAGATGGAGCAGATTGCCGGCATGGTCGCCGACCTCCTCTATCACCTCGATGATCAAGGCGTCCACGAGCAGGTGCGAGCCCGAAGCCGGGCGTTGTGCGAACGATTTCCACTGCCCTACTAGCGGGGACCAGCTTCTTCAGTGACCCGACCTTCTGGTCTACCTTCCGGCCGTCGCGATTCGGGCCAGCGGTGCTGCCCTTCGCGGTCGCCCTGGTCTGCACCGCGATCGTCGTTTTGCCCGCGCGCTGGCTCGCCTTCCGCCTCGGCGCCGTCGCCGAGCCCGGCGAGCGGCGGATCCATAGCCGGCCGACGGCCCGCCTCGGTGGCCTCGCGCTCTATCTCGGCTTCGGGCTGTCGGCGGCGCTCTTCTCGACCAACCCCTTAACCCTCGGGCTCCTACTGTCGGCCGCGGTGATCACGACCTTGATGGTTTTCGACGACGTCGGCGGCATGCGGGCCACCGTCAAGCTGGTCTTCCAGATCGCCGCCTCGCTGCTCGCGATCTCGCTGGGGGTCTACATCCACTCGATCAACCTGCCGGGGAACCATTTCGTCAACCTGGCCCTCGCCGTCTCGGTTCCGCTCACGCTTCTGTGGTTCGTCGGCCTGCAAAACACCATCAACCTGATCGACGGGGTCGACGGTCTGGCGGCGGGCGTGGTCGCCATCGTTGCCGCCACGCTGATGCTGGCGGCGATCAACCGGGGGCAAACCGACATTGTCATCCTCTCTGGGGCGTTGATCGGCGCCTGTGTCGGCTTCCTCTTATACAACTGGCATCCCGCCCGGGTCTTCATGGGCGACAGCGGCAGCAACTTTCTCGGCTTCGCGCTGGCCGCACTGTCGGTGCTCTCCGTCGCCAAGGGAGCGGTCGTCGTTGCGCTGCTGGTGCCCATCCTGGCGCTCGCGATCCCCATCTTCGATACCGGCTGGGCGATTCTGCGCCGCCGGCTGCGCGGTCGCGGGATCGCAACCGCGGACACAGGCCATCTCCACCACCGGCTGCTCGACTTCGGCCTCAGTCCCAGGGAAACCGCGCTCGTCTTCTATTTCGGGACCGCGATCTTCGCCGCTCTCGGGCTGGCCATCTACGGACACAAGAAGGTGCTGCTGGGCGCCATCATCTTGATGCTCTTCGGCATCCTGATCATCATGCTCCGCCGCTTCCACAGAATCAGTCGCGGTTGAGGCTGCTTCGGGTGCGTGCCGGATGGCGGCATGAATTCGAGCCCTGATACGATTGCAGCAGTTGAGGCCAAATCTCGTAGGCGATCATGGCCCCGACGGATAGGCGAAGGGAACCCAGCATGCTGGCCGCGCTGGGTCTTGCGTCCGGCATCGGGCTCCAACTGGCGGTCGCAGTCCTTGCAGGGCTTGGTTTCGGCTACCTGGTGGATCGGGCGGCGCATACCTCGCCGTGGGGCTTGCTGGCCGGATTGCTACTGGGCGTTGTCGTGGGCGGGTCGAGCGTAGTACGGACGGTGAGAAAAGGGTTGCGTCGATATGAGTGAGCTGCGCCGCTTCGAAGGGCTGGTCGCGCTATTCCTCTGTTCCTTTCTGATCGTCGCTGGCACCATGTTGGTGGCCACCGGCCATCCGCGGATGGCGGCTGGCCTGGTGGCAGGAGCGCTGGTTGGCATGGCGAATCTCGCCTGGATGGTGGGGACGGCTCGGCGGCTGCTCGGTCGAACGCCAACCCTCCGTCAGCTTCAAGTCGCCGGGACCATCCGGTTCCTCACGGTAGCCGTGCTGTTCGGTGCCGTCCTGCTCGTCGGCCGCGTCGATCCGGTCACGGCGGTCATCGGGTATGGCTGCTTCCCGATTGCTGGCGCGGTCGCGGGCTGGCGAATCATGCGCGGCCAGCCTGGCCCGGTGATATGAGCCCGTTCGTGCTTCTTCAGGCGGACGTCACGCACCCCACGATCAACCTCGGTGGCATCGACTTCAATGCGGACACGATCCAGAGCACGCTGGTTGTCTGCGCTCTTCTCGTCATTGGCGCGGTCATCCTCCGTAGCCAGCTCCGGGTAGGCAAACCGACGGCGCTCCAAAACATCATGGAGATGATCGTCGAGTACATTGGCGGCTTGACCGCCGAATCGCTCCAGGGCAGGAATCTCAATCTGGGGCCGCTCGCGATCACCCTGTTCGTTTTCCTGCTCCTGTCCAACTGGATCGGGCTGATTCCGATCGGGCTGAGGTCGCCGACCAACGACTGGAATACGACGTTGGCGCTGGCCCTGCAGACCTTTGTCCTCTTTACCTACTTCAGCATTCGCCGCCGCGGTCTCGGTGGCTACGTCAAGCACCTTTTCGTCGTGCCACCATACTTTCCGCTCAGTGTGATCGACGAGATCGCCAAGCCGATCACGCTCTCGTTCCGGCTTTACTTCAATATCTTTGTCGGAGAGCTGTTGCTCTCGCTGATCATCACGCTGGTTCCGACCTGGATCTCGTGGATACCCGGCGCCGCCTGGACGATCTTCAGCATCTTCATTGGGGCCGTCCAGGCCTTTATTTTCACCGTGCTGACCGTGTCATATGTCGCCATCGCCACTGAGGTTGAATCCGCTCACGCATGAATAACCGTAAGGAGGATTAGTTTTGGAACGGGCAATCGTACTGGGTGCCACGGTTGTGGCCTTCGGACTTCTACTGGGGCTGAGCGCGCTGGGTGCCGGAATCGGCGACGGGTTGGTATCGAGCCGCACGGTCGAGGGAACGGCACGGCAGCCTGAGCTACAGGGACGACTGTTCTTCCTGATGATCATCGGGATCGGGTTCATCGAGGCCCTACCCATCATCGGCCTCGGACTCGGACTCTTCCTGATCTTCGCCAACCCGCTGTTGGGTCAGATCACCGGCAAATGATCCCGCTCCAGGCTGGGCTGCTGACGCTCAACGGCACCTTGCTCGCTGAGCTGATCATCTTCCTTGTCACGCTCGCCATCCTCTACCGATGGGCATGGGGGCCGCTGCTCGGCATCCTGGAGGCCCGTCGCAAGCGGATCGAGGAAGGGGTGGAAGCGGCGGAGCAGGCGAAGCGCGAGCGCGAGGCGGCCGAGCGCGAATACCAGGCTCGCCTCGAAGAGGCCAGGCGTGAGGGACAGCGAATCCTCGATCGGATCGCGAAAGAGGGGGAAGAGCTGCGGAAAGAGCTCGAAGCGAAGGCGAGGCAGGATGCTGACGCCATCATCACTCGGGCTCGCTCGGAGATCCAGCAGGAGCGGCAGAGCGCGATCCAGGATCTGCGCCGTCAGGTCGCCGATCTGGCGCTCCTGGCGGCCAGCCGCATCGTCCGCGAAAATCTCGACTCGGCAAAACATCGGGAGCTCATCGAGCGTGCCATCGAGGAGGCAGAGATTCGTGCCTGAGGTCAGCAACGTGGCGCGGCGCTACGCCGAGGGCGTGCTGCAGCTTGCCAAAGAGGAGAACGCGATCGATCGTTGGCGCGAGGAGCTACGAAGGCTCAACGAGCTGCTCAGCGACGATGTTCTCGTCGCCGCTTTTCAAAATCCGGCGGTTGGGCCGCAGCGGCGCTTGGAGCTGGCCAAGCTGCTGGCGCCCGAGCTGAAGCCCCAAACAGAGAACTTTCTCCGGCTGCTGGTTGAGCATCAGCGCACCCGGGAGATGCCGGCCATCCTCCAGGCGTTCAACCAGATGGCAGACGAGGCCGCCGGCATCGTCCACGCCGTCTTCACCACAGCGATCGAGCTCGGCAAAGAGGACCAGCAACGTTACTGGCGGGCCCTCGAGGAGCGCCTGGACCGAAAGGTCCAAATGACATTCGCCACGGATCCGACGTTGATGGGTGGCGCAACCATTCGCGTCGGCGACCACCTGGTGGACGGCAGCATTCGCACGCAGCTCGAGCGCCTGCGGCAGGAATTATTGAGTTAGGCGCGAGGTACAAGCATTGAGCATCAAGTCAGACGAGATCAGCAGCCTGATCCGCGAGCGGATCAAGGAATTCGACCTGCCGGTTCTATCCGCCGACGTCGGCATCGTGACTGAAGTGGGCGACGGCATCGCGCGCATTTATGGGTTACGGGACGCGGAAGCGCTCGAGCTGCTCCAGTTCAAGAACGGCGTGATGGGCATGGCACTCAATCTCGAGGAGGAGTCGGTCGGCGCAGTCATCCTCGGCCCTTATGAAGAGATCCGCGAGGGCGACGAGGTCAAGACCACTGGCCGGATCATCCAGGTCCCGGTCGGCGAGGCCCTGGTGGGCCGCGTCGTCAACCCCCTTGGCGAACCGATCGATGGCAAGGGTCCGATCGAGACCAAGGAGTTCGATCTGATGGAGAAGATCGCCCCTGGCGTCATCGCGCGGCAGCCGGTCGACACGCCGCTCGAGACCGGGATCAAGGCGATCGACGCGCTGACGCCGATTGGTCGCGGTCAGCGCGAACTGATCATCGGCGACCGTCAGACGGGCAAGACGGCGATCGCCATCGACACCATCATCAATCAGAAGGGCAAGGACGTCATCTGCATCTACGTCGCCATTGGGCAGCGAGCCGCCACCGTCGCCCAGGTCGCGGCCACGCTCGAGGAGCGCGGCGCGATGGACTACACCATCATCGTGTCGGCAACCGCGAGCGACCCGGCGCCGCTGTGGTACATCGCGCCCTACGCCGGCACCTCGATGGGTGAGTACTATCGCGACCGCGGCAAGGACGCGCTGCTGGTCTACGACGACCTCTCGAAGCACGCCTGGGCCTACCGGCAGATCTCCCTGCTGCTGCGGCGCCCGCCGGGCCGAGAGGCGTATCCCGGCGATGTCTTTTACCTGCATTCGCGATTGCTCGAGCGCGCGGCCCGCATGAGCAAGGACAACGGCGGCGGCTCGCTGACGGCTCTGCCCATCATCGAAACGCTTGCCGGTGACATCTCCGCCTACATTCCCACCAACGTTATCTCGATCACCGACGGCCAGATCTACCTGCTGACGGATTTGTTCTACGCCGGTATTCGACCAGCGGTGTCGACGGGGCTGTCGGTGTCGCGCGTCGGTGGCGCGGCGCAGATCAAGGCGATGCGCCAGGTTGCCGGGCGGCTTCGCCTCGACCTGAGCCAGTATCGCGACCTCGCGGCGTTCGCGCAGTTCGCCTCCGACCTCGACAAACGGACGCGCGACCAGCTCGAGCGCGGCAAGCGAATGGAAGAGCTGCTCAAGCAGGACCAGTTCGAACCGATGCCGGTCGAGCAGCAGGTCATCGTGCTCTTTGCCGGCGCCAACGGCTACCTCGACGATGTTCCGGTGGACAAAGTGCGACAGTTCGAGAAGGAGTTGCTGCGCTTCCTCAACAGCGGGCACCGGCAGATCATCGAGGCGATTAGCAAGGACAAAAGCCTCTCGCAGGAAACCGAGAAGGCGCTGCGCAGTGCCATCGACGAGTTCAAGAAGTCGAGCCCGCTGGTCGAACGCAAAGAGGAAAAGGCGCCACCCAAGGCCGAGGAAGCCGCCCCGAAGGGCGGCCCCCTGCAAGCCGCCCGCCGTGCCACCGAGCGCGAAACGGAGAAGCAACGCTAACGGCATGGCCACCCTCGCCGACATCCGCCGCCGCATCGCCAGCCTGAAGAACACCCAGCAGATCACGCGCGCGATGCAGGCGGTGGCAGCGTCGAAACTACGCCGGGTTCAGGCCCGAGCGCAGGCGGCAGAACCCTACGCGCAGCGCATGTCGGACGTGCTGACCGAGGTCGCAAGCCGGGTCACCGGTTATGAGCACCCGTTCCTGACACCCAGGCCAGTGAACAAGCGCTTGCTGCTGCTGGTTACCTCCGACCGGGGACTGGCCGGCGGCCTCAACGTCAATGCCTTCCGCGTCGCGCTCGAATACATCCGCAAGGGCGACACCGTACTCGACACCATCGGCCGCAAGGGCCGTGACTACTTCCGGCGGCTGGGCGTGCCGGTTATCGCCGAAGTCTCGATGATCGGTGACCGGCCGGCACTGAAAGACATCCTGCCCAGCGTTACCGTGGCCATCGACGAATACCTGGAGGGGCGCGTCGACGAGGTAGCGCTCCTCTACACGCGCTTTGTTTCGGTGGCGCGGCTGGAGCCGACGGTCAGCACGTTGATTCCAGTCCGGGTTCCAGAACGCAAAGATGGGCCGCGGATCGATTACGTCTACGAGCCCGAGCCAGAGGAGGTCCTCTCCCAGCTGCTGCCCCGCTATGTCGAAGCGCAAGTCTATGCCGCGGTGCTGCAAAATCAAGCGAGTTTTTATGCCGCGCAGATGATCGCAATGCGGAATGCGACGGACAACGCCGGTGAAGTCATCAACGACCTGACGCTGCTGCGCAACAAGGTGCGGCAGGCGACCATCACGAAAGAACTCTCGGAAATCGTTGGCGGCGCCGAGGCGCTTGCCGCCGCCGGCTAGGAGGCAACAGCATCATGGCGATTGCGGAGAAGGCAAAACAGAAGGAAGACAACCCAAAGAAGGGGCGGGTCGGCCGCGTCGACCAGATCATCGGGCCGGTGGTCGATGTGACCTTCGACCAAGAAGACCTGCCCGAGATCTATCACGCCCTGGAGATCGACCGTGGCAAGGACGGCCGTCTCGTGCTCGAGGTGCAGCAGCATCGTGGCAACAACACGGTGCGCACGATCGCCATGGGATCAACCGACGGCCTGAGCCGCGGCGTCGAGGTGAAGGACACCGGTGCGCCGATCACGGTGCCGGTGGGGAAGGGGACGCTCGGCCGGATGATGAACGTGACCGGCGACCCGATCGACGGCAAGGGCAAGATCGAGGCCGATTCGCGATTGCCGATCCACCGGCCGGCGCCGCCGGTCAGCGAGCAGGCGGTCGAGACCGAGGTCCTGGAGACCGGCATCAAAGTCATCGATCTGATCTGCACTTTTGCCAAGGGCAGCAAGATCGGCCTCTTTGGCGGCGCCGGCGTCGGCAAAACGGTCATCGTCCAGGAGCTGATCCGCAACATCGCCGAGGAACACCAGGGCTACTCGGTCTTCGCCGGGGTTGGCGAGCGGACGCGCGAGGGAAACGGCCTTTGGATCGAGTTCAACGAATCCGGCATCATCGACAAGACGGCGCTCGTCTTCGGGCAGATGAATGAGCCGCCCGGGGCTCGTGCCCGCGTGGGACTGACCGGCCTGACGCTGGCCGAGTACTTCCGTGACGAGTACGGGCAAGACGTGCTGCTCTTCATCGACAACGTCTTCCGGTACATGCTGGCGGGCGCCGAGGTCTCTGCCCTATTGGGCCGCATCCCCTCTGCGGTCGGCTACCAGCCAACGCTGGCCACCGAGATGGGTGACCTCGAGGAGCGCATCACCTCGACCAAGAAGGGGTCGATTACCTCCGTCCAGGCCGTCTTCGTGCCGGCCGACGACTACACCGATCCGGCGATCGCCACCACTTTCGCCCATCTGGGCGCGACCGTAAGCCTCTCGCGCGCCATCGTCGAGCGCGGCATCTATCCTGCGGTCGATCCGCTCGACTCCTTCTCCCGCTTTCTGACGCCGGACATCGTCGGGGACGAGCACTACCGCGTGGCACGCGGTGTGCAGCAGGTGCTGCAGCGCAACAAGGAGTTGCAGGACATCATCGCCATCCTCGGTCCGGACGAGTTATCCGAAGACGACAAGGTACTGGTGGCGCGCGCGCGCAAGATCGAACGCTTCCTGTCGCAGCCGTTTTTCGTCGCCGAGATCTTCACCAACCGGCCCGGCAAGTACGTCCCGCTCAAGGAGACGATCCGCGGCTTCGCCGAAATCCTCGATGGCAAGCATGACGATCTCCCGGAGCAGGCCTTCTACATGACCGGCACAATCGACGAGGTGGTGGAGGCGGCCGGCGGGAAGAAGGAGGAGACCAAGCAGGAATCAGAGCCCGAGTCCAAACAGGAATCAAAGCCCGAGTCCAAGCAGAAGGAGAAAGCGAAGAGCTAGGTGGCGGATAAGAAGCTCCACGTCGACATCGTCACGGTCGAGGGCCGTCGCTTCGAGGGCGACGCGGACTTCGTCGTGGCGCCGGGTTCGGAGGGCGAGCTGGGGATCCTCCCGCAGCACATTCCTTTGCTCACCTTCCTCAGGCCGGGTGCCGTCAAAGTCCGCACTGACGGCGACGAGCAGTTCTTCTTCGTCTCCGGCGGCTTTCTGGAAGTGCGCCCCGATCAGGTGACGGTGCTGGCTGACTCGGCCGAGCGCGCCGACGATATCGACGAATCACGAGCTGAGGAGGCCCGCCGTCGCGCCCAGGAGTCGCTGCAGCAGAAGGGAGCGGATGCTGACGTCGCGGCGGCTTCGGCCGCCCTGGCGCGGGCCGAAGCGCGGCT
This sequence comes from Candidatus Dormiibacterota bacterium, assembly GCA_036269255.1. Taxonomy (GTDB): domain Bacteria; phylum Chloroflexota; class Dormibacteria; order CF-121; family CF-121; genus CF-13. The sequence continues at coordinate 10,233 of DATASI010000153.1, forward strand.
TCGGCTGGCCGAGCTTCGTCGGCGACGGCGGACGTAATCGTCGGCGGACCTCCTGGCCGGCACATCCGGTCCACCGCCGTTGCGGCGGCCATGAGGCTGTTACCCTAGTCGCCTAGTGGCGCAGCTCCTGATCGAGGGGGGAACCCGATTGGTCGGGCGCGTGCCGATCAGCGGCTCGAAGAACGCGGTGCTGCCGATTCTGGCGGCCTGTCTCCTCACCGACGAGGAATGCCGGATCAGGAACGTTCCCCACATCGAGGATGTCTCGACCATGCTGGAGCTGCTCAAGGGAATGGGACTTCAGGCTCGCTGGCAGGACCCCCACCAGCTCCAGATCAGTGCCGAGCGGTTGGCGCGGAGCGACGTCCTCGCTTCCATGGCCGGCCGGATGCGGGCGTCGTTCCTGCTGATGGGGCCGTTGCTCGCCCGGCGGGGTGAGGCACGCGTCGCCAAGCCCGGAGGTGACGATATCGGGATGCGCCGTGTGGAACAGCACATCGTGGGCCTGCGCCAGATGGGTGCGTCGGTGGAACTCGTCGACGGCGAGTACGTCGCCCGAGCGGATCGGTTAAAAGGCGCGACCATCGTTCTCGACATGCCGACCGTCACCGGAACCGAGAACTTGATGATGGCGGCGGCCACTGCGGAAGGCGTCACCACGATCCACAATGCCGCTCGCGAACCGCACGTCGTCGATCTCGCCATGTTCCTGGGCAAAATGGGCGCGCGCATCAGCGGCATTGGCACCGACATCCTTCAGATCGAGGGGGTCAGCGAGCTGAGCGGGGCGACCCACCGTGTGATTCCGGACAACATCGAGGCCGGCACCTATGCGATCGCCATCGCCGCCACCCGTGGCGAGGCGGTGCTCGATGAGCTCGACACCGCCGATCTCCGGGTGGTGATCCTCAAACTGCGCGCGGCCGGCGTCGAGGTCGAGGATCAGACCCACAGTCTGTGGATTCAGGGCTCCGCCGTCATCCGGCCCGTCGATGTCACAACCTGGCCGCATCCTGCGTTCCCGACCGATCTTCAGGCGCCGTACGTCAGCCTGATGACGCAGGCCCAGGGCAGCAGTTACGTCTCTGAGGCGGTGTTCGAGAATCGGTTTCAGCACGTGCCGGAGTTGCGCAAGCTCGGCGCGGACGTCTACGTCGAAGGGCGCAGCGCCATCATCAACGGGCCGACGCAGCTGCACGGTGCCTCGGTGACGGTCCCGGACATCCGGTCCGGCGCCGCTCTCGTCGTCGCGGCGCTCTGCGCGACCGGCACCACCGAGCTCAACAATATCTATCACCTGGACCGCGGCTACGAGGACATGGTCGGAAAGCTGACCGGACTCGGCGCCCACATCACCCGTGTCGGCAACGAGGCCGACGCGAGGCCGGACCTGTCGCGAGTCGTCGGAGATTGAGGCGCGGGTGCTTTCCAAGAAGATCGGCATCGACCTGGGGACCTCTACCGTCATCGTGTACGTCAAAGGCGAGGGCGTGGTCGTCAACGAACCGGCGCTGATGGCGACCGATGAAAAGGGAGCGCGGGTGCTGGCGGTCGGCCGCGCTGCGTCGCAGCTGGCCGGCAAGGGCAGCAAGGTTCGCGCCTTCCGCCCGGTGCGCAACGGCAACGGCATCGACTACGGAGTCGCCGGCGCCCTGGTGCAGCACCTGATCGGCCGGATCGTCGGGCGTCAGCGCATCTTCCGTCCCGATGTCATGCTGTCCGTCGCGCCGCTGGTTACCGGTGTCGAGCGCCGCGCCGTCTTGGAGGCCACCATGCAGGCCGGGGCGAAGACGGCGTACCTCATTGACAAGCCGATGGCAGCCGCGATCGGTGCCAGGGTTTCGGTCGCGACGACGGACGGCGTCGTCGTGATCAACCTGGGCGCCGGCTCAACCGACATCGCCGCCATCGCCCAGGGCGAGATGCTCGCCCTGGAATCTCTCCATGTCGGGGGCGACGCGCTCGACGCCGCCCTGGAGCAGGCGGTCTCGGCCGCGCACGGCGTGCGGCTTGTCGCGGGCGAAGCGGAACGCATCAAGCGAGAGCTCGGCTCGGCAACGCGCCCTGCCCAGGACCGGCATGCGCTCGTCGGCGCGGTCGATGCGCATGGTACGCCCGTCCAGGTTGAGGTCTCGGCAGCCGAAGTGCACAGCGCGATCGAGCACCTGCTCGATCAGATCGCCGAGGGCGTTGAACGCGTGCTCGCGCAGGTTCCGCCGGACCGCCGCGCACCGATGAACCGCAATGGGCTGGTCCTGACCGGCGGTGGTGCCCAGCTCAACGGTCTCGTCGAATTCCTCTCCCAGCACACCCACCTGGCCGCCCGCGTGGCTCGCGATCCGCAGGCGTGCGTCGCCGTCGGTACGGGAATGGCGCTGGACAACCTGCAGGTCATTCGCCGAGGTCAGCACTACATCACATGACGCTCGAGACTCGGCCCAGCCCCCGGGTTGCCATCGTGCTGGGTGGCGGCGTCCGGGAGGCGCTCATGGCGCTGCCATTGGTTCGGGCGTGCGACGGCGCCACCGTCTTTGCGTCGTCCGACGCTGTTGGAGCGCTGATCGGCCGCCCCGAGGTCGGCCGGTCGGTCGTGATTGGAGACTCCATCGTCGACCTCGTGCGCCTGTTCGGGCGGTTGCGGACGGGTGCGATCAGCACAGCGGTGCTTCCATATCCTGCGGCCCTGACGCATTCCGCCCTGATCTATTTCGCGGGCATCCCTCGACGGCTGATAGCCAGCGGGCCCGGCGTGTGGGCGGCCAGCGAACGGATTCCGGATGCCGATGCCCTGCACCCCGTGGAAGCCAACTGGCGGCTCGCGCTGACGGCGAGCCATCGGCCGATGCGCAGCCTGACCGATGGGCCGCGGGTCACTCCGCCTGATGCCGTGCGCCGCCAGGTCCTGGCGCGCCTCTCGGCGTTCCTGGGTGGCCGCCGGCCCCTGCTGCTGATCCCTGGCGGTGGAGGGTGGTCGGCGGTACGGAGCGGTCCGCTTTGGCCGGCCGAGCGGTTCGCGGTCGTCGCCAACCAGTCGGCCGCCGAACGCATCCTGCTGCTCAGTGGCGCCGGCGACCAGCGAGCCATTCGGGAGACTCGGGCGGGCATCGTCAAGCCGACCACAGTGCTGGCGCTACCGGACCTGACCGTCGAAGAGGTGGCCGCGATCAGCGAGCTCAGTCTTGCTGTGATCGGCCACGATGGCGACGCGTTGCACGTCGCGGCCGCGGCCGGCGCGCTGGTGCTGGCCATCGGACGCCGGGGCGATATCGCGCCGATGGCGGAACACGTCGTCACCTGCTGGGTGGACGACTACGAGCGGTTTCCCGCTCGTCAGGTGGTGGAGACGCTATCGGCCCAGGCGCGGGTCGATAGCTACGCCTGATGCCGGGCTGCTAACGCCAAAAGAGCGATCGCTTCGGGTCGCGATCGACACGCGCGCGCTCGAGGCGGGGAGCGCAACCGGCATCGGTCGATACATCCAGGCGTTGTTGAGCACCTTTCGTGGCAGCGAGCGGCTGAGCGTGACCCGCTACGCCGTCCCGGGTCCGCCCGTCCTCGGGCCGCAGGTCTTCGAACCGCTCCGAATGCTGCGCGATCAGGCGACGCTCATCCATGGCCCCGCGAACGCCCTCCCCTTGCTTCGATTCGGACTGCCGGGCGTGGTGACGATCCATGACCTCGCCATCTATGACCATCCGGAATGGTTCCCACGCGGTCAGTGGTTTGCGACGCGCCTGGTGGTCCCCCGATCGATTCGACGTGCCGATGCCGTCATCACACCGTCGGTTGCGACGAAAGACGCGGTCATCCGTCTCTTCGGCGTCGACCCGGCGCGCTGCCGGGTTATCCCGCACGGCGTCGAGGCGGACTTCGCGCTGCCGGCCTCGGCGACGGTCCGCGCCGCGGTGCGGGCGAAATATGGTCTTCCCGAGCGCTACCTCATCCAGGTCGGCACGATTCAGCCGCGCAAGAACTACCTGACAACCCTGCAGGCGCTGGCACGCATGCCACTGACGGAGCGGCTGCCGCTGGTCGCGGTTGGCGACGCCGGTTGGGGCGATGACCCGGTGGTGGAGACCAGCCGTCGGCTCCGGCTTCAGGACTGGGTGCATTTTGTCGGCTACGCGCCGATCGCCGATTTGCCGGCCCTGTATCAGCTCGCCGAGGCGGCGATCTTTCCCTCGCTCGATGAGGGGTTCGGCCTTCCTGTCCTGGAAGCGTTCGCGGCCGGTGTCCCGCTGGCCGCATCGAATGCGGGCGCCATCCCGGAGGTTGCCGGCGACGCCGCCTTGCTCAGTGATCCCCATGATGACCAGGCCCTGGCCGACAACCTGACGCGGATCATTTCGGATGCCACGCTGCGAGCCAGGCTGGTGGCGTCCGGTCGGGCGCGGGCGCAGCGATACAGCTGGTCGGCGTCGGGGGCGGAGCACCGGACGGTCTACGAGACCGTGGCCGGGTGGTGACTCGCGGCGGCTGCCTGCAAGACCCTCCAGGTCTTTTCCGCGGTCGTCTCCCAGGTGAAACCGGTGCTGCGCTTGATGCCGGCCTCGATCAAGCGCCGCTGGAGCGCCGGGTCCGACGCTATCTCGACCAGGGCGTGGCTCCAGCCGCCTGGATCCAGCGGATTCAGCAGGATGCCCGCGGTGCCGACGATTTCGGGCAGCGCACCGGCGGTGGAGGCGATCACCGCGGTGCCGCAACGCATCGCCTCGAGCGCCGGAAACCCAAACCCCTCGAAGCGTGAGGGGATGGTGACCGCCAGCGCGCCGGCATAGAGCGCCGGCAGGTCGGCCGCCGAAACGTAGGGAAGGACGACCACACCATCGCCCGCGAGCGCAGGGTGATGTCCAGGTCCGGCGAAGACCAGGCCGGCGCGCAATCCGCGGGCCCTCGCGTCGGCAAACGCCCGCCGCAACATCGGCAGGTTTTTCCGGGGGTGATCGCGGCCCACGTACAGGAAGTACGACTGGGGCAGCTGGAGCCGATCGATCACTTCCGTCACGACGGCTGGAGCCTGCGGCCGCATGGTCGCGCTCACCCCGGAATGCGCCACGGTGACCCGCCCGGCGGGAACGCCGTAGTATCGGCGCAGGTCATCGGCGGTGGATTGCGAAACCGCGATCAAGCGGGTCGCCCGTCTCGCGGCGTAGCGGCTGGTCAGCTCCAGGTACCACCAATCGGCGCGGGAGTAGGAGGCAGGTTCGTGCCGGTGCCCGAGATCGTGGATGGTCACGACGGCAGGCAGACCGAGGTTGAAGGGAAGGACATGGCCAGGGATGAAGCTGACGTCCGGCCGATCGCGTCGCAGCGACTGTCGAAGCCGCCAGTGCGTCCACAGGCGTGGAAACGGGATGCCTCGCCACTCGACGCCGGCGGGCAACCATTGGGGTGCGGCGACCGCGTTCGCGTAGACCCGCATGCGCCGCTGACCGTCGGTGCCCGCCGCCGCCAGGGCTTCGATGATGTTGCGCGTGTAGACCTCGGTGCCGCTCGGCTGCGGCCGAACCGCGGGCGTGCCATCGATGCCAACGATCACGCCGGCCGCCTCCCCCCGGGCTTGGCGAGCTGCTCCCTCGCGGCATCGTCGGGCGCCGGTGTCGTAGCATCGCCAGCGTGCCCAACACGGTGCCGGATGGCATCGCGGTCGACCTCTTGTTCGCCGCGCAACCCTTCACCGGCCTCGAGCATCATGGCTTGCACATCCTTCGCGGACTCCGCCGAGTCGGCGCATCGGTTGATGTCCTCGTCACGAGCGACATGATCGTTCACATGGGGGACGCGCTGGAGGGCCACCGTGTCATTCCCTTTGCCCGGGTGCCGCGCGGGCTGCGCCTCGGTCGAGAGCAGTGGTCGGTGCCCTGGCGCTTCGGCGCGTCACCGCGCGGGCTGCGGCTCCTGCATTCGGTGGCCGGCGTTGCTCCACTGCTGAGCTCGGTGCCGCTGGTGCTGACAGTGCCTGACCTCGTGTACCGGGTGCGTCCGGGAGACATGCATCCGCGTGCCCGCTGGTATTTCGGTTGGCTCGGTCCTCGCAGCATCCGCCGATCGCGCCGGGTGATGGTGTCCTCCCAGGCCGTCTGTCGGCAGCTCATCGACCTGTACCATATCGCGGCCGAACGGGTTGCTTATGTCCCGCTCTGCGCCGAGCCGATCTTTTCGCCGCGCCCGTCGGACGAGGTTGCCACGGTGCGCAAGCGGTTCGGCTTGCCGGAGAAATACATCCTCTACGTCGGCACCGTCGATCCGAGAAAAGACCTGGCTCGGCTGCGCGCGGCCTACGAGCTGCTCCCGCCGGACCTCGCCGATGACTCGGCGCTCGTCTTCGTCGGCCGCACCAACCGCGGTGCCGAGCGCCTGGCGCGCGAGCTGCGCCGGCCAGGGACGCGCGGCCATGTCCTGGGCGTGGACTACGTTCCTCGCGAGCTGCTGCCGGCGATCTACAGCGGCGCCGCCATCTTCGTCTATCCGTCACGATACGAGGGTTTCGGGCTGCCCGTGCTCGAGGCGATGGCCTGCGGGACGCCGGTGATCGTGTCGTCAGCGGAAGCGCTGAGCGAGCTGGTGGACGAGGCCGGCGTCGTGCTTCGCTCCGAGAGCGTCGAGGAGCTGACCCAGTCGATGGAGCGGCTACTTCGATTCGAGGACGAGGCACGCCGGCTCCATGCCGCTGGGCTGCAGCGGGCGACCGCGTTCAGCGTCGAGCGCATCGGCCGCGAAACGGCGGAGGTCTACCGGCAGGCGTTTGCCGCGTGACCCGGTTCACCCTGCTGGGGGTGCCGGTCGATCCGATCACCCAACAGCAGGCGGTCGACTGGGTGGCGCAGGCGATCGCCGAGCGCCGGCCGCGAGTCGTGATCAGCGTCAACCCCGAGCGCATCATGCAGGCGGGGCGCGATCCACAATTCGCGGCGGTGTTGCGCGCCGCCGACCTCGCGCTCGCCGACGGCGTCGGCGTGGAGTGGGCCGCTCGACGGCTGGGCCATCCGCTGCCGGAGCGCATTCCCGGGGTCGACTTCGTCCAGGCGCTGGCGGCGCGAGGGGCGCGAGACGGCTGGCGCTTCTTCTTCCTCGGCGGGGCGCCGGGCGTCGCGGCCGCGGCCGCGGACGCCCTCAAGCGCCGTGCCCCGGGCTTCAGCCTGGCCGGGAATTTCGGCGGCTCGCCGCGCGCCCTTGACGACGAGGCCACGGTGGCCGCCGTGCGCGCGAGTAGGGCGCAGGTCGTCTTGCTGGCCTACGGGGGAGGAGCCGAGGAGGCCTGGCTGGCCCGCAATCTCGAGCGGTCAGGGGCAACCGTGGGCATGGGCGTCGGGGGCGCCTTCGATTTCATCTCAGGGCGGGCGCGCCGAGCGCCACCCTGGATGCGCCGGCACGGCGTCGAGTGGCTCCACCGGCTGACCCGCGAGCCCTGGCGCTGGCGGCGGATGCTGGCCCTGCCCAGATTCGCCGCGCGCGTCCTGCTCGAACGCTCTTGACCGCTCGCTGAAGGGAAGCCCGTGACCCGGCCGTTACATCACCGACCGGGATGCGGAAATCAGTGGAGTGGGCCAGCGCGCGGGCGGATCGGCCCACCTCTTGGCGTCGTTTCGAGCTGCCTTCGCCGGCTGCCCTGGTCCGCCAGGCGACAAGCGCCGTCCTGCTGCGCAGCCTGCTCTTTGTCGCCATCTTCAGCCTGGCCGCGGTCCCGCCCCTCGACCCTGACCTCTGGTGGCACCTGGCCAACGGCCGCCTGATCGTCGCGACCGCGACCATCCCCCAC
>DATASI010000154.1:0-2562 GCA_036269255.1 Candidatus Dormiibacterota bacterium
CCCTGGTCGACCTCGACGGCGTAGCCGCCATCGTTCAGCGCCAGGAGCGCGTTGATCGGCACCGCAAGGACGTTCTTCACCGAGTCGGTCGTAATGCCGACATTGACGGGAGCCGCGTCGAGACTACCGGTCGCGGTCGGATCGGCCAAGCTGATCGTCAGCCGCACGGTCGTCCGCGGGTTCTGGCTGCCGCCCGTGTTTTGGGCGACGGATGAGATGGATGTCACCGTGCCGGTCGTCGACTGGCCGCTCGTGGGCAGCGTCACCCTTACGGCATCGCCAACCTTCACGAGTGATTGTTTGCTGGCGTCCAGATCGACGGTCACGATCCGGGTGGTCGACGAAATTGCGGTGATGACGCCGCCCGCTGGTGAGCCGACCTGCGCCTGGTGCGTGCCAATCCGAACGGCGCCCGGCTCGAAGACGATCTGGCCGAGGTCGATGGACCCGGTCTGACTCAGGCCCATCGCTTTTTGCCAGCGCTTGATCGCCGCGACATCAGACGACGTGAAATGACCATCGGTGGATAAGTTGCTCGAGGTCGCATAGCCAAGCGCGATCAGGTTTTGCTCGAGCTGCTTGACATCGACCACGTCGCTCATGCCGAGGGCGAACGGGCGCCATGCTGGGCGATCTCCGTAGAAGAGCACGACCGGGCGGCCATCGACTTCAAAGAGCGTTTGCCCGCGCTGGACGATGCTGCCCTCCGCTGCGATCGCTGTGACCGTGCCGTGCGCCATGCTCACGAGCTGACCCTGGTCCGCATAGCCCAGCGTCCCGTTGACGTTGATGCGGCTGACCAGGTCGCGCTTAACGACGGCGACGGTGGTTGTTCCCGCGGCCGAGTGCACCGGGTCGTTCTGGCCCGACGACGCCTTCACCTGCAGCGCATTGAAGGCGTAGATTCCCCCAGCGACTACGAATCCAGCCAGCAGAACCGTTCCGGTGACGAGGCCAACCGCCCTTCTCGATGGCATTACTGGCCCCCAACCGACAGGCTAGGGCCACTACCACCGCCGCCCTGGGTATGCATCGTCCCGCTACCGGGCCGATTTGGCATCAGCGACTGGCAGGCTTTTTGGGCAGCCTGGAATTGCGCCGAGGTGGGGTCGGTCCCACTGCCCATTTTCTGCTGTACCTGTACGCCGCCGCCGCCGTTGCCGAACGTCGGATCGGGCATGTCGACACCGTGGGCTCGCATGCACTGGGCAAATTTGAGCGCCGCATCCTGGAACTGCTTTTGCTCGGCTGCGGTTGGTTGCTTTCCGCCCTTGGGGAGCTTCGACTTGCAGGCGTTCTGTGCGGCCTGCATGGTTGTCGAGTCGATGGGATTGTCGGGGCCGCCGATCGTCACGGTGCCATTGGAGCCAGGATCCGGCAGGTTGACACCGTGCGCTCGCATGCACTGGGTAAAGGCGAGCATCGCCCTCTCTGGATCGGGAGTCGGCGTTGGATGTGCGGCGTTGACGTTGATTCCGCAGGCGGACAAGGCCAGCGAAAACGCCAGGGCGAGAAGCGCTAACGGCACTCTGTATTTCACGCTGATAGACCTCCGTGGTCGTGGATTTCAGCGCTGTTGTACAGCCTGGCGCTTCTGGATTCCGTAAAGCGATTTCTTTACGTTTTCCTTATCCGTATAGCGACAGATTCTTTAGGTTTTTCTTAAGTGCGGCGCGTATGTTCATTGACGAGAACTGCCTTGCGCGTGCTTGTTATCGAGGACAAACAGGTCCTGGCCGACACGATCGCGCAGGGGCTGCGCCATGAGGGAATGGCGATCGACGTTGCCTACGACGGCGGGGCCGGCCAGGAGCTGGCGATCGCCAATCAGTACGACGTCATCGTTCTCGACCGCGATCTACCGGTGATCCACGGTGACGACCTGTGTCGCGAGCTCGCTGGCGGCACCACGCGGATCCTGATGCTGACCGCCTCGGGAACGATCGACGACCGCGTCGACGGGTTGAATCTCGGCGCCGACGATTATCTGCCCAAGCCGTTCGCCTTCGCCGAGCTGATCGCGCGGCTCCGGGCCCTGGGACGACGGTCGACGCCGGCGTTGCCGCCGGTGCTTGCGAGGCGCGGGCTGATTCTCGACCCCGCCCGTCGTGAGCTGACGCGAGCCGGCCATTTCATTCATCTGACAAGGAAGGAATTCGGTGTTCTGCAGGTGCTGATGGCTGCCGAGGGCAGTGTGATCAGCGCGGAGCAGCTGCTCGAGCGCGTTTGGGACGAAAACGCGGATCCGTTTACGAATTCCGTCCGGGTGGTCGTCGGCACGCTGCGCCAGAAGCTCGGCGAGCCGCCGCTGATCGAGACTGTGCACGGCGTCGGGTACCGGCTGTGATCCGCGCGCTTGGAATCCGGCCGTCGGCTCGCTTGCGACTGACGGCGACCTTCGCGGGGCTCTTCCTCCTCGCGGGCGCGCTGTTGCTGGCGTTGACCTACTTCCTGGTGCAGCAGACGCTGCCGTCTGCATCCGGCGCCTTCTTTACCCAGGTTCCTAACGGAACGGTGAACCTTCCGCCGGGGGATCCGGGCGCCGGCCAGGCGACCGGACAG